>CAZLNX010000020.1:0-35216 GCA_964560795.1 uncultured Anaerolineales bacterium | reverse complement strand
GGCAGGCTCCTCAATCATCCTAATTCTCACAAATCCTATTCGCGATTAGTATACCCCTGGTGTAACGTTTGAGATCGTCTCCTATGATGACACCAAGGGATGGAGCGACTGTGGGGAAGTCAGTGCTTGTGTGTCTATTAGCTATGGGAAAATGTTTCCCAGTGGCAGCGAGATTGCTGACCCTGACGCGCACTGCACAATGCGAATTATATGTCCTTAGGGATAAATGAAAACTAATCGAAACAGGAACGCGAAATAGTGTAATCCGCGTTCCTGTTTCTAATTCTTGTATTTATATCCAGATAGCTCTTGCACCCGGTGCGAATCTCTCCGGTATCTGTGCGGGCGTTGCAAGATTTATCAGTTATAGCGCGGTTCTCGTACAGACAAACGGTTGTCACCTGGGCAATTATTAGAGATAATACTGCCTAATGGACATATTAATTCTTCATCAAGGCGCCTATGGCCAGCGGATTGTCGATAACCTGAAGTTTAGGGCACCCAAAAGCTGGCAAGTGAAAACCATCATCTTACCAAGCGAATTACCAGTAATTGTGGATGACCCCGAAGAGTTCTTGCCCGTAGATTTCCCCGCGGCCGATCTATTGCTGTACCTGGCAGAGACTTCCCAGGCTGCCCAACTGATGCCGGGTGCGGTCCGATTGAGCGGAGCGGGCGTGGTGGTTGCACCGATTGACAACAATGCCTGGATTCCAACAGGTTTACGCGGCCAATTGCGCCGCGAATGCCACGCCTTGGCTGCTGCGGTAGTTTTTCCTGAACCCTTCTGCACCCTTACCGAAGAACTGATCACTGAACAGCCAGATTTACAACCCAAGCAATTGGAACTCTTGAAGACCTTCATCCAGCATTTTGGTCGGCCACAGTTGCGAGTCACTCTGGATGAAAATCAAGTAATTGAAGATGTGATCATCGAACGCGGGGCGGCTTGTGGTTCCAGCCAATATGCGGCTGAGCGACTGCGCGGCATCCCGGCTGAAGAAGCTGTTCCCCAGGGTGGGTTGATTTGCTTGCATTACCCCTGCTTGGCGTCGATGAAGCCAACCCGACCAAAAGATGGGGTTGAGAACCTGATGCACCTTTCAGGGGTCATTTTTAATGAAGAATTGCAAAAGGCTTTGGATGAAGCTGCCCATTCCGATCCCGCTAATACCAGACTGGACTGATATTTCCTACCACCCGACCCTTGATTCCTAATAGTTAAAAAACTCCCTGAGTTTGACATCTCAGGGAGTTTCGCATTTATTTTCTCGATTTTTATAAACGCAATTGAACGGTGACTCGCGCCTACAAGACACAACTCCTAATGTAGGTGCAGACGAACGGTAGATTTATCCTACTGCCCTATCAAATGCTTTTTTGAATTCTTATTGATACGCCCACGTTCTTTGGCCGATAGAACTCTCTTGCGAATACGGAAATTCTTAGGCGTTACTTCCAGAAGTTCATCGTCTGAAAGATATTCAATGGCATCATCCAGACTCATTCTGCGTGGGGGGGTCAGACGGACTTCAATATCCGCGCTGGCGGCGCGCATATTAGTAAGATGCTTTTTCTTGCAAACATTGACATCCAGATCACCGGAGCGTTGATGTTCACCGACCACCATGCCAGCATATACATCCATGCCCGGTTCACAGAACAGCATGCCGCGTTCCTCGGCATTTTTCAATCCGAAGGTTGTAGTGATTCCATGTTCCCAGGAAACCAGCGAACCCGAAGCGCGCCCATGGATTGGGCCAGCCATGGGTAAGTAGTCATGAAAGAGAGTGTGCATCACACCGGCTCCGCGTGTGGCTGTTAGAAAACTTGAACGAAAGCCCAGCAGCCCGCGTGTAGGCACCAAGAATTTAATTAATACACTCTGATCAGCCTGATTCCGCATATCCAACATTTGGCCGCGGCGCGATCCCAGCATCTCAACAATTGTTCCGGCACTCTCTGCGTTTGTTTCGATATACACTTCTTCAAACGGTTCTTGTGTTTTTCCTTGAGCATCGCTGCGCAGAATTACATTGGGACGTGATACCTGAAATTCGTAGCCTTCACGGCGCATGGTTTCGATGAGGATGGCTAAGTGCAATTCACCGCGCCCTGAAACCAGGAATGTATCTGAACTGTCGGTTTCAGCCACACGTAAAGCGACATTAGATCGCAGCTCTTCAAATAGACGTTCGCGGATTTTTCGCGATGTTCCCCAGCGTCCTTCTCGTCCGGAGAATGGTGATGTGTTGACACCGAATGTCATGTGGACGGTGGGTTCTTCGACTTTGATCGAAGGCAAAGCAAGCGGTTGTTCAGGATCGGCCAGGGTTTCCCCGATGGAGATCCCTTCTAATCCTGCCAGGGAGATAATCTCACCAGCTTCAGCACCCTCGACTTCGACCTGATCTAATCCCTGGTGAACATATAAATAGCGGGCCTGTTCAGGTAGGATTTCACCAGAAACTTGAATACGAGCAAGTTTCTGACCTGCGACTATTTTTCCGGCAAAAATGCGGCCTACCGCTGTAACGCCGCGGTATTCATCGTAGCCCAGGGTGGTAACCAGCATTTGCAGCGGGGCATCTGGATCTACTGTGGGGGAGGGGATATGCTCCTTGATGACTTCAAAGAGTGGTTGTAAATTGGGACTCAACTCTGGGGTCAGGCTAGCCTGAGCTGTGACAGCATTAGCATAGATCACAGGGAAGTCAGCCTGTTCGTCTGTGGCACCAAGTTCGATGAACAGATCAAAGGTTTGGTTGAGAACCCGTTCGGGGTCAGCGCCGGTACGGTCAACTTTGTTGATCACAACAATAGCGCGGTGGCCCATTTCTAACGCCTTCTTGAGCACGAAGCGGGTTTGCGGCATCGGGCCTTCGGCTGCGTCAACCAGCAAAAGCACACCATCGACCATATTCATTACCCGTTCGACCTCGCCGCCAAAATCGGCATGGCCGGGCGTATCGACGATATTGATCTTCACCTGCTGCTGGGTGGATTCGTCCCAAACTTCGATGGCAGTATTCTTCGCCAGGATGGTAATACCACGCTCGCGTTCCAGGTCATTTGAGTCCATAACCCGCTCGAGAACCTGTTGATTTTCTCGAAAGACGCGCGCCTGTTTGAGTAAGCCATCGACTAACGTGGTTTTGCCATGATCAACATGGGCAATGATGGCGATATTTCGTAGATCTGTTCGTTCAACTTTCATAATCATTTTCCTATCATACGCACAATGACCCCGGCTATCAGACCGGGGTCATCTCGCAAGGCGGCTATCTTATCAAAGAGTGACAGTTTTGAGAAGGGGCAGTTTGGCTATGAATAGGAATGCTGTTCTCTTAATACCCTGCTAACTCTTGGGCTTGGCGCACCATTTCGACGAATTCGCGCCTCTCGATGTCATCATCCAGATACCAACTTACCCACTGGGCTTCTTCCAATATATCGGTGAGGGAACTGTTTTGTGCCCAGTAACTCTCTCGCAGTATTTCGGCGAATTCAGCGACGACAATATCCCATTGGAAGTAGGGTGAGGCTTCGTGAAATGAATCGGCTAGATCATCGACGGTAATATTCTGGTTGATTTCTCTCACTCTGTGGGTATCAGGATCTTCCCAACGTAGGAAGACGGTGGCGATGCGGCCCTGGGCGTCCTCGTGGAGTTTGATTTCATATAACGCTGTGACACTGTGCCCGGCGCCGATCTCTCCAGCGTCCACGCGGTCGTCACGGAATGATTCATCAGCGATGGCGCGGTTTTCGAAGCCGACCAAGCGGTAGCGTGCGACCACCTCGGGGTTGAACTCTACCTGGATTTTGGCATCCATAGCAATGGTCTGCAAGGTGCTGGTCAAATTTTCAACGAACAAGTTTTCGGCCTCCTTGAGCGTATCCACATAGGCATAGAAGCCATCACCGTTATCGGCCAGTTGCTCCATGAGTACATCGTTGTAGATGCTTAGATAATCGACAAACCGGAATGGTATTCAATACCCGGCTAATGCTTCCAGTTTAACCTAAATATCCTTTACATCATTCCACCAACTCTGCCGGTGGTACTTTACCTTCTGGAGAAAACGCAGAATTTTACGACCAATGTTTTGGGTCAAAGTGGTTAATCTATTTTTCAAGCAATTGTTTACAAATTTATCACTTGCTGTTAAAGGAGTGCATACACATCCATAAGGGATTTTTTGTATAGTACCTTGTAGATAATCAGTGCTTAGTCTGACCTCTCCAAAGCTTGTAGTAGCGCAATGGTATAATGTCTCCCGACTACTTATAAAGCCGTTGGATTGTCAAATAAATATTTTGGATATTACTTTCAGTAGAGTAGCGTATGAAAAATTACGGTTATGAAAGAATTCGAGTTGATCCTAACCGGCTTCATGATAACTTGGCCGAATTAGCAGAGCTAGCTTCAAACGATGATAAAGTGAATTTTCGAAGAACGTTTAGTGATGATCATCAAATTATTCGTGAGTGGTTTAGGAAAAAAGCAATTGATGCTGATCTTGAGTTTCGTGTTGACAGTGTAAGAAATCATTCTGCATTTCTTGGTTGTGGACCAAGTGGAGCGAAAACTCTATTCATTGGCTCTCATTTAGATTTCGATCCATTGGTGGGCCGTTATGACGAATCTTTAGGAGTATTGTTAGCTTTAGAAGTTTTACGAGCAGTAAAGGAAAAAGAGCTACGATTGCCTTTTCATTTAGAAGCGATAGATTTTACTGGTCCGATAGGTACTCAAAATATCCGATTGGGTAGTGATACATTGGCAGGAAAAATAACCCCGAATTCATTTGACGATATCGCCAGATTTGATCCTGAATTTCTAAAGGGGTTGGATTTGTATGACTTGGATGAAGATGACATAATCCAAGCAAATCGAAACATTGACAGATATGCTGGATTTATTGGTATAAACATTGATCGGAGTCATTCCATGGATTGCGATCAGAAAATGATAGGCATCGTATCTCAGGTTGCTGGCAAGAGAAACTACCGCGCAACTTTTCGTGGAGATGATAGCTTTTCAGCAATTACCACAATGAAAAATAGACGCGATGCTTCAATAGGGGCATCTGCTTTTGCTTTGTCTGCCCATCAACTAATTGCAGAAAGGTTTAAAGATTGCACTTTCAATGTCAGCGGAATGGAATTTTTACCAGGTGAAAGTGGTAGTGTTCCATCAAGAGTCGATGTGTTTTATGAGTTTAGGACATCAGATTCTGCTGTGCTTGACGTAGAAACCGAACTAATAAAACTTGGAAAATCAGAGGCTGCGAAATATGGTTTGGGGTATGAATTCGAATCTCTTAAAAAAAGAAATCCAGTTACAATGAGTGCAAAACTTCAAGAAGCCATTATACAAGCCGTAGACTCTCTTGGCTTTATACCAAAGCGGACAGTTTCTATGGTTAGCTTTGATGGTGTTGCCTTGGCAGAGGCTTGTCCAGTGGGAATAATCTTAATTCCCAAGAACAGATTAAGTGATATTTCGAATATTCGAAATAAGGACTGGGAATATTATTCAGAGGTAGTAAATGTGTTATTCCAGTCAATATGCAATTTTGCTTTCAAAATCTCGGAGATAAACAAATGAGCAAAGCGATCGTTATTCTCGTGAATGGGGAAGTACTGGCAGGTAGCTATGAATCAAAAATAATTGATCAAAAAAATAGCGCGCTGTTGCTGGCGGAGGGCCTAAAGCCAATATTTTCTAGTGAATTGAATGTTGCCATCATGCATGGTAATAAACCACAAGTTGGTTATGTTCTTTTTAGGTCTGAATTGGCTAGTCATATTCTCCATCAGATCCCTTTAGATGTATGTGGAGCGGATACCCAGGGCGCGACAGGGTACATGCTAAGCCAATCAATCACGAATATTTTGCGGCAAAATCATATTGAACGCAAAGTGATGCCAATTGTTACACAGACGATTATCAGCTCTGATAGTAAGCATAATGAGGAGCGAAATAAACAGATTGGACCCTGGTTGGATCGCAACAAAGCGGAACAGCGACGTCAAGTTTATGGATGGGATATTGTTGAAGAACCTGGTTATGGTTATCGACGTGTAGTGACTTCTCCTCCCCCAAAAGAGATCGTGGAGATCGAAGGCATTCGGCAATTGGTTCAATCGGGATCAATCGTCATCACTGCAGGGGGAGGAGGTGTACCAGTGATTGAAAACGAACAAGGATTATTGGAAGGGGTTGAAGCAGTAGTTGATACAGATCGTGTAGCATGTATGCTAGCGCATCAACTTGATGCACAGTTACTGTTAATGATTGTTGAAGATGATACTAAATTCATATCGTCTGGAATTGATATTAATGGTTATTGCTATATGGCACGTAAAGATGTTGGTAGGACATTAGAAAGCAAGACGATCTCTTCCGATATGGTAGTAAGGAAATTGCAGTCTGCGAATAAATATCTTCAGAGCGAAGGCTCTCAGGTGATCATTACCACCCTTGGTAAACTGAAATCAACGCTAAAGAAGGAAAGTGGCTTATGGATGGGAGATCATAATCCAGCAATTGATTTAACCGCGATATTGGCCAGGTAATTCTCCCTGTTTCACAAGCGAGTGCTAAATAAAAATTCAACTAAGGTAATATGTCATGGCAAAAACCCAAAGTTCAAGGATGAACTCTCAACTTGATGAAAATATAAAAGAGCAGAGCCTATACCAGGAAATTGAACACCTGCGTATGACGAATCAGGCGTTGTGGTCTTTACTTGTTGAACTTTCTAAGAAGATGCAGGTTTCATCAGCGGCAATCAAGGCTTCGGTTTCGAGTTTGCTAGGGTATGACATAATTTTAGATGTATCAACTCAGCACGAACTTCTAGAGATCATTGAGAATAGCACAGACCAGGTATCAAAGCACGTGATGCTCTTGACGTTGGTTTCCAAAATTGAAGCTGATACTTTTGCACTTAACCCAGAGCCAATCGAAATTCCTGAAGTGCTTTCATTTGTAAATAGAAAAGTTAATAAAATTTATCCTGAAGTATCTCTTGATCTGAGTATTCATGCGTCAGGGAAGCCAGCCTGCATCGACTATGAATATCTTTCTATTGCTCTTGTTATGCTATTTGAGCTTTTCTTGGAGACTCAGGTGTTTCCACAGGGATTCAACATACTTGCTACAGAGTCCCAGAATCATTGGCATGTTGATATCAAGGAAATAAGCGCAGATATGCAACGTATGTTGTTGAAAGTTTTCTCCCATGAAGCAAGTGAGTTCCTTCAGAATGTGTGTTTGCGCCCAACAAGAAAACTTCAACTTTATGTTATTCGCAAAATATTTGAATTGCTATCTATTCAAATATCAACTTCTTTGGAAGAAGCCCTTGGTATTCGCATGATGATACCGCTAGTGAAGCGTAGTTGTTAGTACGTGGGATGCAGATTACTATCTCTAATTCTGAACAGTGACCCATTGGATTTATGATAGAAAAAACTATCCTTCTTATTAGCGATGAGTTGAATCTGCTGCGTTCATTACGCAGCAGTCTAATTAGTCGAGGTTATGAAGTAATCATAGCATTGGATGATAAAGAAGCTTCGCATTTCATTGCGAAACCGGATACAAGTCTTTTCGTTATAAATCTTGATTTTGAAACACTTGAAGTCAATGGTTTAGATATTGTTCAGGAAATACGAAAAAATAGTGAAGCGCCGATCATTGTTCTATCTGCGGTTGGTTCTGAAAACTTGAAAATTCAGGCCCTGGACTTAGGGGCTGACGACTATCTGGTAATGCCCTTCGGTATGGGGGAATTTCTTGCCAGGGTTCGTGCTGCGCTGCGTAGGTGGTCTTCACAGCCTTCAGTTGGTAGCGATGAGAGAAAAATTATGATTTCGGGGGATTTACTCATCGATGTTGACGCTCGACAAGTGAAAATTAATGGTGAGACTATTCACCTCACACCGCTGGAGTATGATTTGCTTTATTACCTCGCCAAGAATCAGGGAAGGGTTATCACTCACCGCGAATTATTACGAAAGATATGGGGGCCAGAATATGGCGATGAGCGGGAGTATTTACGTGTTTTTGTATCCCAAATCCGAAAGAAAGTTGAAGCCGATCCGGCACACCCTACCTACATATTGACGGAACCCCGAATTGGATACAGGTTTGCCATTGACAAGTGATGGCATCATGCTGGCCTTTCATAGACATCTACATATGCCCGTGTAGATGTTTTTTTATGGGGGATTTTACGATTTCTTGATTGATCCCTTATGCCTATCTGATCCTTTTTGCGTAAAGTTAACCACAAAGAGAACATAAAGAAGAAAGAAGGATATTGTGAACATATTACTCATTAACCCTAACACATCAGAAGAATTCACCAATCGAATTCAAAAGATCGCTAACGATTTTGCCTTGCCGACAACAAACCCTGTTGCGGTAAACCCAAACACTGGGCCAAAATCCATAGAGAGTATATATGATGAGTTATTGAGTTCACTTGGTACGTTAGATGTAGCTATCGCAAATTTAGATAAATTTGATGCATTTGTGATTGCCTGTTATAGCGATCATCCAACCATTTATGCGTTACGTGAAATTACCGAAAAGCCGGTATTAGGGATTGCCGAAGCATCCATGTATATTGCTTGCATGGTGGGGTATAAATTTAGTATTGTCACAACTAATGAAGAGTGGGAACCCTTACTTTGGGATGCTGTCCGGCGTTATGGATTAGCCGAACGGTGTGCATCAGTTCGTTCCACGCGAATGCCTGTGTTGGCGCTCGAATCTGCTAGCCCTGAAGAGACTTATCAGATGATCTTAAAAACCGCCCAACTGGCAATAGTGGAAGATGATGCGGAAGTGATCTGTTTGGGATGCGCAGGCATGGCTGGATTGGATAAACGACTACAGGAAGAACTTGGTATACCGGTTTTGGATGGCGTTGTTGGTGCTTTGAAATTATTAGAGGGACTGGTTGGATATGGTATTTCTACTAGTAAAAAGCGAGTATATGCAAAACCCGGTTATAAACCACTGATTGGTATTTCTGGGAAATTTCAAGATGTCTATCGCCCCCAAGGATAGATATGGTGTTTGATGTTGGGGGAGAAGAACGCGAATTTTTATCCAAAAACGGCGATCTTGATATTTTCTTTATGCGTTCCTTATGCGTTCATGATTGGTCATGTGATACATTTCTCAAAGAGAATGGAAAATTCTGGTTTTAGTTGGATATTCGCTTATGAAGAAAAAAGATTGCGAATTACCGATGAGATCAAAGGAATGAAGGAGGTGCGCTAGCGAGATATTTGAAAATCATAAGATGTTTTACTAAGCTCGTTCACATGTATTACAAATTATCCTAAGGAGTGTAATGTGAAGAAATTTAAAAAGTTTCCTTTATTGATAGCTTTCTTGCTGGTTGCTTCGATTGTATTCGCGGCTTGCCAGCCAGCTGAGCCTGCTGAAGAAGCTGCGCCTGCTGAAGAAGAAGCTATGGAAGAATCTGTGGAAGAAGTTGCTGAAGCAGTGGATGTGATCAAAGTTGGTGCGCTGTATCCCCTGACTGGTCCCGACGCAGGTTGGGCAGGTGATCCCTACATCAAATCTCATCAGATGGCGATTGACGAGATCAACGCTGCTGGTGGTATTGCATGTCTCGGTGGTGCCCAGCTTGAGTTGGTCAATGGCGATACCGAAGGTGTAGCCGAGGCTGCCAACTCTGAAATGGAGCGCCTGGTTACCAAAGAAGGTGTTGTAGTGGTGATGGGGTCTGCGCTTAGTGGAACAACACTTCCTGCTTCAGAAATTTCTGAAAAGTACGAAGTGCCCTATCTCGTTCCTAACGCACTGGACGGAACAATTACCAGCCGCGGTTTGGAATATGTCTTCCAGACAGTATCCACCCTGCAAGACTGGGGTGCTAATGACGTAGCTTGGGCTAAGGCTCAAGGCGCTCAGACCGCAGTTGTGACGGTACCGAACTTCTCGTTTGGTATCGAGGTTGAAGAAACTTGGCTGCATGGTATCGAAGCAGAAGGCCTTGAACTTTTGGGGAACTTCACCTACGAAGGCAGCGCTCAGGACTTCACCGACACGATTTTACGTGTCAAGCAGCTTGATCCCGATGTTTGGTTCTTGCTTGGGAACAATCAGGCCCCGACGCTGGTCAAGCAAGCCAAAGAAATGGGCTACTACCCCAAGATGGGAATCATCTCCCTGGGTTCTGGTTTTGCGAGCACCTTCTTCTTGAATGAAGTGACTGCTCCTCTGGCCGAAGGTATCATCTTCACCATGGACTTCGCACCGGTCAGCCAATTGCCTGTTAGCGAAGATTTCAAGCAGGCATTCCAGGCATACACCGGGCAAGAGCTCGGCGGCACGTACAACACCACCTATGCAACAACCTGGTTGTTAGCGGATGCCTTGGAAGAAGCATGCTCTACAGATCCGAAAGTGATTGCCGAAACATTGCGCACCACCACCTTCACGGATGGCGAAGGGAAGTGGGGCTTCCAATGGGCAGAGGCTTCGTTTGACGAGAGTGGACGGCTTGAGCAGGCTTCAACGGTTATCGGCCAGTGGCAAGAAGGTCAGATGGTTGCGATTTGGCCCGAAAACCTGGCAGCAGCTGAACCCCTGTGGCCTGTCCCCGGTTGGGAAAACCGCGAAGGAATTGAGTACACAGAAGTTGAAGCCCCCGCTTCTGGAAGCATTATGGATGTTGTCAACTCGGATGCAGTGAACGAAGCTGCCCTTGCCTCAGATTACTCCCAGGCAATTTTGGCGGATGCCGCAACCGTTGTTGATACTTCTGTGTATGCCAAAGAAGGCCCCTATGTAATTGCTGTCTCACAGCAAGACTCCAGCAATGGTTGGGGTAACACCTACAATGTCTCCATTTCAGCCCATGGCGAAGAACTACTGGCCGCGGGTGTGCTTGCAGAACCGCTGATCGAGGCCATCACCAATGACGCAAACCAGCAAATCAGCGACATCGAAAACTTCATCATCCAGCAGCCAGATGCCATCGTTGTTGAGCCACTGGGTAGAGCAGCCAGCGTTGCAGTCATCGAACAGGCGATCAATGAGGGTATCCCGGTTGTTCTGTGTGCCAATGGTATCGAAAGCGATGCTTTCACATCCCGTGTTGATGTCGACTTCTATGAAGTTGCCTACAAATCCGGTATTGGTCTGGCAGAAATGATTGGCGGCGAAGGCAAAGTCGTCTTCTTCAACGGTATCGCTGGGGTTGACTCCACCGAGACCTGGAGAGCAGCGGCGCTAGATGCGCTGGCGACCTATCCTGGCATCGAAGTGGTTGCAGAAGAATATTCCGGCTGGAATATAGCCGATGCAAAGCAGAAGATGGAAGCGCTGATGGCCGGTCACTCTGACATCGCTGGTGTTTGGGCAGGTGGTGGTGAAATGGCATTGGGCGCTGCGCTGGCTTATGAAGATGCCGGTGTAGCTTTCCCCAAGTTCGGCATGGTCAACGTACCTAACGGCTTCCTGCGCCTGGCGCAAGAATATGGCCTTGAATTCATTGGCTCGCCAGATCCACCTTCAATGTCCAAATACTGCCTGCAAACTGCAGTGGACATCCTGCAAGGCAAGGAAGGCGTCACCAAATTCATCAGCTTGCGAACTTTGATGGATGGAGCTGATCCTTATTCACATGAGGATACAGATCAGGATTGGTATGTGCCCGAATTGAATGATGATTTCATTCCACCCATTTCCGTTGATATTCAGTACTATATCGATGGTGGTTTCGAGCGCAAGTAGTCAACCATTTTTGAAACCGTAGTATATGCCTGCTGGGTTTTCTCGTACTCAGCAGGCATATTTACGATAAGTGATAGAATGGAAAGGTTAAGAGTTTTAGGGATATAATCTTCTATTGAAGTCGGGAAGTGCTATGATAAATTCTGAACGCAAAAACCTATCTAATAATACTCTACTTTCGCTGAATAATATCCAAAAGGTATTTGGGGGGACGCACGCGCTGGACGATGTCTCGTTGGATTTGCAAGCAGGTGAGATCCATGCCTTAGTAGGAGAGAATGGGGCCGGAAAATCAACGCTGATCAAAACCATTACCGGCGCCTATGTTCCCGATGAAGGTATTATTGAAATTAATGGTAATCAATTTGAACGCATCCATCCCAAACAAGCGCGCGGAATGGGAGTTGCTGCGGTTTACCAGGAATTCAACCTCTTGCCGGAAATCACGGTTGCAGAGAATATGTTTCTTTCAGATCCCCCCATGAGGAATTTTGGGCTGTCAATTGACATCCGAAAACGTAAACGAAAAACAATCGAATTATTACAGCGGCTGGGTGCTCACCAGCATATCGATCCTGGTACGCTTGTCAGAAACCTGACAGTTGGGGAACAACAAATTGTTGAAATTGCCAAGGCGCTTTCCACCAATGCCAAGATACTGATCATGGATGAGCCTTCTTCTGTGCTTCCCAGTCGAGATTTGGAACGTCTCTTTAAAGTTATCCGAGCGCTGCGAGATGAAGGATGTGGAATTATTTATATATCGCATCGTCTGAATGAAATCTTCGAACTCGCTGACCGCGTCACTGTTCTGAAAGATGGTCAAAAGATGGCCACCAAGGACGTTGCTGAAACAAATGAAACTGAACTGGTGCGTTTGATGGTTGGTCGTCGGCTTCGGGATATGTTCCCACCCGTAGATTCAAAAATGGGTGACACGTTACTTGAGGTAAAGAACCTGGATATTGAGGATGTGGTTTTTGACATCAATTTCAATCTGCGCCAGGGTGAAGTGGTTGGTATGGCAGGTTTAGGGGGCAGTGGACGGACAACAGTTTGTCGTACATTAGTTGGGTTGGGTAGAATCCGTAACGGAGAGATCATCTATCAGGGTGAACCAGCGCCTAAAACACCCTCTGCAGCTGCAGATGCAGGAATGGTCTTGGTACCGGAGGATCGTAAGCTATTCGGACTTATTTTGAACCAATCTATGCGTTTTAATATGGCGCTGCCAAATTTGACCCGATTAACCCAGAGGGGTGTTATTAACCGCCGGATGGAAAAAACAGCCGCGGAGCGCATGATTGGCAATTTGGATATCCGTCCGCCAGTGGCAGAACTGACTGCTGAAAATTTGAGCGGTGGTAACCAACAAAAGATTGTGATTGGCAAGTGGCTGTTAGCTGATCCGAAACTGGTGATCTTCGACGAACCGACGCGCGGTATTGATGTGGGCGCAAAGGCGGAAATCTATACCCGCATCCGTGAGCTTGCCACTCAAGGCGTCGGCGTGATTATGGCATCATCGGAACTTCCCGAACTACTAGGGGTGTGCGACCGCATACTGGTATTTTATGAAGGACGTCTTGCAGGTGAGTTGCCGCGCAGTGAATTCTCCGAGGAAGCAGTGATGATGCTGGCAACTGACGCCAGTTATGCTCAAACAACAGCGCCCACCTCGTGACCGAGGTTTGCATCAATTATTATCTGGAGGTTTGATTTATTTATGAGTGTGGCAATGGCTGAGTCCTCCGCGACTACAAATGGATCTATAATGAAACAGGTGATCGCATTCTTGCGCAGGAATATTTCCGTAGTGTTGATTTATGCCATCATCCTGATTGTCGGTGGAATTACTGCTACCGTTTCTGATGTGTTCCGCAGCCCAAACAATCTTCTGAATATTCTGCGCCAGTCTATTGCGCTGGGTTTGCTTGCTATTGGTCAGAGTGTGGTGATCCTGACTGGTGGCATGGATGTGTCTGTTGCCCAGATTGCGCGCATCGTCACGCTGGTAGTGGCAACACTATTTGCACTTACGGGAAGCAACCCGGCAATGATCTTGCCGTTGATTGGTGTTGGGATATTAATTGGAATGGCGTTGGGAATGCTTAACGGTATTTTAATCACGCGAACGCATGCTGTGCCCTTCATTATCACGCTGGGTATGGCAAGCATTCTGCGTGGAGTTAATGTGGCAATCTCGGCAACCCCGATCCGTGGTGTGCCTTCCGAATATCTTCAAATCTATCAGGCAAAGATCGGGATTGTGCCAATCAACGTCATTGCAATGGGTTTGATCTGGATCCTGTTTTGGCTGCTGATGACCCGTACACGGACAGGGCGTTCTATCTACGCCGTTGGCGGGTCGGAGCGTATTGCCCGTCTCTCAGCGATCCGTATCAACCGCTCGCTTGTGACAGCCTATATCATCAGCGGATTTACCGCCGCATTGGCCGGGCTGCTGTTGCTTGCTCGTATGGGGGTTGGAGATCCCATTGCTGCCGAAGGTCTGGATTTTCAATCGGTTGCCGCGGTTGCGCTGGGTGGCATCAGCCTTTACGGTGGTAAAGGATCTCTTGTCGGGACACTGGGGGGTGTGTTGCTGCTGACGATGATGTCGAATGTCTTTGTGTTAGTTCAGATTGATAAATACTTCCAGACGCTTGTTTTAGGTGTTGTAATGCTGATTGCTGTTGCTGCTTATAAGGCAACGAGAAAGAGAGATATATGAGCCTTACCACAAATATCTTCAAAAATATCCAGTTTCGAGCTACGCCGCGGGTGGTGCGTGCGGTGGATTTGATTGGCCAGTGGGCTGCTCCGATCACCATTGTTATTGTGCTAATCACCGCTGCTTTTGTGGCACCTTCTTTTTATAATCCGATCAATTTAAAGACAGTTGCGATTCAGATTGCCGTGTTGGGAATCGTTTCTGTTGGGCAAACGCTGGCGCTGTTGGTGCGTTCGATTGACCTCTCAGTTGCTGCTGTAATGGCCTTGGGGGCTGTTATCGTGGTGCAAACGGAGTCAGGCAATTCTTTATTGGTGTCTCTGATCCAAGCTTTTGCTCTGGCAGCTTTCATCGGCCTGGTCAATGGTCTGCTGGTTGCCAAACGTCAAGTGCCGCCGTTTATTGCTACGTTTGGTATGATGGTGTTTATCTCTGGAGCGCGCCTTGCCTATACTAAAGGTCAGGTCAGTGGCACGGTGCCTGATATGTTGCGTGCTTTTAGTATTGAACCTATCTTGGGTGATTTTATCCCTGCCGCCTTGGCCGTCTGGCTGGTTGTTAATTTAATTGCATTGTTTTTCGTCACACGCACACGCTACGGTCGATGGGTATACGCTGTTGGAGGTAACCCACAAGCGGCTCGCTATGCAGGCATCCGTGTGGATGCTGTTGTGATTGGCGTTCATATGATCATTTCATCGCTGGCTCTTCTTGCAGGGCTGGTTTTGAGCGGTTATATCGGGTACGTTGATCTTAAGATTGGAGAAAACTACCACTTCAATTCGATTGCGGCTACTGTAGTAGGCGGTACGACCTTCATGGGAGGTATCGGTAACCTCTATGGGACGATCGCTGGTGTTAGTTTACTGATCCTGTTGTTGAACCTGGTTGTTGTTCTCGGGCTGCCAATACACTGGCAATATGCAATGCAAGGGATTGTGCTGGTTGTTGCCACTGCGTTGCAGGGTTTCCGACAGTTCTTGCTGAGCCGTTAGCCAAGATAATTTAAGGAGAAGACGATAAATGGATTTACAAATATTTCTGCAAATGTTTGTCAACGGCTTGTTTATTGGGGGAATTTATGCGGTTGTAGCCATCGGCCTGACATTGATTTATGGAGTCATGATCATCCTAAATTTTGCACATGGTGAATTTTTGATGTTGGGGATGTACGTTTCCTTTTGGGGATTCACGCTCCTGGGTCTCGACCCCTATTTATCAATACCCATAGCAGCGATACTGGTATTTGCTATTGGGGCGCTAATCCAGCGAGGGCTTGTGCAGCGTGTTTTGGATTCTCACCCGTTAAGTCAAATTGTTTTGTTGTTGGGCGTATCCATGCTGCTGATTGGCCTGATTCAATTTTTCTGGACTGCGGAACCCAAAATGATCCATGTGCCTTATGAGACTGAAGTATTCGTCTGGGGAGGCATCCGTTTCAGTATCCCCCGAACGGTTGCATTTTTCACCGCAATGATAAGTTCTCTTCTCTTGTACCTATTCTTGCAGCATACAAAAACTGGCAGTGCAATCCGGGCAGTTTCACAATCACGCGATGGTGCACTGCTGATGGGGATTGACGTCAAGTTTATCTATATGCTCACATTTGGGCTTGGTGCTGCCGTTACGGCTATTGGCGGCGTTGTGCTTACTCCAAACTATCGAATGATTCCCACCGTAGGACAATCATTTGGTGTCATTGCATTTGTTGTTGTTGTTCTGGGGACGATGGGCAACTTCATCGGCGCGTTTCTTGGTGGCCTGATTATTGGTGTTGTTGAAGCGTTTGCCGGTTTTTATCTTGGCGGTGATGTGAAGATTATCGCCAGTATGCTCGTCTTTATCCTTATTCTGTTATTCAAACCTTCCGGTCTATTTGGAGGAAAGAACGCATGAGTACATCAGGAAAATCGCTTAGAAATTGGTTGCGTTCAATCATTCTTGATTGGGATAAAACCCAGCTTCTGATCAGTTTCATCATTCTCGGTCTGATAGCCCTTTCTCCTTTGGTTGTTAAGTCTCCCTACTATATGGGCATAATTATCCTGACAACGTTGTATATCTTTGCAGGTATATCCTGGAATATTGTTGCTGGATTTGCCGGGCAGTTGCTGATCGCTCACATAAGCTTCCTCGCGGTTGGGGCATATACAACGATTGTCTTGAATAATTTATTTGGCATCTCACCATGGATCGGGCTTCCTGCGGCTGGGCTGGCGGCGGCTTTTCTGGGGGTCATTGTCTCCTTTATTACACTGCGTTACGGCCTGAAAATGGACTATTTCGCACTTTTTACCATCGCGCTGATGGTAGCGTTGAAAACACTGTTTATTAAGTGGAGATTTGTAGGCGGCGCGGTAGGGATGTGGATTCGACTCAACGACCCAAGTTGGGACAAGATGATCTTTGACAACAAAGAACCCTACCTGTATATTGCTTTGACACTGACTGTCATCGGTATTATTGTGCAATATCGCATCTACCAGTCGAAAATGGGAAAATACTTTATGGCGATCCGCGAAGATGAAGATGCCGCGGCAGCCCTGGGAGTGAATACCGCCAAGTTTAAGACCCTGGCGGTGGTCATCGGTGCGGCAATGGCTGGCATTGCCGGTGGATTCTATGTGATGTACGTGACTTTTATTGAACCCGCTCAGGTGTTTGACCTGGGTTTGAATGTAGAAATACTCATGGCCGCGCCGATCATCGGAGGTTTAGGTAGTTTGGCTGGGCCAGTATTAGGGGGGGTGCTCAATAAACCGATCGTTGAATTCATTCGTGGATATCTTGCTGCAGAGCGAAGTGGAACAACCCTCATTGTTTATGGTTCTTTTCTGATTGCTGCAATATTGTTTATGCCGCGGGGTGTTTCAGGGATTTTTCACGCGGGTTATCTCAAGTTGCGCCGTCGTTTCATAAACGAATAATTGCGAGGAATAAATTATGGTAATCCTAACAGTTCAAAATTTAACCAAACGCTTTGGTGGACTCGTCGCCGTACAGGATTTTAATTTGCATGTTGAAAAAGGTGAGATCCTTGGCTTGATAGGGCCAAATGGGGCTGGAAAAACAACCGCATTTAATATGATTTCTGGTTACTACGCCCCTAATGAAGGCCAGGTCACCTTCGATGGGAAAAACATCACCGGTTTCAGACCTGATCGCATATGCAAACTGGGGTTGGCGCGTACCTTCCAGGTCGTCAAGCCGTTTGCCCAACTTAGCGTTTTGGATAACGTGATGGTTGGGGCTTACAACCGTACCAATAATGACGACGAAGCTCGGGAGAGTGCTCAAGAAATATTAGATTTCTTAGGCATGAATGAAATGACCGATCAATTGGCTGGAAGTCTTTCTGTTGCAGGACGTAAACGCCTGGAAATTGCCAGAGTGGTAGCAACTGAACCCAAGATGATTTTGTTTGATGAAGCGATGGCGGGATTGCGCCCAAAAGAAACAGATGAAATTATTGAATTGGTGCGCCAAATCAGCAAGCGGGGAATCGCTTTACTCTTAGTGGAACATGTGATGAAAGTGATTATGTCGCTTTCAGACCGCATCGTTGTGATTCATCATGGCAAGAAGATCGCTGAAGGCAAACCGGAACAAATCGTTCAAGACAAAGCTGTTATTGATGCATATTTGGGAGAGGTAGCTTCCGATGTTACAAATTAATCAAATTGATGTAGCCTATGGCGATGTTCAGGTGCTATTTGATGTTTCTTTAGACATTCAAGAAGGTGAGTTGGTTGCCGTTATTGGGGCTAATGGCGCGGGGAAAACCACATTACTAAGAGCGATTTCGGGAATTCTCAAACCCAGTAATGGATCTATCATTTTTCAGGATAAAGATACCAGCGCACTAGAACCCAATAAAATTGTGGCTGAAGGCATTATCCATATCCCGGAAGGGCGCCTGCTTTTCCCAAAGATGACAGTACATGAAAACCTGATGATGGGTGCTTTTCTCACAAAGAGTTTGGATACCAAAAAAGAATGCATTCGAACTGTCTTTGAAATGTTCCCTAAAATGAAAGAACGTCAAACCCAATTGGCCGGAACTCTGTCTGGAGGGGAGCAGCAAATGCTGGCTATTGGCCGGGGGCTGATGGCTGGGCCTACGCTGCTAATGCTTGATGAACCTTCTTTGGGGTTGGCCCCAATGCTCGTGGAGCAAGTTTTCGATCTGGCACAACAAATCAACCAGGAACTAGGTGTTACCGTGTTGCTAGTTGAGCAAAATGTTCGAAAATCATGCGAGATTTCTGACCGGGCTTTTGTCCTCGAAAATGGAAAAGTAGTTCTGAGTGGTTGTGGAGAAGAGATGCTTGAAAATGACCACGTTCGCGAAGCCTACTTGGGTTTATAGGTATTCATCTGAGAAGATCAATAGCAGCTTATTAGATTTTCAGTAGCGTCAAATTACCCAATTTAAGGAGTGCAGCAAGATGTTTCGCATACACAACTTAGACTGGGTTTTGCTTTGAAATCGAAGGCTTTTTGAATGCATTTGTCTGGAAGCAAACCATCTTAACATATTCCTTATATCTTAATTATTCAACCCTTATTTGAAATCAATACAATACTATTGAACTCATTTCTTTAGTGTGACAACAATATTGAGGAGAAAAAATGACCGCACAGCAGAATAAAATAAAGACCCTTAAATCGCTTGTTAGAGAAATTGATTTTGAGGGGCAAAATTTACTCTCGATTAATGACCTTACCAACGATCAAATTTATTGCCTCTTTGAATTGGCAAAGGCTCTGGAGCCGTGGAATCGCTCCAAGGTTGATTTGGTGTCTGGCAGTGTCTTGGCGGCACTTTTCTTCCAACCTAGTACTAGAACACGAATGAGTTTTGAAACGGCCATGCACCGTTTGGATGGCGCGGTAATCACCGAAGCTAATCCCATGGTGTCTTCGTCGGCGGCGAAAGAGGAAAGCTTGGCAGACATGATGAAAGTGATGTCGAAATATGCCAACGTGATCGTATTGCGACATCCCAATGACGTAGAAGCGCGTGATGGCGCTACTTATTCTGAATCGCCCGTGATTAACGGCGGTTTTGGGCACTGGGAACATCCCACACAGGCGATGCTGGATCTTTATACGCTCTGGCGGACACACGGGCGTGTTGAAGGGCTAAATGTTTGTGTTGCCAGCCCCGATTTGGTTGCCGCTCGTACTGGACACTCGATGGCTGCTGGCTTGGCTCGCTTAGGAGCGAAAGTAATTTTGGCATCGACCGAGCAATATCGAACTCCTGCCCTGGTGATGGACAAAATCAATAAATTCGGTGGTGATGTGACCGAAGTCTTTGATCTGAGTCAAGATGGTTTCAACGAAATGATCGGTGATATGGACTTAGTCTATTTGCCGGGTTGCAGTGCCCCGCAAGGTGCTGAAGCCGATGCGTTCAAAGAGATTATGGATAACTACTACGTTCGCTTTGATGCGCTGGATAACGCTTATAAGAACACAGGTCGGATGGTGCGCGTGACCCATACCCTGCCTCGCCGTGCGGGCGAGATGGATCTGAAAATTGATACTTCTCCGCACCAGCAGTACTTCGAAGCCATTGCTTACAGCGTTTCGATCCGTATGGCGATCCTGCTAAGCGTTTTGGGTATATAGAACTTGTGGTGGTCCCCCCGTAGGGTGTTGCTGGAAAAATTAACCGCGGAGAGCGCAAAGATCGCAGAGTTTTGTCACATAAAATGCTTTTCTCAGCGTTCTCGGCGCACTCTGCGGTAAATTTGCGAGACGATTTTCCATAGCAACACTTAGGCGGGAGACCATCGAACTTGTTGAATTGAGAAAATATCTTTAATAAGGTAATTGGAGAAAATAAACGCTATGTCCCAGAAAAAAGCAGTCATCGCTATTGGTGGCAACTCACTGGTAAAAGATAAAGCCCACCAAGCGATACACGATCAATATAAAGCAGTAACAGAAACGACAAAGCACATTGCCGGAATGATCGAGCAAGGTTGGACGGTTGCTATCGGGCACGGAAATGGTCCGCAGGTTGGTTTTGTTCTTCGCCGATCCGAGGTTGCTTACAAAACCGAAGGTATCCCTGAAGTGCCGCTCGAATATTGTGGTGCAGATACCCAAGGGGCGACCGGTTATATGTTACAGCAGAATCTCCATAATGAGTTTCTCAAGCGCGGCATCGAGAAAAATGTGGCCACCATCGTTACACAGGTGGAAGTGGATAGCAAAGACCCCGCATTCCAAGATCCCGCGAAACCCATTGGCTCCTTCATGGACGAGGCTGAAGCCCTGGAAAAGAAAAACGCAGATGGCTGGTCTGTTGTAGAAGATGCCGGTCGTGGGTGGCGTCGTGTTGTGCCTTCTCCTTTGCCCAAACACGTAGTTGAAGAAGCCTCGATTGTCCAACTCATCGACGCCGGGATTTGTGTAATCACCGTTGGAGGCGGTGGTATTCCAGTGGTCGCTGACGATGAAGGCAACCTGTCAGGTATTGCGGCTGTGATCGATAAGGATTTCGCTTCCGCGTTATTGGCAAACTCCATTGGCGCAGAATTGCTGTTGATCAGTACCGCAGTGGAGAAAGTTGCCCTGAATTTCGGCAAGCCCGACGAAAAATGGCTGGATGAGATCACCTTCACTGAGGCTAAGGCTTATTTGGCTGAAGGCATTCATTTTGCGAAGGGCAGTATGGCTCCTAAGGTACAGGCCTGTATAAAGTTCATTGAACGCGGAGGCAAAGAAGCCATCATTACAAACCCAGAAAATATCGGGCGCGCTTTGGCGGGTGAAACTGGAACCAAGATCGTCCCCTAAATACGCCCAAATATTTGAAAGATCATTTGTGTTTCTTCTCCTACATATAGGGAACCATTTGATAACGGAGTGTAGGGTTCAAGGATGTTATACATGCTTGCCCTACCTCCGGTTCCCTTGGCCTAATAATATCTTTCAAAATACCGATTAGTGAACAAATGGCAGACCTATACCTAAAAAACGCTCAGATCGTAACAGAATCAGAGACTTTTCGAGGGGGTGTTGTAGTTGAAGGTGAAAAGATTGTTCAGGTTGTCAAAGGTGATGTCACTATAGAAGCGGCTAAGGTTTTCGATTGCGCGGGTAAGGTACTAATGCCTGGGCTTGTGGATGATCATGTTCATTTCAATGAGCCAGGACGTAAACATTGGGAAGGCTATCACACGGGCAGCATGGCTGCTGCGGCAAGTGGTATTACCACCTTTATGGAGATGCCGCTTAATTCCTTCCCGGCAACAGTGAATGGCGAACTTCTTAGGGAAAAGCGTCAAGCTGTTGCCAATAAATCTATTGTGGACTATGGAAATTGGGGGGGGCTGATTAACAACAACGTAGATGAGCTCTCAGGTTTGCACGATGAAGGCGTTATTGCATTTAAGGCTTTTATGAGTAATAGCGGTATTGATGATTTTCCGCGCGTGGACGACGATGTGCTTTACGCAGGTCTGCTGGAAGCTAAGAAATTCGGAAATCTGGTTGGGGTTCACGCCGAAAGTGAATATGTCACAGCTTACCTGGGACAGCAGATTAGAGATGCGGGGTGTGTTGACCGGGCTGCCTGGTCTGAGTCGCGCCCGCCAGCGACAGAACTCGAAGCCGTTCAGCGAGCTTGCTATTGGGCCGGGGTAGCGGAAAGTAATTTGCATATTGTACACATCACAATTGCAGATGGGATACGCGCGGTTGTCGAAGCAAAAAGAAAAGGTGTTCAGGTCACTTCTGAAACTTGTCCGCATTATCTCTTTTTGGACGAAAATGATTTTGAACAAATAGGCCCCGCTGCCAAGTGCGCCCCGCCGCTACGATCGCGTGAAGATGTTGAAGCATTGTGGGAGTGCGTTTTGGAAGGCCTGGTAGATACAATTGCTTCGGATCACTCACCCTGCCTTTGGGAAGATAAAGAACCCGGCATGGATAATATCTGGAATGCTTGGGGTGGCATATCAGGTGTCCAGACGATGTTGACGACCATCCTTACCGAGGGCGTTCACAAACGTGGTTTGCCCCTGCCGGATGTTGTGCGCATGATGTCGACAAATCCGGCGCGCATTTTTGGCTTGTATCCCCTAAAAGGATCGCTCCAACCTGGGGCCGATGCTGATCTGGCGATTGTAGACCTGGATGCTGAGTGGACGCTTTCCGTGGACGATCTGCTTTATAAGAATAAGCACAGTGCCTATGTTGGTTGTACCTTCAAAGGCAAAGTTATGCAAACCTTTGTGCGCGGCAAGCTTGTATACAAAGATGGGGAGATCGTTGCCCAACCTGGGTATGGCAAAGCGTTGAGACGGCAATATCCATACGCTTACAAATAAAAAAGTTTCCTGCATTGACAATGAACGCCAGGGAGCTAAACCTATCGGAAAACAAAGTGCTGGATGGAGTTGACCCAGGTGAAGTTGTCGCTTTACTGCAAGCTTTAATCCAAAAACGCAGCGACTATCCACCAGGTGATACCCGTGCAGTGATACAGGCAATTACTGAACTTTTACAAAGCGAAAATATCCAGTATGAACTTCATGCCAAACATGAGTTGCAACCCAGCCTGGTGGTGACGTATCCACATGATGGGAAGGGTAACTGCTTGATGTTTCACGCTCATGTTGATACCGTCCCTGCAGGCGACTTGGCGGAATGGTCAAAGCCTCCTTTTTCCGGAGAGATCGAAGCGGGACGCGTGTATGGTCGTGGTGCAGGCGATGACAAAAGCAGCGTTGCTGTCCAAATTATGGCTTTGGTTGCCCTGGCCCGCGCGCGGGTTTCCCTGGATGGTCGTTTGCAAGTGGCCGTGGTCGCAGACGAAGAATCTGGTGCGATAACGGGAACCCGGTGGCTGCGTGATACGGGCAAACTCCAGCCAGATTTTCTAGTGGTTGGCGAGCAAACAAACAACCAGGTAGCAATCGGTGAGAGAGTCGCTTGCGGTATTGATCTGACTGTGTTTGGTCAAAGCGCGCATGGCGCTATGCCTTGGGCCGGTGATAACGCGATTTTGAAGGCCGCCCGGGTCATGTCCTGGCTGGAAGAAAACTACTTCCCGCGGCTTTCTGCCAAGAAAACGCCATATTTGCCGCCTCCCACCCTGAATATAGGTTGCATTCAAGGCGGCGTGCAATGGAATATGGTGGCGGGTCAATGCAAAATTGAAATGGACCGCCGGCTGATCCCCGGAGAAACACGTGAAATGGCAATGGAAGAGCTTCGTGAGTTGCTAGATGAATATAGTCAAATAGTTGAACCACTTCGATATGAATTGTTCTCTACAGGCGATGTAGCTTCAAATATTAATACACATCCAGATGAACCATTTGTCTGTGTTGCCAGCGCCGCGTTGCAAGCGGTAAGCGGCGAAGAACGGGCGTTATCCGGCTACGTTCAAACCAGCGATGGGCGCTGGTTCGCAGACGACGGAATCCCCATCATTATATTCGGGCCAAGTGATCCTGCAGTTGGACATGCGGCAGACGAAAACGTTGAAATAAACCAACTTTTTGAGGCAACCCGTTTCCTGGCACTATTTGCCATGCGTTGGTTGCAGTGAACTTATCAGGAGAAAAATTATGCAAAATGAAATGCTGATTGTCAGTGACGCTGATATTACTTCGCGCTGCCGTTGCATTAACAAACAAGGCAGCTATATGATTTTCCCGCGTGCTAATCGTGTAGAACATCAACTGCCCTACTATCAGGGTGTAGATGCGCAGGTTTTGGCAACCCCGCAACTTGGCGCAAAATTCGTCCAGCACGAACTTTTGGTTCATGCGAATGGCGGTACAGCCAGACCTTACACAGATGAACTGGAGCAATTCCTGTTTGTTTTGGAAGGTGAGATTGAGTTCGAGCTGGATGGCAAAAAACACAAGCTGGGCGAAGGCGGCTTTACTTGGCTGCCGCCCAATAGCACCTATCAATTTGCGAACAAAAGCGATGCTTTGAGCCGCGTAGTTTGGATTCGTCGCCGCTACGAAGAAGTTGATGGGATTGCCATTCCCGCGCCGATTGTGGCAAACGAGAAAGATGTCCCTGCTGAGCCGGTAGACACCTATATGGAGCAGCATCTCACGCCCTATGAGCAATTAGGCTTCGATATGGGAATCAATTTGCAGGTGTTCGATCCGGGCGTCTACTTTAGTTTTGTGGAGTCTCACGTCATGGAACACGGCCTTTATATGCTCTATGGACGTGGAATTTATTGGCTCAATCGGGATTATATCGAAGTGCAGAAAGACGATTTTATTTATATGGCTCCTTATTGCCCGCAGTTCTTCTATTCTACGGGCTGGGATAAATCAGCCTACTTACTATATAAGGATGTGAATCGCGATTATACGCAAGATATTTGATCATAAATTTTTTATTAGTTGGAAATGGAAAGGAAACAGCAAATGTTAAATCAAGTTTATCGTGATGACGATGTAAGCCTCGATCCCCTGAAAGATAAAGTGGTAGCCGTGCTTGGGTATGGCATTCAGGGTGGTCCCCAGGCGTTATGTATGCGAGATAGCGGTATCAATGTGATTGTAGGCGCTGGACCGCGTGATCGCTTTGGTGATTGGGATGCTGCCGAAAAAGATGGCTTTGAAGTGTACGATTTTGCCGAGGCAACGCGTAAAGCCGACGTGGTTCACATTTTGTTGGCGGACCCAGCACAACCCCAAATTTATAAAGAGTTCATTCGCAATAATCTGAAACCAGGGAATACTCTGAGCTTTTGTCACGGCTTCAACGTTTTGTATGGCGCGATTACCCCGCCTGATGATGTCAATGTCGTTCTATTTGTGCCGAATTCACCGGGGCACCTGGTTCGTGAAAAATTCCTGGAAGGCTCTGGCATCTATGGTGCTATTGCCGTTGATCAGGATGTGACCGGCGATGCCAAAGAAGTTGTGCTGGCAATTGCAAAAGCAGTGGGCAGCACTCGCGTTGGTACCGTTGAAGTTGATTTCGTATCTGAAACCGAAGGCGATAACTTTGAAGAGCAATGTCTGTATGGTGGAACTATTGCTCTGATGAGGGCTGTATTCGAAGAAATGGTTGACCACGGCTACCCGCCTTTCTTTGCCTATGCTAAGTGCATCCGTTCGTTGCGTTC
The DNA here is from genome assembly GCA_964560795.1 of uncultured Anaerolineales bacterium. Lineage (GTDB taxonomy): Bacteria > Chloroflexota > Anaerolineae > Anaerolineales > UBA11858 > NIOZ-UU35. The sequence goes on along the minus strand of CAZLNX010000020.1, from coordinate 9,563 downwards.
GGTGGTGGATGTGATGGATCAGGTCGGCATAGAAGAATATCTTTCCAAGCGTGGCAGCCGCACGATGGAGTTTGCTGTGCGCAAAAGTGGTCCGCGCGCAATAAACCGGGAAGAGATCACAAAGATTTTCGAAGAAACTTCTGAAGGCGATTTTGCAGCCAACTGGATGCTGGAGTGGCAGCTTGGTATGCCGCACTTGCATCGTATGCGTCGCTCTGCCTGTGAATCCGAGATGGAAAAGGTTGGCCGAGAGTGGCGTAAGTTGTTCGGAGAAGGCTAAAAACTTCTCTACTAATTTGTGATAATGACAGCAAATAAAAACGGCTGTCTTTAGATTTTATAAACTTTTCGGAGGAATAAATGATTACAGAAGGATTAAAAGGACGAGATTTCATTCGCTTGCAAGATTTCAGCAAAGCCGAGATCGAATCGATGTTGGAGTTGGGATTGCAACTGAAGGCAGATACTACTCTACGCCGTCTTCACGACGACTTACTGACTCGTCGCACACTGTTTATGATGTTTTTCAATCCCAGTTTGCGCACGCGCAATAGCTTTGAAGCTGGCATCTACCAATTGGGCGGCCATGCCCACTTCTTGGAACCATCGTCAACCCGTCTGCCCACCCTCGAAGGTGAAGACCTGGGGTACGCGTCTGAGCGCATTGTCGATATGGCCCGCGTGCTTTCACGCATGGGTGATGCGCTCTCTATCCGCATTTTGGGTGATGTCGTCGGTTGGGAGTATGATAAAGGCTATCGCATCATCAAGGAATTTGCTCGCGGTTCTCATGTGCCCGTCATCAATATGGAAGATAATATCTACCACCCCTGCCAGGGTATGGCCGACGCTATGACCTTGTGGGAAATGTTCGGCAAAAATCTCAATGGCCGCAAGATCGGTGTTTCCTGGACCTACGGCTCTAGCCCCAAGAAACCCATCGCGCCGCACCATGATTTCATGTACATGGCCAGCCTGTTTGGAGCCGAATTGGTCTTTTCGCGGCCACCGGAAATGCGCATTGATCCTGAAATTGAAGCGCAGATCAAAGCCAATGCAGAAGCCGCTGGCGGCTCATTCCAGGTATCGGACCGAATGGAAGATGCCTGTGATGATGCCGATATTGTATATGCCAAAAACTACGTCTGCCTGGACCTGCTTCCCCCGGTGACTGCCGAACCGCAAAAAGATGAAATGATGAAACTGTTCGGCAAATACAAGGGCTGGATTGCCGATGAAAAGCGCATGGACATGGCTAAGCCAGATGCACAATACATGCACTGTTTGCCCTGCGAGCGTGCAGCTGAAGTATCAGATGCTGTATTGGATGGCAAATGGGGCAATGCCTGCTACGATGAAGCCGAGAATCGCCTGCACGCCCAAAAAGGCGTCATGGCGGCCATCATACCGTAACGACCACAACGTTGTAAACATATGAAAACACAAAAGGGGCTTGTCAAAGCGACAGCCCCTTCTTGATTGGAAACCGACCTCTGGCATCACAGAGAGAAACAAGCCACCGATATTACAACGGTGGCTTGACCTAGCCCTTTAAAGGTATGGTTACCTGCGGCACTTGGCTGAGATAGCTGTTTTCACCCAAGCCGCTTGTCTACCCAAGTTGTTAGATAAATTTCATAGATAAGGAATTTCAAGATCATGCAAAACTCAAGCACAGTAAAAAACAAAGGCTGGCTGGTCACTTTCGCAGGGACCGGCGCACTTCTCGCTCTAGGCGTTCTTTACGCATGGAGCATATTCAAAGCCAACATCCCTGCAGAATGGGGTTGGACCGAGACACAACAATCACTGCCGTATGCGGTGGCTTGCGTGGTTTTTTCGGTGATGACCTTTGTTGGCGCTCGTTTGCTAAACCGTTTTGGCCCGCGAGCAATTATTAGCGCTGGAGGTCTAATGGCTGGCCTCGGCGTTATCATTTCCAGTTTTTCCAGCTCCTCTATGATCTTCACCCTTGCCTTTGGTGTTCTTTTGGGCTCCGGGATCGGTTTTGTTTATGGCTCTGCAGGTCCTGCTGCTCTCAAATGGTTCCCTACTTCTAAAACGGGTTTGATCTCTGGCATCGTTGTTGCGGGTTTTGGGATGGGAAGCGCCTGGGTAGCTCCCTTAGCACGTGCATTGATGGTATCACTTGGCTTGCAAACAACAATGCTCTATTTGGGCATCGGGATGCTCTTGGTCGTTGTTGGTTTTGCTCAATTCATAAAATTCCCGCCACAAGATTTCATTCTTGAAGAAGAAGACACAGTAGAAACGACCGCAAAAAGCCCACTTATTGACTTCACAGTGCGTGAAACTATTCGCACTTGGCAATTCTATATTATTTGGGTTGCCTTTGCCTTTGGCAGCGGCGCAGGACTGATGGTGATTGGGAATCTTGCTTCCATCGTCAGAGATCAGATCGGTCTTCCCGCGTTAACAGCGATTGCTGTTTCGGCCCTTGCAATAGGCAATGGTGGTGGACGCGTTTTATACGGAATGCTTTCCGATAAAATCGGCCGCACAAACGTTCTCTTTATTGCTTTTCTTGCACAGGCCTTGCTGATTAGTGCGCTGTTCTTCAAAGCTGCAAATGGCTTTTTGTCGAATCCCGCCGTTCTTCTTGTCTTTGTTGCTTTGATCGGCGCCAATTACGGTGCGAATTTAGCCGTATTCCCCGCTTTAATGAAAGTTTTTTATGGGCCCAAGAATTTGGCAAGCAATTACGGCATCGTCTATACCGCTTGGGGGCTGGGCGGCTTCATGGTTTCCCAGCTTGCGAGCACTATTAAAGATGCAACGGGAAGTTTTGATAACGCCTACCTTCTAGCTGCCACAATGCTGGTTCTCGCCACAGCCATAACTGCTGCACTAAAATCCCCACAGATTAAGAGAGCAGCACTATCGCAACTCGAAGCGAAACCAAGTAGTGCCGATTGATATATAGTGTACTGAAAAAGAGGCTGCCCCAAAGTTACTGGGCAGCCTTTTATATGCCTTTCAATCCTTATACTTCCTTTAGCACTTGTTTATGTGTTTCTTATCGCTCGTATGCTAAATTCAGGGAGTAAATTTCCTGGAAGGAAAGCCTAAGTTGCGTCTAATGCTCGTTTTTCAAGGCAATTATTGATAGGTAGGTATACTGTGGATAAATTTGATGTTGCAATTGTAGGTGCTGGTCCCGCCGGGGCTACAGCCGCTTACTTATTGGCTCAAGCCGGGTTGCAAGTTGTCGTCATCGAACGAGGACAAGAGCCAGGTAGTAAAAATGTATCTGGGGGATTGATTTTCTCTCAGATTTATAATGAGATTTACCCCAAGTTTTGGGAATCAGCCCCCGTAGAACGGGCTATCCGCGGGCATGGTTTGCTCTTCTTGGGGGATGGCGCTTCCACAGCCCTTGATTTTCGCAGTGACGAAGCGTCCAGCCTTCCCTATAATGCCTTTAGTGTGCTGAGAGCAAAATTTGATCCCTGGCTGGCGAATCAAGCTGAAGAAGCCGGAGCGATGATTATTCCCGGCTACACAGTAGACGAACTGCTGGTTGAAGATGGGCGCGTTTGCGGCGTTCGTGCCGGTGAAGATGAACTCCCCGCCGATGTTGTCATCGTTGCTGAGGGTACGCGCTCCCAACTCCTGAGGAAAGCCAGCTTGCGTGATGATTTCCACGCAAAAGATGTCTCTCTGGGCGTAAAAGAAGTCATCCAACTCCCCGAAGAGACCATTAGCGAACGCTTTCAGTGCCAACCGGGTGAAGGATATGCCTACACCACCGTAGGCGCCACCGCCGGGCTGGATGGGGGTGGTTTCCTCTACACCAACAAAGACACCCTTTCTGTGGGGGTGGTTGTAAAAATCGAATCCCTCTATAAAAGCGGCAAGCAGCCTCACGAAGTTCTGGATGAATTCAAAGCACACCCTTCCATTGCCCGCATGATCTCTGGCGGCAAAGTCGTTGAATATTCGGCGCAAACCGTCCACCGGGGTGGCTTCCATCTCATTCCGCAGCTTTATGGCGACGGTTATCTGGTAGCCGGGAGTGCCGCCCGCCTGCTTTTGAACAACGTAATGACCCTGCGCGGTATGGATTTGGCCGTTGCATCCGCAGCTGCCGCGGCTAAAGCCGTGCTGGCTGCCAAAGAGAAAGAAGATTTCTCATCTGCTTCGCTCTCTGTTTACGGCGACCTTTTCCGGGAAACTTCGGTTTACAAGGATATTGAAACCTTCAAAGCCACCTACCCGCTGATGGAAAACAAACGCCTGTTCAACACCTACCCCGATTTGATCTGCAACGTGCTGGAAGATATGTTCTCAGTGAGAACATCGCCCAGCAAAAAAGCTTTCAAGGCGCTGCGTGACAATATGGGCGATCAGGTATCGTTTGTTGATATGGCAAAAGATGCACTCCAAATTGGGAAAGGGATCGTATTATGAGCGAGCAAGTATTGAGTTTGGATGCCCGTCTGGGAATAGATAAGTATGAAATTGACGAGCAGAATAGCCATATTAAGGTGGACCACCCCCGTTGCCAGGATTGTACAGCCCAGCCTTGTCTTACAGTGTGTCCAGCAGAAGTTTATCTTTGGGTAGATGAGAAAGTCGCTGTCCGTTATGAAAACTGCCTGGAGTGTGGAACCTGCCAAATTGCGTGTGACACAGGCGGCAATAGCGCAATTGATTGGCAGCCTCCCCATGGTGGATTTGGCATTATTTTCCGCTACGGATAAATCGAAAGGAATGAAATTGCAATGAAGATTGTTGCCTGTATCAAATATTCACTTGATGTTTCTGAAATCAAAGTGGATCCCGAAACCGAAGTATTGAGTCTGGCAGGTGTACCCAAGAAAGTGGGCAATATCGACAAGAATGTGTTGGAAGCCGCTGTCAACCTGGCCGAAGCCTATGGTGCTGCGGTTCATGCCGTCACCTTTGGCCCGGCTGTGTCGAAAGAATCCTACCGCGAAGCCCTGGCGATGGGCCTTGAAGATGTTACCTTGATCGAAGACCCGCTAGATGGCCAGGGCGGGGCGGCAGTCACCGCGGCTGTTTTAGCGGCTGCCGTCGAGAAAATTGGCGATGTTGATCTCGTCCTCTGCGGCGAAGTCAGCGACGATGGCTACACCTATCAGGTTCCTCCGCGTTTGGCCGAGCGTTTGGGCTACCCCCAAGTTTCCTTCGCCCGCCAAATCGCGGTTGAAGATGGCAAAGTGGTTGTCGAGCGCGAACTCGAAGACGGCTCGCAAACTGTCTCGGCGCCCATGCCTGTTGTAATCAGCGTTACTGAAGAAACCAACACCCCCCGCCGCCCCACATTAATGCAAGCCATGCAAGCCAAGAAAAAACCGGTGCATTTATGGCAAACCGAAGCCGATCTTGGTTTATCGAAAGATGCTTTGACCCAAAAAGCAGGCTTCGAGCAAGTGGAAACCAAAGGCATTGTTGTGCATCGCAAACAGCAAGCCCTCAAAGGTGATGATATGACAGCCCTGGCAAACCAGTTGGTGGATTTATTGATCGAAGAAAATATTCTTAAAGGCGGTTCCTGATGGCGCAAGATTTCAAAATTCTGGTTTACTCTGAGGATGTGAACATCCTTCAGGAATTGCTGGGCAAGGCGCAGCAATCGGGGGGTGGGGTGGCAGCCGCCTATATAGGTGATACCGCCCCCAAAGCGGCGGACTACGGAAAATGGGGCGCGAGCACACTCCATACCGTGATTGACCCGGCCTTACAGTATTTCAACCCCGAAGCGTACAGCGATGCCCTTGCTGCCGTCGTCGCGCAGGCGCAGCCTGATCTGGTGATGGTGGGTGCTACCAAGCAGGGTTTGGAACTTTCAGCCCGTGTGGCCGAACGCCTCGAAATGAGCTGCGCTTCGTGGTGCGTTGATTTCGAGTTGGAAGCCGACAGCCACCAATTTGTTGTCAAGTGCATGATCTACAGCGGCGTTGGCCTGAATACCTACCGCTTGCAAACGCGCCCCGCGATGGTCACTGTAGCAGGCGGCGTATTTGCCGCGGTCGAAGGAGATGGTGCTCCTGCCGAAGTAGTTTCCGTATCCGTCGAAATTCAGGCTCCCAAACTGACTGTTGTAGAGCAAAAAGGCAAAATGGCTGCCGGAGAACGTCTTGAAGATGCCCCCGTGATTGTGGATATTGGTCAGGGCTTCCGTGAACGTGAAGATGTCGGCATGGCAGATGAACTGGCTGAATTGTTGAGTGGAAAAGTAGCGTGTTCGCGTCCAATTTCTTCGGAGCGCGACTGGTTTCCTGAATGGATTGGTATTTCGGGCGCGCAATTATCCCCCGATCTATGCTTTACCATCGGTACTTCGGGCGCCATCCAGCACATGATCGGCATCCGCGATTCAAAGATCATTGTTTCCGTCAACAACGATGAATATGCCGGTTCTCACTATCAAGCAGACTACGGCGTTGTGGCCGATTTGTACGAATTCTTACCCGCACTGATCCAGGTCACCAAGGATCGGTCTATCAAATTAGTCGAATAATCTAAAATACTGGAGGATTTTCAAATGGCAAAGAAAAAAATAGGCATCATGGGGGGCGGCATTTTGGGAACGAATGTCGCGTATTTTCTCACCAAATACCCCGACGCAGAGATAATTCTCTTCGAGAAGAACACCATCGGCTCGGGTACAACGGCAAAATCGGCCGCCACCCACTGTCTGATTGACGACTCGGTTGCCCATGAATTCTGGTCGGTGCGCTTGTTTGGGTTTGAGTTTTATGTAGGGCTTGAAGAAGAACAGCCCGGTTCTGCTGGTTTCGAGAAAACCGGAACCCTGATCGTGGCTCCCTACGAAGAGTACGAAGATTATATTCTTCAGGCCGTAGACCTCACCACTGCTGCAGGTTATCACGCCGAATACTGGCGCGATCACGACAAAATTCACGAGATCATCCCCGATCTGAATCTGGATGGCATATTGGGCGCTGGCTGGTGTCCTGATGATGGCTTCTTCGATGCCACCATGATCTCCAACACGCTGGCCCGCAAAGCACGTGAAGCTGGTGTAGAAGTTCTCATCGGCACCGAAGTACAGCAGGTAAACCTGACTGATGGCAAAGTCTCCGGCGTAGAGACCAACAAAGGTCACTTTGATCTGGATGTGCTGGTTGATGCCTCCGGCCCGTGGACGCGCTTCATGGGACGCAAAGTTGGCATTGAACTGCCCATCTGGCATACCAAGGCCGAGGTCTTCATCCTGAAACCCACCGAAAATCTGGGCTACAACTTCCCCGTACTTAAATACCCGCGCTTCTACGCCCGCAAAGATAAAGAGAATGTCTTCATCTGTAAAGCCCATCTGACCATGGACTTGAACAACCCCGAACATGCCGGTGTCTGGAATCCGGATGAACTTCCGCTGACCGGCGGCACCGATCCCTACTTCTGGGATTTCTTGTCCGAAGAGTTGATGGAGCACTACCCGCGCCTACTTGACTCATCCCTGGACAACGATTGGGTTGGTTATCGCGCCGAACCGGCAGACTACCTGCCCGTGCTGGGTGAATCCCCCGTGGAAGGCTATGTATTAGCAATCGGCGCTGGTGGTAACGGTGTCATCGAAGGTCCTACGATTGGCCGCGACATTGCCAAATTCGTCATGACCGGTGAGAAAGCCTGGTATGTCAAACGACTGCCCCTGAGCCGTTTTGGTGATGAGATTGAAGTCCAAATGATGGGCTTACAGAAGTAGTTTTTTCACACTCAAATCATCGCAGTTCAATTCTCCGTGAGGTACAGAGTTCTGTGCCTCACGGTTTTTAGAAAAACCAATGATCGACCTTCTGCTGAAGAAAGCCGCAACCCAATATGATCAAGAGCATCTTGATATTGCTGTCAATGACGGCGTCATTGTTGATTGTGCTAATAATTTGGATTATGACGCCAGGCAAATCATCGATCTTGACGGCCGCTTATTGATTCCTGGTTTTATAGAACCTCACATCCATCTCGATATAGCTTTATCAAACCCCTGGGATACACCAGGTCGTCAGGAATCCTACCAATCCATGAGCGAACTGAGTCTGGCTACCGAGCGTAGACGGGAAACATTCACAAAGGAAGACATTGTTGAGCGCGCTAGTGCAGCGATCGAGTTAGCTGTGCATCATGGCGTGATAGCAATGAGAGCACAATGCCATGTGGATACACAGGTTGAGCTCAAGCACTTGAATGCTTTGTTAGATGTTAAATCTAAATACCAGGATCAAGTGACTTTGCAGATAGTTGTATTTCCTCAACAGGGACTGTTCCGGAATCCGGGAACCCTTGAGCTAATTCGGGAAGCGTTTCAGGCTGGAGCCGATGTGATGGGAGGAGCACCAAACCTGGATGTTTACCCATCAGGAAAGTATGAATTTCAGATGCATGTTGATCGGTTATTTGATTTGGCAATGGAATTTGATGTGGATTTGGATATCCATGCAGACCTTGACATTTCCAAGTCGGTGGCTCTCGATGAATTAGAGATTGTTTATATCGCCCAGAAAACAATCGAAAATGGTTATCTAGACCGTGTTACTGTGGGGCATGCCTGTGCATTAGGGTCTGCAACCCCTAATGTAGCTCAAAGAGCAATTGAATGGCTCCGGGAAGCCGAAATTCATGTGGTCAGCCAACCCGATCTATACCGTCTGGGACGTGAAGATACGCACAATGTGCGCCGTGGTTTAACGCGTGTCAAAGAACTGCTTGCCGCTGGTGTAAATGTAACTTATGCATCCAATAACGTCCGCGATACTTTCCGCCCGATGGGTAATTTTGATCCTTTGGAAGAAGCGCTAATCTTGTCATATGGCGCACATATGGACACAGTTGACGAATTCGATGCTTTGATGAAGATGAGCACCCATAACGCAGCCACAGCGTTACGTCTTGATGGCTATGGTTTAGAACTTGGTTGCAATGCGGATATGGTGGTATTGGATGCCCCTTCGCCTTCTGCTGCGGTTATAGGGCAAGTAGAAAAAAACTATGTCTTCAAAGGTGGGCGATTACTGGCATCTAGCCGAGTTGTGAGTGATTGGTATACCCCAAAAATGAGTAAGGAGAAAATGAATGAGTAATGAATTGAAAAGGACCGAATTATACCAATGGCATGTCGACTACGGCGGACGCATGGTGCCTTTTGCAGGTTGGGAAATGCCAGTGCAATACCCCAGCGGCCCTTTAAAAGAACATCAGGCTACCCGCGAAGCGGCCGGGCTGTTTGATATCGATCACATGGGCCAAATTGAAGTGCGCGGTCCAGATGCAGAAGCATTTGTCAACTGGATTGTTACCTATGATGTCAGCAAGATGGAATCACTTGACGCGCATTACGCTTTGTTCTGCTATGCGGATGGCGGCGCAATTGATGATTTATTTATTTATCGTCTTCCAGACCCTGATAATCACGAGCAAGATTATTTCTTCCTGGCGATCAACGCTTCCAATAAAAGCAAAGATGTTGCCTGGGTGAAGGCTCATGTCAAAGGGTTCGACGTTCAGGTAGAAGATATTTCCGATGAAACCTATATGCTGGCTTTCCAGGGTCC
>CAZLNX010000019.1:0-35952 GCA_964560795.1 uncultured Anaerolineales bacterium | reverse complement strand
CGATGGAATGAACTACATCATATTTGGGGATTGCCTGAGTGCAAGCAACATACATAGGCAGAGAAAAGAATATATTACCCGTCTCACTTCGTCGAGGAAAATATGTCACCTTAACTCCGTTGTATTCTACGGGTTCTCCCAGCGGCACATCGAGATCATCAGGCCCATTTGCAGGTGTAGTAAAAACATCCACAGTGATCCCATTGGATACCAGTGCTTCAGCCCACAAGGCTGGGGCAACTGCCATCCCACCCATCACTCGTGACTCGGCGTAAAAAGGAGTTACAAAAAGAACACGCATACTCAATTTTATAGGAATATACTAGCCCGCCTGTTTCCAGCCCTACTTATCAATCGAACCCAAAACCTTAATGACTTTCTTGAACTGTTTCTCCCAACTATTTTGCCGCGCAAAGTCGATCATTTTTTGCTGGTCTACTTCACCAGACAGGCTCAACTCTAACATTTCTGCAAACTCTTCAAAAGAGTCATATAGGTAAGCAGGAGAACCAAGCCCTTCGACAGTCTCCCATCGGGCAGAAACCACTGGCAGTCCGCACGCCATATACTCGTAAAGTTTTATAGGATTTACCGATTCCACCAAACGGTTACGCTTGAAAGGGATCAGGCCTACATCTGCGTTTTTTAGATATGCCGGAATCGTGCTGTACTTTCTTCCCCCCAGAATATACACATTCTGCAATGACTTTATTGCAGAAAGATCAATGGCAGATTCGCCAACTAAAACAAACGAGATATTTGGATAAGCCTTAGCTGCACTTTTTATGATATCTACATCAAACCAGTCGGCGATCATGCCCACATAGATAGCGCGGGGCGCAGGAATCGCATGAAATTCAGCGGGCAAAGAAATCTCCGCACCATAAAAATGCTCGAAATCTACACCATTGGGCAGATAATGCAGCTTTGATCCAGCCCAGGCGTATTTATCCAGTAAAGTTCTCGCGGTCACAAAGACAATATCCGCTTTCTTTATCAGATCGAAGACAACTTGATCTGCCCTGCCCGGAACACTTCCAAATGCTGGCACATCATCCGCAATCCTATACACCAACAATTTATGATCTATGATATCTGCTATCTGATATAACAGCGGATTGGAAATCCACAGGATATCCACGTGATCAAACCCATTTTTCGTTAAGACTCGTTTTAAATTTGGAAATGTGAATTTTAGATTATTGTGCAGCACCCAATTGCTTCTCAAAATAGGGTAATCTGAAAATGGGATTATTGTGAGCGGCGCATAGTAAAAAGTACCATTATGATACTCCCCATTCTTTTTCCACAAGCGATACTTATCCTTAATTTCCGTAGTATGTTTTCGATAAGATTTACTTAGATAGTGTAAAGGAGAAACTGGATGGGTCAACCAGCAACCCTGATACCCCGCCTGTTGAAAGTGATCACTGTAATGATGATCGCCTATTTTGGTGAATATCCTGGGGCCCTGGCTTCCGGCAAAAAGGATTCTTTTTTGCATAGTATTTCGTTCAAATATTAACCTGGTTATTTACCCAAAGGAGAAAGCTTAGGAGTATCAAAATTGGCTAGAGGGCAATTGGATATTGCACCGCCAATATAGAGCATAGCAGTTTCAATTTCTGATTTCGACCTTGCTTTTTCTAAGGGTTTTGTCACAACAAATAAATCCATACAAAGCAAATAGCAGAATATTTGCTGGCCAAGCCTCCAAAAGAGGCAAAGAGATCGCTGCTCCAAGGGTCACTATTGGTAAAGCCATTGAAAGAAATGAATGACGGGTACGAATAATTGGCGAAGCAAAGAACAATAAAATCGGGATTAGTAAGACCAATCCACCTTGAATCAATTCATTACCAATTAATTGGTCATGATGGGGTACAACTGCTGCATTTACAGCATCCCCAACCAGGGGAAGAAGTGTTGTACCTTTTCCTAATCCTATTCCAAATAATAAAAGATTGGCTGAGATTGTATTGACGTATTCCCATGTCAAATTCAATCTTGCCCCCTCCCCAATCAGATTCTGAAATGCATTCGATCTTCCCGATATCAATTCCACTAATTTGGGGAGTATCGGTAAAAAAGCAACAGATATGCCAAGAACGAGCACACGAGTCTTAGGGTTATCCAAATTTACCCAGAGAAATACCAATACCAATAATATAGAAAGACCAATTGCTGATCTTGACCCAGTTGAGATAACCAAAAATATACTGACAGCCCAAAGAATTAATCGTTTACCCCAATGCATATCTACAACAAATAGAGCAATTTGAAACGTAACAATAAAAATGCCCAAGGTGTTTGGATTGTGAAAGGTTCCGACAGTTCTTGGAGAATCCATGAGCCACAACTGAAGTATTACAAAAATTGCCTGGATCGCGATTACGGGATACAACCATACCAAGATATTGGAAATTTTTTTTTTTGTTATTGAGATTCCAAATATAAATGCGAATAATGAGTAATGGGCACGAGCACCAATGATACCAAACCAAAAATTGTTCGAGATAACAGACGCAACAATCAAAATTCCAATAACAAATATAAGTGTTGAATAAGCCCACAATATAGATTTATGAAAGTTTTTTGTCGCTAAATTTTTACTACGTACCGAATAAACGAAAATTGAAGTTAGCGCAGCCACAAACAGAATATCTTTGCCTATTTTGTGCCATGGAATCTGATAATTTTCGACAAGTTCCTTTTCATACAAATGTGAAGTAGCTGAAAGATTAGCCACAAAATTCTGGATAGAAATTGGCGCATCAATCAATACTGCGTACCAGATTGTTAGAATAAAAAGTATGAGAGCTAATTTTTTTGCCCACCCTAGATCATTCATTTTTTTGATTTTCCCCTTTTGGGTTAACAAATTACCATAATATTTGAGTATTCAAATAATTTTGAGAACAGATTATCGCTAGATATTCAGATCTTTGTTTAACTCCATAACCCAAAGAAATTTCTCCTGGCAATATTTCGAAACCATCAATGAAAACATCATCCCATTGAATTCTCAATCTGATGCTTTGCTGTTCACTTTCGACAATAATTTGCGCATCATTTTGGTCACGGCTCAAAAATAACCCCGGAGAAAAATGGAGCAACAATCTCATTCCATGCTTCTCGGCAGCAATAAGTTTATCAATCAGATCTATCTTTTTTTGAGCTTTGTCGAAAGTTATTTCTCTACGATGGACCACCGGATCTAGAAGTCTCTGGTAGCCATAGTGCTCAGCAATTAAGTGATCTTTAAACTTAGAAGTCTCCCAAGCTAAAACTTTACAATGTGTGTCATTCGACATTTGGAATAGCTCATGCGAGTTATAGCGATTTTGATTTTCATCATCTACGACGATCGTGTTGTGATATTCCGTCGAACGGAACCTATTACGAGCTTCATAATTATCAGTATAAACAAAGGCACCGGGATCTATTATCCAAGGTTGGCCTGCGGCAAACAATTCAAAGCTTAGAAAATGATTATGAGCATGTCCTCCATTTCCATTTTGACCAACTGGACCCGCATTCACAATCAGATATACATCTTCATGGCGCATAGTAAAATATCCCGCATCGTGAAAAGAGCGAGAACTTAGGTAAACTGGAGGTAACTTTGCACTCTCGATCATTTTCTGATACTTGACCGCTTTTTCGCCAAATAACCAAATTGCATCCTCCCACTGATTTTCTGCCTTTAAAGCAAAATCTTCTCTCTCATAGAGTACCGCACCAATTGCGAGCAAATACCGAAAATCCGCCCACTCTCTTCGCGGCGAGCTCCACACTTTCAATCGGTGTATCCGCCCATTATCGTTATCCCCTATCAATGGTACAGAGCCATCAGGCTTAGTAACATACATGACGAACTCGATCATTTTTTCCAATTTCTGCATGAACCCATGGCTAAACTTGTGGTCATTCATTTTAGCCAAAATCACAGCCGAAAGGAACATTTCAGTTACCAAACGGTGGTAACTCGTCGAGGCTTCGAAATCTACACCATCTGGATAAACCTGTCTGAACATCTCTTGTTCTAGTTCTCGTAAGCCAAACTCCCGCCAATGACCTGCATCTTTGAATTCCGGAAGAAGTATACCTAGATAGATCAATCCAACAATATCGGCAAGATAATGATTACTTGTCAGAGTGCCCTCTGATGTCTCGTATCGTTCCAAGTTTTTAATTATAAATCGCCCATGCTCCAAGAGACTTTTATAAATAGCAATAATGAAATCATCACTCAGTGATTGAGAATTTCTAAAGAAATGCAAACCCCAAAGCCAATTTACAGCCCTAATAGCGACTTCCATTGTACAAGCCCAATTTGCACCAAATTTCGGAGGATTATGTTCAATCCAATCCAGCACTTGGGCTACAAATTCAGTTGCGTATTTCTCATCTCCTGTAAACCAATATGCTTGCCCGAGCCAAATGAAGTGTTGGGAACGGGAAAGCTCCCATGGAACTTTGATGTCATACCCACCTGGGTAAGGTGCTGGCCTTATTTCAGTGTAGTATTTGTCAGAATTCCAGCGATGCCCGCTCTTGAAATCTGTGTGCCAATCAATATTTTTTCCAAGTGAAGTCGGGCCAGAACCAAGCAAATCAAAGATATGGTCACATACTCTATCTGCACTTCCAATTACCAGCTTTTCAGAGTTTCGATAATGTTGCCTCAGATTTGAAATATACAAATCCTTGTGATATGGTGAAATAAAAAATGATGGCCCATTGCCTGATTGGAAATGGGACACAAGATCACATTCATCGGCAAAAGAAGCGACTAGCGCGGATCGAAAATGTCTGTCACTGATATGTGTTCCAAAAATTCTCGCTTGTATCAAACTCAAACGGTTTTGAATTATCCGTCTGACAAGTTTCAACCCCCGCGGAACAACCTCCTGGACGGGGAGTTCTCTCATCCGATGGAAATAATGTGATAAGTTGGTCATTGGAAAATATTCACTACACGTTGTGCATTTTGTTTCCAAGAATATTGCTTGCAAACAACTTGCCTTGCATTCTTCCCCATTCGCTCAGCTTCATCTGGGTGATCGGCAAAATATTTAATCCCCCCCACTATTTCATCCACATTTCCAGGCTCCGCTAAGTATGCCGTATCCCCATCTTTAAGTACATCTCCAATTTGATCCAGATTGCTGGCTACAATCCCCTTTCCCATAGCCATATATTCAAAAATCTTCGTAGGAGAGCCAAAAAATTTTCCCCCATCAGGGGTTTTCCCATGGGGTGACAGCAATATATCACATATGGAGAGGTATTCTTGAATCTGTTTGTATTCCACTGTTCCAACAAAGCGAACGTTCTCAAAATGCCCGATTTGATGTTGAATCATTGGACGTAGTTTGCCATCACCAATCAAAACAAAGAACAATTTCTCACGCCAACTTGGCTCATTATTTAGCTGCATGACCGCTTCAGTTAGCTCTGGAACACCATGCCACTCACCAAATGTTCCTGAAAATCCTACGACAATTCTATCAGTTGAGATACCCAACTCCCGGTTGATTTCGGAATGAACACCCTGTTCAGCCATTCTAAATTTTTCTAGATCAACTGCGTTAGGATTAACCAAAATTCTCTTCTCAGAAATACCACTTGATACAAGGCTCTCCTTGAGAGGCTCAGAGACTACGACAATTTTTGTGGCATATTTTAGATTAAATGGCTCAATTTGCTTTACCGCAAACTGCCTAATTGGTTTAGTTAGCCATCCTTTTAGATTATTATCTCCCCAATAGCGGATTTTCCATAAATCTGAACTATTAAACTCTAATACCAAGGGTACGCCAAGTCGTCGGCAAACTTTTGCAGTTGCGAATGAATAGCCATTATAGCGATGATACACAAAGTCAGGCTTAAAAGCCCCTATCTTGGCCGCAAGATGAGGCATAAAGGTAAAATTGTAAAATAATTCTCCTAACCACCCTCGTCCAATAGGTTTAATAATTTCGCAAGGTATAATATTATTTCCATAAATTGACTCATTACTAATACACTCCACACGACCTAGTTGAGCCAACCCCTGCAAAACGCCTAATGTATGACCAACTGATCCCCCCCCTTTGAGATCAAACCAAAAATGAGTCCGGGAATAGAGAATTCTCATACCTCTTCAAAATCCGATACCAATTCATCCCAAATCGGGCCACAGTCTTCCAACAGCAATGATTTATATCTATCTAGCAAACTGCGACCAAGTTTCTTGATATTTTGTCCTGGCACAGCATTTAGATCATATTTTTTCTTGACAAGGGTATGAAATATTGCCTTTTGACTTAAATCTTCTAGAAACACTAGGACATCTTCGCTCAATGACCCTCCCGGCTTCATGTAGCTTCTCTCACCTGCTGGAGCATATGTAATCAGGGGTATACCTAAATCAAAGCCTAACTCCTTATATACCTCGGCCTTATTTTGAAAGTTATCTAACCGCAACAAATCATCAGCTTTAGGATAGCCGCCGATCACCGTTCGATCAGAATTCGGTCCCAAAACATATTTTGTTCGCCTATCACCGACTTCTCCCGGGGTGATATGAAGATTGATCTGTGGGAAATAACCATTATTTTTGTAGTCTTTAATTGCATAAGAAATATTTGCAGTTGCCTTCCCTTTCAAGTCATGATCGATATGTACATTGAATCCATTCAGATTATCATTCAGATCCTTGAAATGAGCGGCAACAACTATTACTTCCTTATTTCTTGAAATTATTTCTTGATCCAGTTTATCCGCGATTATATAATTGAAATTGCGCAGATCTAATTCGCCTGCCAATGGAATTATATTTGTTTTTCTGACCGTATCATTCCCATGGACCAACACAAAATATGGGTTTTGATAACCTGAATTTTCCAACATTATGTCAATGTATCTTTTTGAGGCACCTTTTTGGTGAGGTTTGTGTATTGTTCTCTTCAACCAAAGATCGCGTTTTTGTTCAAATTCTCTAGGATTATCCAAAGATCGGTAAATTGCTGCTTCTAATCCATGTAGGTCAGTTTTGATACCAATTTCAGGAAAATGGTTCCGCACCCAATCATTTGCCAGCAATATCACCGGGCGATCATATAACAAGAACTCATAATTCACATTGGACATATCACCGATCAGTATGTCAGTCGCGGCCAAATACTTGGCGTCAGCTCCACCTATGATACTAAAAGCCACAAAATATCCTTAATTATTTCTATTTATCAATTTTCTCTAATAACTCTGTTAGGTTTTCCCCCGTTACTTGACGCGGATTGTTACTCAATCGTTCTGGATTCACGTTTTTCACGATTAAATTGTGGTTCATTTTGCCAAAAATATTTAGCTCTTTCAAACTTATTTCCAACCCAACACTCATCATCAAATTCTGTATACTCATCCGGGCAGATTCAGGATCTTTCGCATTCATCAACTCACAAATTTCATCAATTGATTTTTTGACATATGATGCTCCTCTTGGATCTGAAACATCAATATCACTAACTTGGCTGTTAAATACCAAAAATTCTCCTAAAGTCAACCCAACAGCTTGCCCGTGAGGAATTCCAAAATGGGCAGTCAATGTATAAGAAACCGCATGGGGAGCGGTGGTCTTGGTAATATTGATTGCTTTACCGGCAAGATTTGCTGCTTCAGCCATCTTTTTCCGAACAGAACTATTTGGAGTTTTTACTGCTTCTTCAATGTTATCAACAATAATTGAGATTGCCCTACCAGCTGATTTTTTTGATTCCGGGGTTGAATTTACAGACCAATACGACTCTATTGCCTGGCAAAATGCATCAAATCCTGATACAGCAGTCAGATAAGGGGTCATACTGTGAGATAACATTGGATCTATGAGCGCAATATCAGGGAGAATAGATTCGTGAGCTACAGAATATTTAATCGTGTCTATATAGAGAACTGCAAAATGTGTAGATTCACTCCCTGAACCGGATGTGGTTGGGATAGCAATCAGTGGAACACCTTGAGCAACAATACTCGACGAATCTTCCACGATTTTTTGAGGAGAGGAATATTGCGGCGCGACTATTCTAACCAGCTTAGCCATATCTAGCACGCTACCGCCACCCAAGGCAACTATTGCATCAAAATTTTTCTTCTTGAATTCGTGCAGCCCAAGAACCAAATCATCCAATTTGGGATTCTGTTCGAACTCACAAAATCGACTTACTTCAAATTGGTCCAAAAGAGAATCGAGGAGCTCTTTCGCTCCTGACAACAAGAAAGATGATTTTCCAGTTACGAGGAATATTTGTTTGGCCCCTAACTCTTCAACAATTTGAGGTAATTGGCGAATACAACCTGACTTGAAGAATGCCTTCTGGTCCATTATTTAATGAATTCCATAAATTTTTCCTTGTTTTCTCGAGGTGTAAGATCCGGCCTACCTAAATCGGTTCGAGAACCTTTTCTAACACGAATTTCCAACAGCGCTGAACCTTTAACTTTTTGCAAAGTGTCTATCCTTGCTTTCAGATCACCTTCATTAGCTACACTAACCACCCAAGAATAACCACAAGCGCGCGCGATCTCAGGAATATCTATTTCGAAACCAACTGTAGGCTGCCCCCCGACGGAATCATGAGCGCCATTATTTAGAACGATATGTTTGAGATTTTCGGGATTTTGGCCACCAATCACAGCCAATGCCCCCATATGCATGATTAAGGCTCCATCGCCATCCAAACAATAAACCATTTTCTCTGGGTGAGCAAGGGCAATTCCCAAAGCAATTTGAGAAGCATGTCCCATTGATCCAATTGTCAAGAAATCTTGACCCATTCGATTATTCGGCATCGCATTTCGGATCTCATATAACTCCCGAGAAATTTTTCCTGTTGTTGAGACAATCACATCATTAGGAGTTAGGCTATCTGCGATAATTCGAATTGCGTCATCGCGAGATATTTCATAATTGCAACTATCAGTTTCATTGAGTACCTGAGAACTAAATGTACCTTTACGAACCACCAATGCATAAGGACACAATTCCGATTTCATAAAAGTAATTGCATCGTCGATACAATTAATCATTTCGTCTTGACTTTCGGGCAAAATGCTGTAAGGAATTCCCAGCGCTTGAAGAATTGGAATAGTCAACTCGCCTTGTTTTATATGTTGTGGCTCATCATGAATTCCTGGTTCACCTCGCCAACCGATGAGCAACAATAGTGGAATACCAAACACTTCGGGATCTGCCAGGGAAATTAGGGGATTAACTGCATTGCCCATTCCAGAATTTTGCATATAAACAAGCGCCGGATTGCCAGTGGAAAGAAAATGTCCGGCGGCAATTGCAATCGCATTTCCTTCATTAGCTGCAGTTACATGATGTTTGGGTTCTGAATGATTTGAAATATAACTGCAGAAATTTTTCAATAGAGAATCTGGCACCCCCGTATAAAAACTAATATCTTTATCAATCAAAACATCTATAAACTTGGCAGTATCAAGCAATTAATTACTCCCTGGAATCAACGTTAGAATTTCGCTGATCGGCATACAGTACTCCTCAGCCTCCAATGCCCTTTGGTGTCTCAGTATGCTTTTAGCCGTATCAACCATTCTGGGATATGCGCTTCTCAGCAAATGATTGGCATATATGACAATATCTACTCCGGCATCGATAAGCTGTTTTTCTGCAACATGGCTATATGCCGACGGGACTGCTACCAATGGAACCTTTTGCTCAAATTGTACATATTTGTCACAAAATTCAAAGAGCTTTGCTGGGTCTTTGTCTTTACTGTGGATCATTATTCCATCCACGCCATTTTCAATATATATTCGAGCTCGCCGCAATGCATCTTCAATGCCCTTACCCAGGATTAACGATTCAATCCGTGCGATGATCATAAATTTATCAGTCACTTGGGACTTTTTACCATGAGAAATTTTGAATGCAAATGCATCTGCATCATCCTGTACTTGATCGACATCAGTACCAAATAATGAATTTTTCTTAATTCCTATCTTGTCTTCAATGATGATCGCAGATACTCCCAACCGCTCCAAAGTTTTTACGACGAAAACGAAATGCTCTGTAGGTCCTCCATTATCTCCGTCCAAAATAATTGGCTTAGTCGTTCCCTCAAGGACATCTTGAATTGTGTGAAGGCGTGAGGTTAGATCAACAAAACCGATATCAGGTTTTCCCTTAGCGGTTGAGTCTGTCAAACTACTTATCCAAACTGCATCAAACTCTCGGGTTTCTCCATTTAATTTTACCCTAGTGTTTTCTGCAATCAATGCAGTTAATCCATTATGTGCTTCTATTACCCGTACGATGGGTTTTGATGCAAGTAACCGATGAAATCTTTCCATCCGAATTTCGGGAGTAGTACCTACTTCTCTCAGTGCTGCATTCAATTTTGTTGATGAGATATCTTTTGTATATGGAACCTCTACAAGTTCACCAGCCCACTCACTGAGTGCGTTTATTACGCGCTGGCGCGTTTCAGTCTGAACACCTGTTTTCCAATCATCCCCGTGAACTACGTAATCCGGTTTTAATTCTCTAAGGTTCGGTACATAGTCAAGTGTCTCTTGTTTCACAACACAAGACACCCCTTTTATGTTTTCGACTATAACCCGTCGCTGTTCATAACTCATATAAGGAAGTCGCTTGTAACTTGCGATTGCTTCGTCAGTCAGCAAGCCAATAGTTACCTCACCCAAGTTTTTTGCAACCTCAATGATATTTAAGTGCCCAGGGTGAATAAGATCGGCACTCATTCCAACATATACTTTTTTCATGATCATCCTTCTGATTTACTTTGTTATTAAATATATTACGAAATCAAGCATCCCAGTGTGCAGTAACTACCTTGATCTCCGCCAATTGTTCCTTCTTTAGACCCCAGTTCTCATCATTAAAAACATAATCTGCTTTGCCATTCACGATATTTCGAAAGAGATTTAAATAATACGTATTTGGCAAAACTGGAATCCCCCTATATTTGTCCGCTATGGGACCAAATAGGAAACGATAAATTCCCATAAAAATAATCTCCTGGAAAACTGGCAAACCTCGGGCTAAGATGTAGCGAACTAAATACGAATAAGCTCTTTTATAAACCTGTTTCATCAATGTATCCGATAGAAACTGGCTGTTTTTATAAACCACATTATATTGTTCTTCATGTCTAAATTTATAGACACAGGCAGATTCAGATAGCCTTAATTCCCTGTATCCAGCAGCAAATAGAGAAAATGCCAGAATATTTTCCAAATCCATTGTGGAGAGGTCAAACGATTCATAATAACCTCGCATTTTGACCCAAATGTCTCTGGACATCAACTGAAAATCTCCGGCCGCATTTGTGTGCAACTGTGGCAAATCCGACGGATATTTTCCTGGACCAAAAACTTCGAGAACATTTTCTTCACAATGGTCTGAAATATTCTCTGAATTCAAACTATCTTCAAGCAATATATCTCCATCTACATCTTTTCGATTGCATCTGTATAGAACATCATCTTCCAACTTTTTTGCTGCAATAAATGAGATTAAATCATTTGACCAAATAACATCAGCCGCCCTTTGGACAACAAAATCGCCCCTGGCTCTTCTTATCCCCACATTAACAGCAACACTAGCATGGATATCTCGATTTTCCCAATATGCATATCGCCGATGAATATTGGACTCGACTTCGATCACCCGGATGCTCGTATAGATCGATTTAGACGGCCATCGAATCGCATCCTTCAATCTTGAATTGCCTTCGGACGGATTCCAATCAATAATGATAAATTCAGATTCGATTTTGTGCTTCTCTAGCCTAATCAACAAATTGTCGATGGTGAATTGGAGTTTATCAATAATTCCTCCAGCATAATTGTCATTACGGCAACGAGTAATAACACTCACATATGGTTTGTTTCTCATCATATTAGGAACATACAAGGTTGCAGGTGTCTATAAAAATTCCCTATAAAACACGGATCCGCCTTCAACTAAATCATATCTTCTGGAGTTTTATCTTTATAATATTCTCGATACCATTCCACTGTTTTACGAATTCCTTCTTCGAGGGAGACAGTGGGACTGAATCCCAGTTTTTGTTCAGCCATAGAGATATCGATCATTCTCTTCGGAATCATTGTAGGTTTGCTGGCATCGTATTCAACGCTAGCATCTTGATAATCAGCAGCAATCAATATCTCGTTGAGCACGTCTCTAATAGTCACGGGAATTCCCGAGGCAATATTTATAGGCTCATATGAATCGATATTTTCCATAGCTAGTAGCATGCCATCAATGAAATCATCAATATAGAGAAAATCTTTTAGATCCCTGCCATCACCCCAAACAACAAAGGGATCATGCTTTTCAATTGCCCGCCGCATGAGGGCAGGAATTACTTTGGATTTCTCCCAGTCGAATTTATCGTAGGGACCATATAGGTTTCCAGGACGAACTACTATTGTTTTCATGGGTTTCTCAATGCGATTGGCATACATATCACAGACGATTTCTGTAAATCGTTTCATCCAGGCAACGATATGATAGCTCTTATAAAACTGGTTGGTCACATCATCTTCTTTGACAGGGAAATCCGTAAGAGGATACACTGTATTACTGCTCAAAAATAAGAACTTTTCAACCCCAGCAGCATATGCCGCTTCAAGCATCTGGACATTCATGACTATATTTGGAGTCAAATGTACCATGGGCGTGGTCGCCATCACTTTAGCGCCTGATGTGTTCGCTGCGCACATAAATATATAGTCGATATCTTTTGTTGCTTGATAACAATTTTCTAATAGAGTTAGATCGCATTCTAAATAATCAATTCTTTCATCCTTGATTACCGGTTCCCGCTTGAATAAAGTCGCGCGAACATTCGCACCTTCATCTAACAATCTACTAATTAGGTTAGCTCCCATAAACCCTGCCCCACCGGTAACCAGCACGTTTTTTGATTTATACATTTTTTATTTGCCCTTCTTCATTTCAATGTATGGAACCTTATCATCTCGGGGGGATAAGATTGGGTCACAGATAGGCCACCAAATCCCAAAAATTGGTTCATCCCATCGATATGTAAATTGATTTTGTGCGCCTTCGTAGTACGTAGATTGCTTGTAATGAAAAATGGTCTGGTCGCTGAGCACCAAATGCCCATTGCCGTATTTTGGCGGTACTAAAACCTGGAGCCTGTTCGTGTCAGAAAGTGTGAAAGTTTGCCATTTTCCGAAATCTTGAGATTCTTCATCGCAGTTAACTACTGCCAACAAAAACTTTCCATATAGACAAGAAATCAATTTCCAGGTTTTCTCATCTCCATGTAAGCCGCGAAGAACATTTTTTGTTGATACGGAAATATCATCCTGGACAAACTTGACATCTATTCCATGTTCAGCATAAAGCTTTTGATTATAAGTTTCGATGTATTGTCCGCGATGATCTTCAAATACATCTAGTTTTATTTTCAAAACATTTTCTAGTTTCGTATTTTCAACAATCATTTGGATTCCACAAAATAATTCTTGCGCTTCAAATATTCATCCTGGTTTTCGACATACCAATTCCAAGTCTCTTTCAAGCCATCCACTAATGAAGTTTTGGGTTCATACCCAATCATTTCACGGGCAAGCGATATATCCATTACTCTACGAGGAAACCCAGATGGTTTTGTTGTATCAAATTTATAATTGAATTCCAGGAAACTATGCAAATTCTCCACTAGCTCCTTGATTGAATAACCCTTTCCACTACCAAGGTTCACATATCGGCCCTCAGTGCCTTTCAAAAGCGCTAGGATTACTCCTTTTGCCACATCTTTACTGTATGCAAAATCTCGAACAGCGGAACCATCCCCCCATACCAGTACTGGGTCCTCTTTTTGGTGGATTCTGTGCATCAAGGATGGTATCACCATAGCGTTATCCGGATCAAAATTATCCCCAGGTCCGAATACATTGCATGGTCTGACAACTGCGAAATTGTTTAGTTTATATTGAATCTGATAAGCTTTTACTTGTAATTCTGCCATCCTTTTTGCCCAGCCGGGAAACATATCCATGGGAGGGCCGGCCTGAATATCATCATATTCTTTAAAAATTTCAGCACTGGGGTAAGCACCAATAGAACTCGTATAGACAACTTTGTCAACTCCATTGATGCGACAGGCCTCCAACATATTGGTATTCATCATTAACAGATTGACAAAAAAGCTGGCTGGTTTTGATTTCGTAACCTCGATAGAGCCTTTGATACCAGCAACATGAAACACACAGTCCATAGATTGTGTCAATTCTTGACATTTTTGGAAGTCCGAGAGATCCGCTTGTATATGTTCAGCGCGTTCATCAACGATGATTTCATCTAGTGATACCACTCTAACAATAGCATCTGCATCACAAAGAATATTGACAATTTGTCTTCCAATCATCCCCGTGCCACCAGAGACTAATACATTTTTGCGCTTAAATAAATCCAATTGTTCTTTCTTCAACATATCTCAATCTTCCTCCTAAAATATAAATCTCATATCATTTGTCAAAATTTTCGTTGATTTTCAGCATCATCTCTTTGTCATATCGATCCACAAATTTCACACCATTTTTATAACCATAGTGTGGAACCAAATTTTCGGTTTCAATGAAGCCGCATTTTTGATGTAACTTCAACGATGCCACATTATCTTGGGCCAAAGTAACATAAATACTTTTGATAGAGAGCAATCTGGCCTGGATCTCAACCGCTTTTTGAAGAAAAAACCCCACTCCTGCCTTGGTATATTCTCTGTTTACAGCAATACCACTTGTCGGGCGATCAGTGCTCATTCGCTTCAAGAGGGAAACACCCATAATTTGAGAGTTTCCCTTGAGTAAAAAGAAAACCCAATCTTTCTCCTTCTTCCATTCTATAATCCGATCACGCAGATCAGTATCGCTCTCCAATCGGGGGCTAAACAACGGGTAAGGAGGAAAGAAAATCCTACTCTGTTCTGATAAGCCCTCGAAATAAAAATTGTAAAGAGATCCAGCATCGTTTGGGCCTAGATTGCCTAATAAAAGAGAACCAAAAGCACCACTATCAAATTCGAGCTCCTCGATGATTCGGTCCCGGATTGATAGATTAACAACCCTTTCTACAAACTCCAATTGATCAAAGTATTTCTCTTGCATGAAATGAAATAATGAATCTATATAGTGATTTGATTATCAATTGCCTCAATCAACGCGGCACAAATGAATTTGTTTTGATCTTCAGTCATCAATGGATGCAGAGGCAAACATAGCAGCCTCTCTCCAATCAAATCCGAGTTTGGCAATTTTGGTTCCCCGCACATTTCTCGAATATAAGGCCATCTTTTGTATGTAGGAGGGTTTGAAACGCTGCAAACAATATTGTACTTGTCTTTTATTTCCGAGATTATCCCATCTCTGTTTTCTCCGGCTAATTCTGGATCTAAAAGAATACAATATGTATAGTAAATATGCTTATAGTTGTCCGGAACATGTGGGAGAGAATATTGCTTGAAATTTTTCAGCAACTCAGTTCGTCGTTCAGCGACACGGATCCGTTTTTTGATAATCTGGTCAATTTTTTTGAGTTGTTCCAAACCCACGGCAGCTTGTACTTTATTCATTTTGTAATTGCTACCCCAACCCTCTTCTCCCCCAAACTGGCGCATCTCGCGAAACCGTCTATCCACTTCAGGATCATCTGTTGTAACCATACCGCCTTCGCCCAATGTGGTAATAATTTTTTGGGTATGGAAACTAAAGACATTGAGCCATCCTTTTTTTCCAACTTTCGTCCCCTTATATTCGGCACCAAAGCTTCGTGCTGCATCCCCAATAATTTTAGGCGGTCCGTGTTTAGGATGGGGATAATGTGCCGCAATTTCTGCAATCTCATCCATCGGTGCGGAGAGCCCATTCATGTGAACGGGCAAGATGGCTCTTGTCCGAGAGGACATCTTCCGCTCTAAATCTATAGGGTCAATATTTAGCGTCCTTAAATTTACATCACAAAAAACAACTTTTCCCCCCTGATCTAAAATCGAAAGGTGTGCGGCTTTATAGTTTATTGCTGGCGAAATCACCTCATCCCCTGGCTCTAAATTTAAACACCGGATTGCCATATCAATTCCAGTGCCACAACTGTTTAAAGCCACCGCATACTCAGTTCCACAGAATTCAGCGAATTCCTTTTCAAATTTATCAATCTCCTTTGGATTGGGGCCAAATCCCACTGTCCAATCCATAGAATCTCGAATCGAATTAACAGCAGCGTTAATTTCATCTTCAGTGTAATATGAACCCAGGTTTGGCTCTCCCCACCATGGAACATTCTGTGGCTCAGGTCTACCGCGCACTAAAATATTCTTGATCTCTTTTTTATTCACAATGGTTTTCTGAAATAAAATTTTCAATCCCAAACTTTAAATCGGCCATTAAATACAATGCCATAGCAGCCAATTGTTCGAATTCTCCTGACAAAATTAGAGACCTAAATTGAGAAGGTTTCAGCAGGAGAACGTCAATATCTTCTTTGTTCTCATATCCAGCGTTTTTTTTTGCTCCAACTCCCAAAAAGGCATACTCTTCCCCAGAATATCGATTCATCATTATTCTACCTGTGCCCAGGGGCAATAAATCCTGGCATTCATACCCCGTCTCTTCGAATAGCTCTCTGGTAGCTGCTTCACGAGGCATTTCATTTTCGTTAATAGCCCCGCTAGGAAATTCTAAAGTATACTGGTTGAATGCTGGCCTAAACTGTTTGATTAGTACAATTTCCCCGGATACAGTAAGAGCAAGAATTATTACGCCATTCGATGAATTTATCCGATAATATGGTTTGCCATTTAATGATGAAACCTGATCGAATCTTTCTTCCTCAATTTCAAACCATTCGGTTCGAAATACTGTTTGCTTCTGCGTTTTTTTCATGAACTATGAAGTGTACTATTGTGATCCATTGATTCCGTAATGAATTAGCGTGCTACCTTCGGTATCAAATTTAAAGGGAACATGTAAGTAATCAGACAACGAAGAAATTACATCAGCCTGTTTTTCTTCGGGGACATAAAATACCATAAAGCCTGATGAGCCGGCACCTAGCAGTTTGCCACCAATTGCACCATGCTTTAATGCAGTCTCGTATATGTGGTCAATGGTTAAATTTGAAACCATCTTGCTTTGCCGCCGTTTCAACATCCAATTCGCATGAAGTAAATTTCCAAATTCATCGATATTAGATTCTCCACTCAAAATTGAAACAGCTTTAGTTACGTTAGAGTACATTTCACTCAATATGTTTTCGTTTTTGCCCATGTTAGCGACAACATCCGCAGCAACTTTAGATGCTGATCTTCCAGTTCCGGTATAAAAAAGCAATAATTTAGATTGCAGTTCGAGAAGCTTTGACGGCGTTATCGTTACCGGCTCCACAAGAATTTCACCGTTTTTCTTGAATTGGATCACGTTTAATCCCCCGTATGCGACGGCCACTTGATCCTGAGAGCCAACATTATCGCCCATCTTATCACGTTCTAATTCGATGGCCTTTAGTGCTAAATCGTGTTTGCTGATCATTTGTCCACGTAGTGCAGTCAATGCTCTGATTAAACCTACCGCAAACGCAGAACTGGACCCCATACCAGCTCTTGCAGGCAAATCTCCTTGATAGTGAATTTCTAACCCATTTGAATCATCGAAACCAAGGTATCGTAAACCTTCCCGGACTGCAGGATGAAGAATATCCGCAACCGTAATGACACTCTCTACATGCCGCCAAACTACGCGATGTTTTATATTGAAAAATGGTGGCATATACCGGCAGCTAATGTAACAATACTTGTCAATAGTAGTGGAAAGAACAGCACCCCCGTTCTCCATATACCATTCAGGGTAATCCGTACCACCCCCAAAAAATGACATTCGAAAGGGTGTTCGCGAAATGATCAAACTCAAAATTCCCTCCTACTGCGAATCTTATCTCTATGGTATTGAAGTAGATCATACATAGTTGTTTCTAACGATTTTTCAGCTTCCCAACCTGTAACGCTCCTAAATTTTGACGTATCTGGAATTTGTAACGTGACATCCGAAGGGCGCAGCAAGGATGGATCTACAACATGTTCAATTTTACAATTTGCAAAGGTTTTTAATATCTCAAGCATGTCTCCGATAGTCATTGTTCTGTTTCCACCAATGTTATAAACTTCACCGGGAGGACACTTTTCTAGCAATAACCAATATCCGCGCACAGCATCTCGAACGTCGGCAAATGTTCGAACACTATCTAAATTGCCAACTTTCATTGGGTTTTGTCGCAATCCCATTTCGATTTCAGCTATTTGTTTGGCAAATGCGCTCTCGGCGAACACATCTCCTCTCCTTGGACCAGTGTGGGTAAACATCCGAGTGCGAACAGTTTTAATGCCATAAGAAAGATAATATTGTAGGCCAATCATATCTTCCCCCACTTTTGAAACTGCATAAGGACTGGCCGGGCGAAATGGGTTTTCCTCGCGGATCGGCAACTCATCTTCTGTTACTTGCCCATATACTTCTGAAGAACTGCAGATGTGAATTTTTCTATCAATCCCAGTAAACCTGATTGCATCCAGTAAATTCATTGTTCCAATAACGTTGGTATGAATTGTATCGGCTGGAGCATCAAAACTGCTGGTAACATAGGATTGAGCAGCCAAATGGAAGATCCAATTGGGTTGAATATCTTGCAGTAATTTAATGAGGGAATTCAGATCTCTTAATTCAGCCTGATGAAGAGTTAGTTTTGACCGAATTGATCGAATATTATCAAGAGGGCTACGCCAACGAACAAGGCCATGAATTTCTACGTCTGGATGATTCTTGAGAATATATTCAGCCAGGTGGCTGCCGACCATGCCAGTAATTCCAGTTATCAAAACTTTCATAACAATATTTTTCCTCCGGCTGATCTATTAGAATGGGCCTTTGAAGCGCTTATAAACATCTGCAAAGGAGCGCTCGTCGGGGAGAAGAATACCATGGTTATCTTTGCCTGACACCAGTTTGGCAATAGCATCTGTGAGATCTGTTAAATTGGGATAAAAGAGGTCTTCCAGGCTTTTTGCAGTTGGACATGGAGCCGGCTGCATTCCCAAAGTTACAACTGGAGCTTGTAAATGAGATGGCGAATCTTCGCAAATAATCCTACAGATTTCTGCGCTCACGCCATATGCGACCCAGCTAGTATCGGCAACCACTAATCTTCCCGTCTTCTTGACACTCTCAAGAATTTTCGCCTCATCGGGGTGTGACACACAGTGTAAATCAATGATCTCACACCCAATTCCACTTGCCTGCGCAAGGTGGTCAGCTGCCCGCAAAGCCTCCATTACCATGATGGAAGTTGCCACAATTGTAACATCGTTGCCTTCCCTAACAATTCGTGAAGTCAGCGGGGATCCATTTGATTTTACATCAGCTTCATCCAAACGATATTTCAAGTCGTACATTAAACGATGCTCAATGGATATCACCGGGGCACGATACTGCGATATAACATAAGGGTATGTATCCATAATGGATTGGGCACTTGCAGGCATTATCACAGTCAAACCAGGAATATGGGAGAACAACGACTGCAAACTTTGTGAATGTTGGGCACCCTGCCCCCAACTTCTTCCAATAACCATCCGAATGAGCATGGGAACTTCAAAACGGCCACCAAACATATACTTGTATTTTGCTATCAGATTCACGATCTGGTTCATTGACAACAAAGCAAAATCAACCCGCATATGCGTATGGATAGGATAAAGGCCGTTCAAGGCAGCACCCACGGCAATCCCTGTTGTTGCTTCTTCTGCCAAAGGAATATCAAAAACTCGTTCTGCGCCAAACTTATCAGCTAATCCCAATGTGCTGCCAAATAATCCCAAATGGTCATCGACACCCTGGCCCATAATTATTACGTTCGGATTACTTTGAAGGGCATCATGCATTGATCGATATAATGCCTCCCGATAGGAGATGGTTTTATCGGATTGAAGGGTTTCCATTGACGGCTTCTTTATATCCGTAGTGTCCATTCATTTATTCCTTTATATTACATCTTTCAGCAGGTGCTCTTCACCCGGCCAGGGACTTTTCTCTGCGAACTCGATTGCAGAATCAATCTCTTCCCTTATCATTGGTTCATATTTAGTATACAAATCTTGATCGAGTAAAAGAGCGTCTTTTGAGCGCCACTGTTCAAGCTCATTTTTCGATCTGTACCCTGCTTCAAAATCTTCACCGGGACCCACATGCTGGCGATAGCGATACGTTTCGATTTCAACATATTGTGGTTTGTGTTGATCCCTGACCTGGTCAATAATATTTGAAAATTCCTGATGAATTTTTAGCATATCATGGCCGTCAGATATTTTTGTTGTTGGAAGTCCATACACCTTTGCATGGTCCTCGGCCATGAAAGATTGCCGATCCTTCACTCTGGAATGCACTGCGAACCCATTGTTTTCACAAAGGAAAATTACAGGGAGCTCATGCAAGCTGGCAAAATTTAGGGATTCATGATACACACCCTCGTCTGTCGCACCGTCACCATATGCAACGATGATCACCTGATCTTTCTTATTCAAGCGCTTTGCTGCAAGAGCAGCACCAACCGCATGGGGAATTGTGCTGGCTACAATTGCCGATGATCCCATAAGACCCACTTCGGGAGCAGCAAGATGCATTGAACCTGCTTTCCCCTCACCACAACCTGTCACCTTTCCATATAATTCTGCCATCATGGCCAAAAGATCCCCGCCTTTTGCCAGGTAAAATGCGTGGCTGCGATATGAACAAAATAACATGTCTGAGACTCTCATGGATTGACAAACCCCTACAGCCACAGCCTCCTGCCCAATTGAGAGATGAATTGGGCTTTGAATTTTGTCGCTGGGATAAAGCTCAATCACTTTCTCTTCAACCAAGCGGATTTGTAAAGCTTTGTAAAAAAACTCCTCATATAGATTAGGGAAATGCATAGAACGCTCACTCCTTTCCATATAGGTGGCATTCAACAATATCACACAATATGTGCTCAATCGCCAGATGTGTCTCTTGTATATATTGGGTATTCGTACTCAATACTTCTATTGCTACGTCTGCAATTTCTACCAAACGTCCACTTTCTCCTGTCAAAGCTACAGTGCGCATATTTGTAGAAACTGCCGCTTCTATAGCGCGGATCACATTCTCAGAGTTTCCGCTTGTGCTGATACCGATCAACACATCACCTGATTTGCCCAGCACCTGGACTTGCCGAGCAAACACATTTTCAAAACTATTGTCGTTTGAATAGGCGGTTAAGAAGGAAGTATCGGTGGTCAGAGCAATGGCTGGCAATCCAGGGCGTTCAAAATCCATTGTCAGGCGATTCACAAACTCAGCAGCCATATGCTGGCAATCAGCTGCGCTGCCACCATTCCCACAAAGCAATATCTTCCTTTCAGACATTAATGCATCTGAGATTAACCGCGCAGCTGCAAGTATGCCTGCAGAACAACTCTCGAAAGAGTGTTGTTTTACCTCGGCACTCTCAAAGATATGTTTTTGGATCCTATCTACTAATTTCTTATCGAATGAATTCACAAATCTTCCAAATCCCGGAGTAGTATGTACCCACCCGCTGGAATAAATCGGTTCAATGTTTTACCTACAATCTCAGCCTCCCGTCCTGGTGCTAATCCTTCACCAGGGCGAAGCCAATCCAAATCATCATATTGTAAAACGGTCCCCTGACTCAGGTCGCGCTTTGCCACAATCGATCTCCGCATTTTATCAATATTGTCCTGTTCGCCGAATTGCAGACATTTTTCGCCATCACCAAGTAACTCATCTACTTCGCTCACCTTCTTAACTAACAATGCCATCTCATCTGGGTCGGCGGATAGTTGGTGATCGCGAAAATTCGAATAGTTTTTATCTATTGTAAAATGTTTCTCAATAATTCGCGCTCCTAAGGCAACAGATAGAACAGCAGCATCAATTCCTATTGTATGGTCAGAATAGCCAATCGTAACCCCAAGCTGGTCTCTCAAACGTCGAACAACAAGAAGGTTTGCTTCGTGCAGATGTGTCGGATAGCTGGAAATACAGTGGAGAACCGCCATTTCCTGTACAATCCCACAATTACGCCAAACATCCTGGATGAAATCCCGGGTATGTTGTATTTGCTTCAAATTGGTAAATCCAGAAGACAGGATAATTGGCTTGCCCGTCCGTGCCACCGCATCAATCAATGCATAAAAGTTGTTATCTCCTGATGAAATCTTGAACGCCGGTACTAAAGCATCGAGAAAATGGGCACTTTCAATATCAAAGGGAGTTGATAAAAACATAACGCCTTCCCGCTCAGCAACACGGGACAACTTCTCGTAATCAGCATAGCTTAACTGAAATTTCTGGAGTTGCCTGATTCTGTCCTTCTGGATCGGCGAAACCAACTTCTCAGGGATGATCGTCTGGAACTTGACTGCATCCACATTTGCTTCAGCAGCAAGCCCAATCAATCGTTCTGCCAGAGTAAAGCTTCCCTCATGATTATTGCCAATCTCCGCAATCACAACAACGTGCTTGTCAGTGTCAATATTATCCAACTTCAAAATATCTGTTCCTCATGCTCAGCTATCCTTCGTTTAAGAATCTGCTCTACCACCCAGAACTCAAAATCAGTGTCTATTTGAAAGCTCTCTTCGGGAGTCATCAATATATGACTAGCTCTACGACCTACAAAGCTCCTTGGATTTATGGCACTCAACCATGAGAGCACTATTGCGGCGTTGTCTGCATAGAGAACATCCCTTTCGATGCGCAGTTTCCTCTCCTTAATGATCGGCTCAAGTCCGAATTTCCCGCGCCGATAGAAGTAACTATCGTCATTATATACCGAGACGACACTATCACAATCGAATATTCTTAGGGTGTCTACCGATTTTTGAATATGCCTAGCCTCCCGAAGTGGGGATACCACGAAGAGTAACATAACCGCGTCCGGCACATAGCCTTCCCTTTTTTCAAGTTCACTAAGAATATAGAACACAGTAGGTTCAATTGGGGAGTGGGGTTTGCACAACTCCTTGCTCCTGGTAATTGCCTCAACGCCATCGAATCTTTGTGCACATTCCAACACCGGCTGATTGTCAGATGTAACTACTATCCGGTCCAGAACACCCGATTCAAGTGCTGCGTTTATAGAATAAGAAAGCACCGTTTTACCGGCCAATTGTCTTAGTGCTAAGGGTGGCTCCGTGGCTGTTGAATCATCTCTAGTTGGAATGATTGCCAGCACCTTTGGCAAATCATTATCTAGCTTGGCCACAAACTCTCGCTTGACTTTCTGTCTTGTACGCAAAAGCTTATCCAAACGAGAACTCATGCTGCCAGGATGACGTCGATAATAAAAAAGCGGCAAATTAACATTGTAAATTTGGTATTTCTGAATCAGACGTAACCATAAGTCATAGCCATCTTGTCTGGGAATATCTTCGTTATACCCGCCCAGCGCAATGAGACATGTCTTTCTGATCATAGCGCATGCAGCATGAGATGGCAGATCCAACAACTCATCTTCTTCGTAAACTTTGCTGCGGCGCTCAAGTCGAATAAGGTCCCCTGCTTTAGATACTACAAAGTAATCTGGAAATACTAAAGCCACATCAGGTTTCGTATCTAAAATATTAGACAACACCAATAGGGCATTTTCGTCTAGATAATCATCAGCATCCAACCGCATTATGTACTCGCCACGAGACATTTCGATGGCCTTATTATTTGTTCTAGTTAGCCCATGATTTTCTTGGAAAATTATTCGGATTTTAGGGTTCTCCTCGAATTCTGCCAATATCGCCGGGGTCTCGTCTGTTGAGCCATCATCGATGATAATAAGTTCCCAATTTTCATAATTCTGTATTAGTACACTCTGAACCGCTTCTCGTAGATACGAGCCATAATTGAATGTTGGTATATAAACGGTAACTTTGGGGGTATCAGGCATTTCCTTGCACCACTCTACTATGGATTTCTAGGATGTCATCGAGTGAATATTCCCAATGAGGTTTATCCATATTTGAGATCATCTTTCTAAAATCATCCATATCGTCCCTGGTATCAACACATAAACGGATGTGATTGATATTTTCATCCAGAGAAAATCTTTCTATGCGAAAATCTTGGGCGTTTGAGTGAAAATACCTAGTAACATGCTCTAAATCATCGGCATCTGTTATGTCATGAAATGTTTCTTTAAATGCTTTCGAACTTACAACCTCCACAGACTGTCCTTTGGGATATGTTCGTGGAAGAACATTCGTCACCAAATCATATTCATCATGACGAAACAACTCCAATGCTCTTGAAACCAAGCGCTGATCAAGTAATGGGCTATCGCCTGTGATTCTGACAAAGGCATCAAACTGGTATGTGTTTACCAATTGAAAAAATCTTTCAGCCACATTAATTAATGAGCCTCTAAAGCAAGCGACCCCATTTTGCCGGCAAAATTCCTCAATAGGCGCATCACTATCCTCATTTGACGTGGCAACCACAATCGCATCCAAATAATCACAATGTTCCAAGCGCTCAAGCAAATACTTCAACATCGGCATCCCAGCCACATGGTGGAGTACTTTATTCGGGTATCTTTGGGAACTAGTGCGAGCCTGGACAATCGCCCCTATGATATTAGTCACTTAGTCCTTCTTATAAACAATATGGATGAAGTTATTATTTTTTTCCATCTCGTCCCTGACAATGAAATTATCAGTTGCTCCAAGAATTACTCTGGCTTTCGTTTGAATAACAATAGCTTGTTCTGATGGGGGGGAAAATTCCAACTTCTTTCATAATCAAAACGCTCAATGAAATATTCTTTAAATTTATCTACATTCCAACGATCGGTAAGATTCTGAGACATATCTATTTTGTTTTCATCAATGGGTACAAATTCCACAAGTAAATACTTTTGAGTGAACTTTTCCAACCAATACACCAGCTGTGACAATCTAATTGTTTTCTTGCCAACGGCAACCCTATGCTTGCTGCCCGTTGGATTCCTCACGGAAAGAACCACCACCATCTCACTCTGATATCGATCAAACGCGGAGAGTATCGTACCAATGTTTACCTCATATTCCGGAGTTGGCTGTCGAATATCCATTATAAGCGGCATCACATCAATTTCATTTTTGTTTGCTAGGTTAAAAAGTCGGTTAGCAAATATCTCATCATCTCCAATCGTAATCACTGACACCTGATTTTGGGCCAACAACAATGAGATTTTTTCATCCTCCCCAAATATTAATGCGGATCCAAAATTTACATCAGCGACTATGCCGCGAATAATTACTTCTCTTTCCCCATGGATTTCCAATTCTGATTTCCACAAATTGTCATTTTTTCTAAATTGTTTTCCATTCTCACCGTTATTTAAAGCGTGTTCAGGAACTTTGATGTTACCCACATTATTTTTTATGGTTTTAAGGAAGTTGCCTCGTACTTTTACAGCAGATAGGTTTTGATTACTATTTGTTCTATTGGAGTTCAAAACCTTGTATAGAAAATTTCTAAATATTTTCAGAATATGCCGAATGCTGCGATTCTGCGCAATGAATTGTAATATGGAGTTTATAAACTTTTCCCTAAACAACTCCCAATTTCTGGTCCATGAATATCCAATTCCGGTTCCGCGTACTAGCTTTCGGATAGAAGAATCTGGGTCATATCTCCCAACATCTCGTAATATTGAACGTCCAATGTAGTGAAATTTCTTCTCAACCAACTCTAAAGGCAACAGCACATAATCTCGAAAACCATCAAAACCACGCCATATCCGATTTTGCCTAATCGGAAGGAATGAATCATAATCCAAATATATGGGTTTTCCTCTCATTATTGTCAGATTGTATGGCCCCGGATCCGAAATCGTAAAACCATAAGAATTGGCAATTTCTTCGATTTCCAAAATCGCAAAAGCAGCATCTTTTAGTGCTTGAGCAGGCCACTCGAATGGATAATTGATTCGGCGGATATATGGATGTTCAATAATTAATGGAAATTCTGCATCACCAGATTCATGTGGTTTTCCTGGTTGTAACAACCCTTCACGTACTAGTCGATCAACTAATCCTGTTTCAAACAAAGCCCAAACATCTGCACAATATTTTTCTGAAATATGCCTGTAAACCTTTTTATTGTCAGTTAACATGACACAATTTCTCTCATTCCAGAACAATTTCATTTTTTTAAGATCTTCTGGCAGATTGAAGGGCACTCGTTTTCCTTTCTTTATAATGCTTTGTTACTGTTCATAAGAAAATGATAAAGAAATCATATTTTTGATTAAGGCGTCGTTTTTTGAAGAAATTTTTGTAAAAAGATGACATGCAAAAATGCGGGCGCGCGCTTGATGAACTTAATTTTTTTCCTAAGCTTAAACATCAAAATTTTCGGATAAATTATAAGTTTTTCATTTTGGGATAAGGTGATTTTCTTATTTCTTAATTCCCGAATTTCTTTCTCTAATAATGATTTTTCATGACTGAAACAAATATCTACATATTCCCAAGCTTCCAGGGTTGTGTCAGTGGAATGGATAATACTCGCTCCTGAATAATCTAGCTTATTTCGGATTTTTGCTTTTAACATCTCTGTGCGATCCCTATAATTTGCCAAATTAGGGATTACATCTAAAACAATAATCGCCATTGCGGGCATCAGGTCATCAATGTTTTCGCCTTTATGACTCCAATCTCCACCACGTAGACTGTCGGCTATGAAGGGTATCTCATTTTCTTCAAATTCTCTTTTGCGAACAACAATAAATCCGTCGTTCGTGATAATACGCAACATCGATTCAATATTATTTGGAGTAAAGCCCTTCTTCTTCAATACATAGACACATAGCCCAATTTCTTCCGATTGTTTTTGACTAAACAACCCACGCGATACCCACTTGTTTCTGTATGCTATTTTTGATAATGTGTCAATATTAGGTCGCCATCCCTGTTGATTCAAATACTCATCGAGATCTTCCATCGTAATCTCAACCGAAATACCTAGTTCACTTGCCATCTTGGCGAGCGATTGAACATAATTGTTGCCAGGGTTAGAATTCGCATCTACATTATCAAGTTTACTTGGAATACCCGAAAGCAGACCTTTGTGATATAGAGCATGGTAAGCATAGCTTAGAAATGCTATTTTTGGAGCAGGGATTCTAGAACCTGCTGGCCCATCAACAGCACTATTGAGAATTTTTCGGGTTAGGGGAGGAGGATAATAAGTAATATCATGCATGTGTCGAGTAGATTCTGCCCACACATCAACTCGAATAGGCCCCCTGTTGTTTACCAGAAAATCTTTGACACGATTTTCATCTCTATCAGAGACAAGAATATCTAGATCTCCCCATTCACGATGCAATTTTGGCAGATTATGATAATGCCGCAGCACAACATATTTAATTGCTTCATCTCGAAGATATTTAAAAAAACCTGTTAAGCCAACTTCTAACGATAATGAATATTTCCGCCACAAAGGGCTCTCAACTCTCTTGACTGCCAACCATCGCTGCCTTGATCCGGCTATATCGAAGGAAAATATCCCAAGTATCTGTACATTTTTCCTAAAAACTCGTCTTAGGAGCCCGAAGGATGCGATTATCCAGCTCCATCTAAAAGTGAGGCGAGCAAATATTACACCTGGATTTGCCGGAAAAGCCATAAACAACATCGCTAAAGCTTCTTGATCTAAAAAGCATGCATCTGCTTCTGACTTGTATATCTGTACTCGCTTGTTGTAAGGAATAATAGGAAAATCACTTATTGCTTTTTTTGATGGAGTTTTTTGGTAAACTCGAACTTGAATTTGCTTTTTTCCTAACAAGATATCTGGAACAGTTTCCTCGTAATAACCAAAAAATTCAACTTTCCCATCCTGCAAAATTTCAACAAGTCGCGAATTTTTGGTTATCTTAATGGTTTCAATTATTTTAGCAAAAGAGAAAGACTTCATTATTAATTCCTAAACAATACTTCTTTTAGTTCAGTAAAATTCCGCACAAATATAACTTTATTATCAGACATTCTAGCTAAATCACGTCTAAATGCTTGCTTATGGGTGTCGTGATACCAATCAACAAGTTCTAACAAAGACACTGCTTTTAAATGCTCCATTTGAGATGCAATCACTAATGGTGTTGAAGAGACAGAAATCACAGAATTCTGTACATTTTTCAGAAGCAATTCCGCAGCAAAATACTTGGGAAGTTCAACACAATTCTCAAAATACGATTGATAAAATTCACCAACCTGAGTCTCTGGCCCCTTCATGCGAGGATGTTTCTTTACAACAATATTTATTGGCAAATTAAAAAGAAAATCATATACTTCAGTTATGGATTCGAGTTTTATTCTTTCCAACAATCCTGGGCCTTCACCAATCAACAGATAATCATATTGGTGCTGACCAATATCCGAATTTTCAACAACGCCCAACACAAACTCCACATATCTAACTTTATCTGAGACATTTTCGATATTGTATTTGTGAAAAAAATTATCATCTATTCCAAATCGGGGCAAATTATTTGATTCAAAGAAAACTAAATCCAAACCAAGAATCATTTTGAACAATAGTTTAATTAATAATCTTTCAAAATATACTCTTTTGAATTTTGGATTATAAATCCGAGGTTCTTGCCATCTGATACCACTGAAATAAACAGTCCCTATACCATTTTTTGCTAATTCTTTTGCCAAATAGAAATTTGCAATTGATATCCAACGTGTTAGTAAATGAAATCCATCATCTTTGCCAAAATTTATTTTTTCTATAAACTCATCCAAACGTTTTTTCAAAAGAAGTGTGGCACTAGTAGCGCTGATTACTCTTTTTATAATCTTGAAAGGATTCTTGCTCAAACTAAAACTAGGAATTTTTGGTTTAAATGGAATGTATTTAATATCCGCTTCTCTGCAATATTGAATCACAGGATCACTATAGGTAATTACTGTAACTTCTTTTCCCGAATTCTTGAGATGCAAAGCCACAAAGGATAGAACTGATGAACTAGAAAGTACATATTCCATAAAGAATTCTCTGAATCGAATTTTGGCAAATATTCAGCAATTTATTCAAAACAATACCAGCCGAAACTATTTTGATTTGTTGTCCATGTGTCAATTAAAGATAACCCATCGAACAGAGCTTCGACCTTAGCTTTATCGTAAAATTCACTATAAGGATTTGTAATGTTGATTGGGGCGGGAGCCTCCGACCTTGTTGCATAATGATATAAGTTTTCGGCTCCCTTTCTTTTATAGTGTTCTTCTGTATAAAGCATCACGACAAATATGCCACCCGGCTTTAGGAACCGCCTGAGATTTAAAACCACTGGCTCAGGTTCTGGAATATGGTGCAATACACCACTTGAATATATCAAATCAAATTTTTCACCGAAATCAACCGTGCCTGAATTTTCGATATACTTAGAATTCGCTGATATATCCCAAATTGGCGCATAACGCTCGGTTAGCCTCACATTGGATAATGAGATATCTGCAAAGGTAACTTCAATGCCAAATTTTTTTGCGTAATATACTCCATCCATCCCCAAACCACATCCAAAATCGAGCATTGAATTAATATTGTGTTTTTCAATCAAATGACTGATCTTATTTCGCGCCAATTCACCATTCTCGCGTTGATCTTTTTGATTTATCTCTGTTTCAATTAGTTCTTTGATAAAGCTATCATCTTTCTCGCAAAAGTTCTGGGTATGCTTCTTCCCATACATTTTGCATGGAGGATAGCTCCAATATTTCCTGGCATCTTCAAGTGAATATGGCCCATGGAAAAGCAATTCAAATAACCCATCAAGTTTCCTCGATACCATTGATCGAAACTCAACAATGTTTTTATACAAAATAGGCAATTTCGTTCTTATAGCAGAAATTATATTGTTCATAGTTCTATACACTTATGTCGAAAAGGGTTTTTCGGTCTCAAAAAAACTAATAGGCACTTGCATTGGCCTCAAGTGTAGAAATTTCTAGGAAAGGACCTTCTCCCACAACCGCGCGCAACCCATTATCAACTAAACAAGAGGATATTTCCCGCTCCAATGAAACCGAGCGATGGCTATCAATTTTTTCAGCAGTCTCAATATTTAATTATAAATCCCCGCGTTGAATAAGCCAGTACTTTTTTCTGGTAATATTTCACGAAATTCTTTCACATCAATGTCATTCCCAAGAATGACCGTTCCAAAGCACCGACAATCATCTAAACTCACTAACAAAATCGTCGCGCGCGAATCGCGCGCCATGTGAATATTTCTAAGATGGCGAATATCAAAATGACAATAGGAATTCACCTTCAGAATCAAAAATGGATCGGTGCTCGCCTGTTTGAGTACATTTTTTCGCTCCACAGAGGACCAAAGGAATTGGATCGCGAGAATAGACAATAGATATTCCATCGCTTACTATCTCCAACCTGAATTTCGATCATTTCGCCTATGCGGCCAATGTAAAAAAATGACTCGCGCACCCCTTGATCACTCAAATTTAGTAACAACCACTCCACAAATGGACGACCACCAAAAACAGCCGTCTGTTTTGGACGATCATTGACTACACTTCGCAATCGAGTGCCCTTCCCATCTAGGATCATTGCATCTATTGGTCTTTCTCAACTAGTCATCAAATATTTCAGGGATGGAGGGAAAAATGTCTATACCTGATCATCATATATCCATTTTGGGGCTAAAGCCAGAAGTCCTCGATCAGATTGGGGAAGACGATAGTCACTGGCATATCCGCTGTCTACTAAGGTAAATGGTGAACTAGCTTGAGAATCGTAGGAAGGCATCCCCGTTTTATGTAAGCTAATGCCTGCACGATAGGTTCCAACATTGAGAACGCCTCCCGGAAATTCAACTGTTGAGACATAAGTTCCCGGCTTTCTCTTTATAAAACCTTGTGGAGCAGAATGGATATCTCGTGTATTGTATATTCGTGCCTGGAGGTCGATTTTACTCAGCACCACGGAAATATATGCATCTTGGATTTCTTGGTTGACCTGGTAGGCGATCTCAATTCGAATTGGGTGTGTCAGATCAAGATTTATAGATGGGCTTCCGATTTCATTGAGAATCCGTATCGAGCGAATCTGCATTTCCTTCGATGCGTCTGAGGAAAAAATCAATTCAGCTTGATCTACCTCATTCGCACCCTGTAAATATCTTGCAATTGCCTGTCCTGATTCCCCCTCGAATGTCAAGCACCCTTTTTCTAACAGCAATGTTTTCTGGCACAGCTGACCAATGCTGCCCATATTGTGACTCACCAGAAGCACAGTCCGTCCCTCACCCGCGACCTGCTCCATTTTCCCTAAGCATTTCTTTTGAAACGCAGCATCCCCCACAGCAAGGACTTCATCTACGAGAAGAATCTCGGGATCAAGGTGTGCAGCGACTGAGAACGCTAGGCGTACATACATTCCACTGGAGTAGTGCTTAACGGGGGTATCGATGAATTTTTCAATTCCTGAGAAATCGACAATTTCATCAAATTTTCGCTCAATCTCCACCTTGGTCATCCCCAAGATAGAACCATTGAGGAATATATTCTCCCTACCTGTAAGCTCGGGATGAAAACCGGTGCCTACTTCAAGCAAACTTCCAACGCGCCCATTTAGCACAACCCTTCCTTCAGTTGGTTCAGTGATGCGCGAAAGCACTTTTAGCAGGGTGCTCTTTCCTGCACCATTAGGGCCAATTATTCCTACAACTTCTCCGCTCTTTATTTCAAAGGAAACATCCTTCAGGGCCCAAATCGTTTCATCTAATCCAGCAGCACTATACGCATGCCCCTTTAACAAGCCGGCGGCCCTGCGAAATGGCGCGCCTACAGCACGCATGATGCTTTCTCTCAATGTTTTATACGGAACTTGAGAACTGCCAATTTTGTATTGTTTACCCAGGTTTTCGACATTAATTGAAAGATCTGTCATGATCACACCACATCGGCGAAATTTCGTTCCATCCTACGAAAATAAAATGCACCGCTAACCAACAAGCTCAAGGCTACCAATGCTGAAACTAATACCACTGGTCCAGGAACTGTATCAGCACCTAACAGAGCCCAACGAAATCCTTCCACAACGCCAACCATAGGATTTAGCCCATAAATTGTTCTCCAAGGCTCGTCTAATAAACTGCTGGGATAGGCGATGGGTGTAGAAAACATCCAGGCCTGGACCAAAAATGGGATGGCATATCGTACATCACGAAACTGCACATTCATGGCTGTAAGCCATAATCCAACACCCAAGGAAGTCATCAGAGCCAATATAAGCAATAAGGGCAACCAAATGATGGCCCCTGTTGGGACGATGCCATAAAACAACATCATTCCCAGCAACACAACAAACGCTATGGCAAAATCGAGGCCACCTGAGAGTATTGCCGATATTGGCACGATCAATCTTGGAAAATACACCTTCTTTATCAAGTTAGAACTTGCGACCAGACTGTTAGCTGATTGACTCATCCCATTGGCGAAAAACTGCCACGGCACCAGCGCCGTAAAACTAAAGATTGGATATGGCAAGCCATCAGATGGAATTTTTGCCAATCCACCGAAGAAAATGCTAAAAACTACCATGGTGAAGAAGGGCTGCAATATCGCCCAACTTGCGCCCAAAATAGTTTGCTTATATCGCACCTTGATATCACGCCAAGTCAGAAAGAACAAAAGCTCGCGATATTTCCACACCTCCCTGAGATTTAATGCAACCCACCCTCTTGAAGGTTCGATTACTGTTGAAATTTCCGATTCGCTTAAAGTCAATGGTTTTTCAGGAATATTTTCACTCATCATAAGCTTTCAACATCCCCCAATAGGTCTTCGACCATATAGTCAAATGATTCATGCAACTTCGCTAAAGAGAATCGTTCAGATGTATTAATAGCCTCTTGTTTCAGGTCATCTAATTTGTGGCGGTCTTCTATGAGATTTTCAAGAACTGTCTGCAACTCATTCTCATCCTTATACGTGAGAAACGATTTTCGAATTTCA
This sequence comes from uncultured Anaerolineales bacterium, assembly GCA_964560795.1. Classification (GTDB taxonomy): domain Bacteria; phylum Chloroflexota; class Anaerolineae; order Anaerolineales; family UBA11858; genus NIOZ-UU35. The sequence continues at coordinate 2,830 of CAZLNX010000019.1, read as the reverse complement.
TCAGTAAACCGATAATGGTTTGGTACGATAGCTGGTTTGGCATATTTGATGGTGTCAGAAAAAATACCGGTTCCTTTCGTGATTGTATATGTTTCGTTTACGGTACTCGACCGATACCCAACCTGAATAGGGGAAATAATGACATCCGAAGCAAATATTGTATTTTCCAGCAGTGTGGCAGACACATATCCCCGCGGAAAAGATACAGCATACCCTTCATCTTTGAGCTTTATGCAACGAGTGATTATTTTCTCCGCATATTCTCCAATAGGTTCTCCAACCAAATGAAGTTCAATAGAATTTCCATACTTTGGAAACAGATTTTCGAACACAGAAATGACCGTAATATAATCTCGTCTTAATTCTTGGATTCTCCCTGGGATTACAAAAGCGATACGATCACTTTCTAACTGAGGGAGCAAACCAGTAAATGGACGATTCGGGAAAAAATATACCTTTCCTTTATACGAGAAATTATCTCGTATGTAATCCTTGAATGGTGGATATTCTACAATTACTCCATCCAGATGAGAGAGGATAATATTCCTAACAATTGGCCCAGTAATTGCATTTGTGATCAGTCTTTTGTCAATAACATTTGTCAGATCCATCATTTTTTTAAGAATGATCGAAGGAGATCTAATATCCCTGAACCAGCGATTTAAATTCGACACAAAAGAGAGAACCTTGCTGCGAGGATTGAAAAACATAAAAAGCCAATTTCGGCAACTTTTTATTATGACCATGTCTATTCGTTCACTACAAATCCGCTCGATCCTCTTTAAATAAGAATATGTGCTCTCTCCAGGGTTCTCGAATATCCATTCATATTCGTCTGTTTTTCCATGCAGTTCAGTTTTAACCTGTGGATATAATGCATGCGTCGTAAACACTGTGACCTGGTTTTTTGCAGTATTGCTTATTTGACAAATGCCAGCCAGTTCATGATTGGCATTTTTGATCTCTATTAATCCTATTCTTGCCATAGTTTTTTATCCTGTACCCGGATAATTATCTGCCTTTTCGCCCACCCAATTGCTCTTATTAGCAATGGTTTTTGAATATGGGCTTGGTATTTTAGTTTCGCCAAGACATTGTAATTTGTTTCATCGGCGATCTTCTTTAATTCATTAATTACTCTTGGATGCAAAGAACCCCCAGGCTTTCTAAAACTTTCCTTGGCAGCAGGAGCATAAGTAATCAAAGGCTGAGATTCGTCAAATCCCAATTCTTTGAATACAGCTTGTCTGCTTTCCTGCGCATTCAAGCTGACAAAATCATCTGCTTTGGGATAACCTCCAACTATGATTCGATTTGCATTGGGCCCCAAAACCCTTTCAGTGAACTCTTTCCCAGCATCACCTGCAACAATGTGTAAGTCGATATTTGGGACGTAGTCGTGCTCTTGATAATCGCTTATTGCTTTTTCTAAATTTGAAGTTGCCTTCCCCTTAAGGTCATGGTCGATGTGAACTTTGTACCCTATATCAATATTGATCAGATCCCTGTAATGGGCAGCAACATAAACTGTATTAGCCTTTTGCTGTTCGCAGGAAGCTAAAAATTGATGCGAAATACCACGTCTATTTGCTTCCTTAACAAGAGGTGAAAGGTTTGTTTTTCTAACGCTATTATTATTGTGAATGAATTCAAAATTGGGAGTCTCGATCCCACATCTTGTCAAAATAATATCGATATACCTCTTCGAGCTCAATCCATCTGGTTTGTAAATCGTTTTATCCAACCAATATCTTCGCTGAGCCTTGAACTCATCAGGGCACTCGATGCTACTTGCAATCGCTGCTCTTAATCCCTTGATGTCGGTTTTGATACCGATGTCTGGAAAATTTTCCTGCACCCACTTATTTGCCAACAAAATTATCGGTCGGTCATATATCAAAAACTCATAGTTGATATTTGACATATCTCCGATCAATATATCCGTGGCAGCAAGATATTTTGGTTCAGCACTGCCAAACTGCTGAAAAACCACGCTATCTGCCTCCCTTAATCATCATTTTAATTCCTCTCAAAATTTTGTGAATAAATGGGAATCTTTGAACCAGGTACTCAACGAGCGCTAGCCTTATCTGCCATGCCAAATTCAGCTCAGGCGGCCTAAAAAGCTTATTCTTATTTATGCAGCTTTTGATCTCTGCAAATTGATCATCGTCAATTATTTGGTTGCGATGAAAAATATCCAACGAAGACAATGCCACATCTGAGAATTGATGCAACTCCGCAATGCTTATGAACTTTAGAGCCTTTTCAAGGGTTCTTACTGTACTTTCGATTTCGTCAGAGGATTTGAGATAGAGAGCATGCACCCAAAGGACTTGACCTTTTGAAGCGATTGAGTGAGATACATCACTTGTCTTCCTAACTTTCCTTCCCAATGGAATATCAATATCAAAAAGTGAAAAACCTTTGCTTCGCAAAAAAGCATCAACTTCCGCGAATAATGGTTGATCCTGGTACATGGGTGAAAACTCGAGTTCTACAAAAATCCCTAATATACCAATATCTGACAAATATTTTTCTGCCCCTTGTAGGATAAACAATTCTGTCCCTTGCGTATCAAGTTTTAAGAAGTCAATGTCTTCTATCCCTGAACCCATGAGTGCATTTTCCATTGTGTCGCACTCGATCGACAACTGTTCCTCCACTATAAAATTTTCGTGATCTACAAATTGTTCAAGAAGTGCAAAATTGGGCTCCAGCAAAGAAGACCTTCTTCGTCCTCTGGTCAAGTGGAAGGTGTTTTTTCCTCGCTCACAATATAAGGCTGTGGGAAGAAAGGTATGACTTGCTACCGATTGCTCGTTTAATC
>CAZLNX010000018.1:0-36169 GCA_964560795.1 uncultured Anaerolineales bacterium | reverse complement strand
TTTACGAAAACCCTTGTCAACCTTTTCTCCCCCTAACTTCCGGGAATTGCTGATACAACTTCACGTGCTATAATCTATCTGGTCTTTTGATCATCTCAAAGATACGGTAACTACAATGAATTTTCTTATCACCGGCGCAGCCGGTTTTTTAGGGTCTGCTTTGGCCAATCATCTGGCACATGGAGGACATCAAGTACGCGGTCTTGATGATCTCTCCAAAGGCGATCCAGATGTACTGGACAGAAGTGTGCATTTTACACGCGGTGACGTCAACGACCGCCCCAAACTTTGGACTCTGCTTCAAGATGTTGATTGTGTATATCACCTAGCAGCCCGGGTATCGGTACCGGAATCTGTGCTCTATCCGCGAGAGTATAGCTCGGTCAACGTCGGCGGCACGGTCAGTTTGATGGAAGCTATGCGCGATGTGGGGGTTCGCCGGGTGGTATTTATCTCTTCTGGGGCGATCTATGGGGTGCAAGAGGAACAACCCTTGCATGAAAACCTTCCCCCTAACCCAGATTCACCTTATGCGGTTTCTAAACTTTCATCAGAGTTCTATGTGCGCACCATTGGGCAACTTTGGGGAATTGAAACCGTCAATTTGCGGGTATTCAACGCCTATGGACCTGGACAACATCTGCCGCCATCACACCCTCCCGTGATTCCAAATTTTTTGCGCCAGGCTATAAGAAATGGGAGTATCGTAATCCACGGAGATGGCGGGCAGACACGAGACTATGTATTTGTTGATGATGTAATTAGAGCTATGACTGCTGCTGCAACTGCCCCTTCCGTTGATGGGCAGGTTATCAATGTCGGCAGTGGTACGGAAATTAGTGTACGGGAGTTGGGTCGCAAGGTGATTGACTTGGTAAACAGCCAAGCTGAAACCATTTTCAATCCGCGCTCTAATTCAGGGGTTTCGCGTATGTGTGCTGACTTGACTTTAGCCAAAGAGAAATTAGGGTATCAGCCAAAAGTTTCTTTAGAAGAGGGTCTGCGCTTTACCATTGAAAAAGACCCTCGTTTTGAAAAGGAATAGTACGAATTCCACCGTCACTAAATTCTACCTATTGGGGTTAAACTAGATGGTAGAAATAAGAAATGCTCTATCAAGCAAATCGTGAATAACAAAGAATGAAGATTCCATCATCAATACTCATTCTTTATTTCTGAATTATTCGAAAATACAGCCCCCAATCTAATCGATTTGGTGTGCTGGACTTTTTAGGAGGCATGCATGACATATAATTCTATCGTACTTGTAAAACAAGTCCCGGATACACGTAGCGTCACGGGGGACGTGATGAGCAAAAAGGGCACCATGAATCGCAGTGCCCTGCCAGCCATTTTCAACCCTGATGACATGAATGCTTTGGAGATGGCTCTCGAATTGCGTGACCGCTACGATGGAACGATAACCGTCGTTACAATGGGACCTCTAAAAGCAGCTGATATCCTGCGCGATGCGCTTTTCCGCGGCGTTGACCAGGTAATCTTGCTATCAGATCGCAAATTTGCAGGGGCGGATACACAGGCTACGGCATATACACTGAAAAGTGCCATCAAAAAAATCGGCGATTTCGACCTGATTTTCTGTGGCCGACAGGCTATTGATGGTGATACTGCTCAAGTTGGTCCACAAGTTGCTGAAAAATTGTCTCTTCCACAAATTACTTATACCGAATCTATCATCGGTGTGGAAGGAGACGAGATTGTTGCCAAACGAGCTTTTAATTTGGGCAGCGAGGTGGTCAAGTGCAAATTGCCGTGCCTTTTAACGGTAACTGGTTCAGCAATCCGTTTGCGCCCTGCATCAGCACACAAACGGATTGAGTACAAGCTGTCTGCAATTCCATCAGAGTACTCTGATCTACTGGAAAAATGGCCTGAGTTTGAAACCGAAGCTGCCCTTGAAGCATATTTGTCTGAAAGGAATTTGAAAATCACAATCTGGACAGCAGCTGATTTGGATGTCGAAGAAGAATATCTGGGATTATCAGGCTCCCCCACCCAGGTATATAAAGTGAACTATGTTGTCTTGGAAAGCACGGAAAGCAAAGAAATCCCGCCAACTGAAGAAGGGATTAAGGCACTGATCCAAGAATTGATTCAAGAATACGTGGTGGGGTAGGTAAATTATGAAGAACAATCGTAATGTTTGGGTTTTTATTGAACAAGAAGAAGGGGTAATCGCTGATGTTGGGCTAGAATTGCTGGCCAAAGGTGGGGAATTGGCCCATACACTGGATAGTCAAGTATGGGCTTTATTGCTGGGACACAATGTCGAGCCACTGGCTGAATCTGTTATACACCATGGGGCTGATCGCGTATTGGTGGTAGACCATCCCGAACTAGCACTATACCGCACACTTCCTTATAGCAGAATTATCACTGATCAGGTGCAAGCACACCAGCCCTATATCTTTCTCATCGGCGCTACACCTGTAGGGCGCGACCTGGCTCCACGCGTGGCCAGCGCAGCGCAGGTAGGGCTAACGGCCGATTGCACAGACTTGCAAATTGGTGATTATCTATTGAAGAAAGAAAAGCGGGAGTACAAAGATTTGCTTTATCAGATTAGGCCCGCTTTTGGCGGCAATATTATCGCTACAATTGTCAACCCAAAGACACGCCCTCAAATGGCCACTGTGCGAGAGGGAGTGATGCAACCAAATCAACCAGACCCAGCGCGCAGTGGGGACATAGAAGTTATTGAGGCAGTTTTCGAGCCAAACGATTTTGCTCTACAGGTATTGAGTCGCGAAATCCGGGAACCAACGGTGAAGTTGAAAGATGCTCCAGTGATCGTTGCCGGTGGCGGCGGAGTAAGTAGCGATGATGAAAGTCGTCTGATCGAAGAATTGGCACATATCTTGGGCGGCGAGGTCGGTGCTTCACGTGCCGCGGTGGATGCCGGTTTCTTTACGCATGAACATCAGATAGGACAAACGGGGGCAACTGTGCGCCCACGTCTCTATATTGCCGCAGGTATTTCCGGCGCCATACAACATAGCTCGGGTATGGATCAATCAAACAAGATCATTTCAATTAATACCGATCCTGACGCCCCTATTTCGCAAATCGCCCATTACAAAATTATTGGGGATTTGGCAGAAGTGCTGCCGCTGTTGATCAAGGCATTACGTGAAAAGGCAATATAGCAAGCAACACGAGTATCATAGGATAATGAAAAAATGACTGAGAACTTTTTCTTAGATAATCAAGATCTTCAGTTTCGACTGGAACAACTCGACCTGACGGATGTTGTTGATATAAAAGAGCATGGTTATGCCTACGCTCAAGAATTCCCCAATGCCCCACGCAATTACGCTGATGCGATAGACAATTACCGTCTCTTGTTAGAAATACTCGGCGATATTTGCGCCAACATCATTGCTCCCCGGGCAGCTGAAGCAGATGAAGAAGGTGCTCAATTCCATGATGGTCAGGTGGAATATGCTGCCGCGACTCAAGAAGCCATCAAGGCGCTGAAACAAGCTGACTTCATGGGTGCTATGCTTCCCTGGAAGTATGGAGGGCTAAATTTGCCCGAAACCATCTATCAGATGATGATCGATATCGTTTCCAGGGCAGAAGCCGGGGTAATGACCGTTTTTGGCCTACAAGAGATAGCTTCCACAATAAATGAATACGCAGACGATGAGACCAAAGATCATTTCTTGCCTCGCTTTGCTAATGGCGATGTGAATGGAGCTATGGTATTGACCGAGCCTGATGCCGGCTCTGACTTGGGCGCTGTACAAACTCGTGCATTTTTTGATGAAGAAGCAGGGACATGGCGTCTCAACGGTGTAAAACGCTTCATCACGAACGGAAATGCAAGTGTGCATGTGATTCTTGCTCGCAGCGAAGAAGGTTCCAGTGATGCGCGTGGTTTGTCAATGTTCTTGATCGAGTGCGATGAAACAGTGCTCATTCGCCGTATTGAGAAAAAATTAGGCATCAATGCTTCGCCAACCTGTGAAGTCCAATATAACAACACACCAGCAGTGTTGATCGGCAAACAACGCTTTGGTCTGATCCGTTATTCTATGGCCATGATGAACGGAGCCCGGTTAGCTGTTGGCGCACAAGCAATTGGCGTCGCCGAGGCTGCTTACCGAGAAGCATATCGATATGCTCACCAACGCATCCAATTCAACCAACCTATTGCTAAATTACCAGCGGTATCGCGCATGCTGCTTTCGATGCGTGCTGAGATCGAAGCTTCTCGGGCGCTGGTCTTCGAGACGGGGATCTGGGTTGACCGCCTGAAAGCTTACCAGCATCTTCAGGCGCAGGGTGACAAATCCATCCCTGATCTTCGAAAAAAGATAAAAGAAGCATCATCTTTGGCTGATGCACTCACCCCAATGATCAAGTATTACGCCAGCGAGATGGGCAACCGAGTTTGTTATCTTGCTATGCAGATACACGGCGGTGTGGGTTATATGCGTGAATTCAATGTCGAACGGCTTTGCCGCGATGTGCGCGTAACCAATATCTATGAAGGCACCAGCCAAATGCAAGTTGTTGCTATGACTGGCAAACTCCTCGGCCATGCCTTAGATGATTTCCTCGATAATTGGGCAGACCTGAATTATGGGCCTGCGTTAGAGGGACTCAAGAATCAACTTGTCGAAATCACAGAGCTTTTCAAACAAGCAACGGATGCTTTAAAAGAAAAAGAACGCGATATTATCGATTTTTATGCTGCAGACCTGGCTGACATGGCTGCTTTTGTTGTAATCTCCTGGCTATTATTGCGGGATGCTTTGGTTTCGCAGCGCAAAGCTGATATCGCTCGAGTTTATATCACAGAGCATCTTTCTAGAATAAATGCTTTGGGAACAACGATCATGAATGCCGATGAAACTATGTTATTGGCTCGCGAATCAATATTGGCCGACCAGTTTTAACTGAACAGCTTTAGCTGGTCGGTAATCACAAAATTTTAAAGGTAAAGGAAACATCGAATGAAACTATTATCTGGTAAAACTGCTTTAATTTTTGGCATTGCAAACAAGCGCTCAATTGCCTGGGGTATTGCTCAGGCATTTCATCAACACGGTGCCCAATTAGGCTTTAGCTATGCAGGTGAAGTCTTAGAAAAACGTGTAAAACCCCTGGCTGAATCCATTGGTGTGGACTTTGTAGAATCCTGCGATGTCTCCAGCGACGAGGAAATCGCCAGAGTCGCCAAAAAAGCCAAAGATGCTTTCGGTCAAGTAGACATCTTGGTGCATGCAATCGGCTTTGCTAACAAGGACGAGTTGCAAGGTAATTATTACGACACCAGCCGAGAAGGATTCAGAGTGGCGATGGATATTAGCGTATATTCCTTTACCGCCCTCGCCAAAGCCTTCCAGCCTATTTTGCGCCCAGGAGGCTCCTTGCTCACATTAACATACTACGGTAGTGAGAAAGTGGCGCCGAATTACAATGTAATGGGTGTGGCGAAAGCGGCTTTGGAAGCTTCAGTTCGTTACCTGGCTTATGATTTTGGGTGTCAAAATATTCGCGTCAACGCTATCTCTGCTGGGCCAATCAAAACATTGGCAGCAAGCGGCGTTACAGGGTTCAAATCGATGTACAATCAATTTGCCGAAGTCTCGCCGCTGCGAGAGGAAGTCACCATCGAAGACGTGGGCAATACCGCTGTCTACTTGTGCTCTGATTTATCTGCGAAAACAACAGGTCAGACTACTTATGTAGATTCGGGCTACAACATCTTAGGGGTACTCAATCCACGAGAGTGCTAAGTTTACAGGAAATTTATTGGCCATTCTCTCCCCGCGAGAGTAGGTCAGCGTTCATCGAGGCTGGTGATATAATTCAAGAAGAAACGATAATCACCCATTTCCCAATCGCGGAGGGTCATTTCCTATGCAAATATTCCTGATTTTTTCCCTGATTATTGCCGCGCTGGCAACAATTTTTGCGGTCCAAAACGCGACGCCCACTACCGTAAGCTTCTTTGTTTGGGAATTTGAAGGCTCCCTGGCCTTGATCTTATTGATCGCTCTCATCGCCGGGGCACTGATTAGCCTGTTCGCATCCATGCCAACACTGATCAAGAATACTTTGGCAGTGAAAAGTCTCAATAAGAAGCTGACAAAATCAGAAACCGAAATCCAGAAGGCAAAAGCCCAAGTACCTGCGCAAACTGAACAGCCGCCAGAACAGAGTGCAACGGAATCGAGCACTACCCAGTAAATCGATCGTCAAAACACAGCGCAAAAATATTCGAAGCGGGGCAGGTATGGGATCATCCTTCCTGCCCCGCTTCATGGTAAACTTCCCTCACCATGTTCAAGAAAAGAGACGATATTCCTGAAACAGCAAGTCTTCCCGCACCCACTACCCGGGTCACATCTGTACTAGGGAGTGGCATCGCCTGGAAGGGCGCCATCAATGGCAGCGGTGGTGTGCGCATTGAAGGCGCTTTTGATGGTGACATCAATCTACGCGGTATGCTCGTGGTCGGCCAGACAGGGCGAGTAACCTGCGATCACGTGCGTGCCAATGTTGTCATTGTCGCCGGGGCATTGCGCGGCGATATCACCGCCGAAAAGATCGAAATCCGCAGCACAGGCCGGGTATGGGGCGATGTCGTGACCGCGGCCTTCGCTACTGAAGAGGGCGCTTTCTTGCGCGGTCAAATCCGTATGGAAGAGAGCATCGAAATTGAGTTGCCTCCGGATGTAGACACTGACGTGGACGCAGATACGGAAGAAGAATCTGAGATCGAAACTGAAGAGAAAGAAGATTCCGAAGAAGATTGAAATATCGTTGGATTCTCCCCTTAGGATTAACATTACTCCTTGGGTTAGGTGCCTGCACAATGCAGGACGCGCCCGCGCAGGTTCAGGTTGCTTCATCCACCCCAAGCATTTACGCATCCCCAACGGCTACCACCAATAAAATCCCATCTGCTACCGCAACACCAACACAAACAGAATCAGCCATTGCTGCTGCAACAGCGAATACGAAGACAACAGCCACCCCTACATCTACGATGACTTGTTGGAACGAAGGCGGGCGCATTGAAAACCAACAACTAAATACTGATTTACTTCCAGATCCCCTGATATTCCGCATCTACATACCGCCATGCTATGACCAGCAACCCGAGAGGGAATACCCGGTTCTCTATCTGCTGCACGGGCAAACATACAACGAAGATCAATGGGATCGATTGGGTGTTGACGAAACTGCGGATCAATTGATCACCTCGGGGGAAATCCCCCCCTTTATCATTGTTATGCCCCAAGAGCAAGATGATCACACACCGCCTCCCGAAAATCCCTTTGGTGTAGCCATTGTGAGCGATCTTATCCCTTACATAAACCAATCGTTGCGCACACTCGCTGGGAGGACATACCAAGCCATTGGCGGTCTTTCAAGAGGCGGCAATTGGGCCGTTCATCTGGGATTAACCCATTGGGAACTATTCGGAGCCTTTGGAGGTCACAGCACGCCATCCTTTGTCACCGATGGCCCGACACGCATTCGTGAGTATCTCCAAACTATCCCTGACGAGAAAATTCCGCGCATCTATATGGATGCTGGCGAAGACGATGGTTGGGTCTCTTATACCTATAAACTAGAGGCTGTTTTTACCGAAGAGAATATTCCCCATGAGTGGTACTTGTTCCAAGGAACCCATGACGAAGAATACTGGACCAACCATATCGAAGATTATCTACGTTGGTACACACAGCGTTGGTAAACAAGACCGAATGATATAATCACCCTATGACCCTCACGCAAGAACTAGTCGAACATATTGCCGAACTGGCACGCTTGGATCTCTCCGAGGATGAAAAATCTCGCTATCGACAGCAATTATCAGCCATCCTGGCATACTTTGAAGAACTTCAGGCAGTAGACACTGATGATATTTCCCCCACGTCTGGCATGCAGTCGGGCACAAGCATGTTGCGTCCAGATGAAATGATTAACGGCCTTGGTATTGACGATGTCCTCAGCAATGCGCCAGATACCCGGGATCGTCAATTCCGTGTGCCACCAATTTTCGAATAGCCTGCCATGTCTCAGCTTACCAAACTCAGTTTAATCCAGGTCGTTCAAGCACTCTCAAAGAGAGAGATTTCCAGTCGCGAGCTTACCCAGGCTTATTTGGACCGCATTGCCAAAGTAGAGCCTGAACTGAACACATTTATCACTTTGGATCCTGAAAGTGCACTGGCCCAGGCAGATGAGGCCGATCGCAAACGAATGAAACTAGAAAAAGATGTAGAGACGCAGCATCCCGAAGGGACGTCTCTACTAGGCGTACCAATTGCGGTTAAAGATGTGTTGGCAGCAAAGGGGTTTCGTGCCACTGCAGGATCGAAGATTCTAGAAAGCTTTGTGCCCCCCTATGATGCTACAGTAGTCGAGCGTTTGCGCCAGGCTGGCATGGTCATCATCGGTAAAACTAATACCGATGAATTCGCGATGGGCTCATCCACGGAAAATTCGGCCTATGGAGTCACACATAACCCCTGGGATACCAGCAGAGTGCCCGGCGGCTCAAGCGGGGGTAGCGCAGCAGCCGTCGCCTCGCAAATGGCTCCGATTGCTTTAGGGACCGACACAGGCGGCAGCGTACGCCAACCGGCGTCCTTCTGCGGGGTAACCGGATTAAAACCCACGTATGGCCGCGTATCCCGTTACGGATTGATCGCCTATGGTTCTTCGCTTGACTCTGTCGGTGTACTGGGGCATGATGTAGAAGACGTAGCAGTGATCCACAATTTGATCAATGGCCACGATGTTCGCGATGCAACCAGTTCACAAAAGCCCAAAGACGAAATCAATCTCAACGGTAACAGGAACCTGCAAAACCTACGCGTGGGCGTCCCTGATGAATATTTCAAGGAAGGCCTTCAAAGTGAAGTAGAGGCCACGGCACGAGGTGCTATCCAAATCTTAGAAACTTTGGGTGCAGAAATCCACACCATTCAACTGCCTCATACCCAGTATGCCGTACCTGTCTACTATTTAATCGCTCCTGCAGAGGCTTCCGCTAACCTGGCACGCTTTGATGGCTTGCGATATGGTCCTCGTTTAGAAGGGTATAATCTAAGGGATACCTATACGCAAACACGCGGCCAACTATTCGGGCGCGAAACCAAACGGCGCATCATGTTGGGAACGTATGCTCTCTCCGCGGGGTACCAGGATGCCTATTACGGGAAGGCACAAAAAGTGCGCACACTGATCCAGGGCGATTTCGAAAAAGCATTTGAAAAAGTGGATGTAATTGCCGCTCCGGTTGCTCCCACGACAGCCTTCGAAATTGGTGCTCATAGTGGCGATCCCCTATCAATGTATTTGGAAGATATTTACACATTGCCCGCCAACTTAGCTGGCGTCCCTGGGATCGCTTTCCCAGTAGGTTTTGACACGCAGGGACTGCCCATCGGAATGCAATTAATCGGTGCTCATTTCCAAGAACAAACCTTGATGAGCATAGCACACAGCTACCAATGCGCAACCGATTGGCATACCAAGAAACCAGTTTTGTGATTGCTCGATAAACTCGCACAATGCTTAGACGCAGGAAAGATCGCCAGACAGGACCCCTCAAGGCTGCTGAAGAAGAATCACAGCTTTATCGTGTCTTGGCACGCGCCAACCAGATTGCCAGCACCACTGAGTTGGATGAGCTATTACGCGAGATGCTGGACCTGATCATTACAGTCTGTGGTGCCAACACTGGAACCATGTACTTGTTGGATAAGGAAACCAACGAATTAGAATTCAGTGTTGTCCGTAGTAATGCAGAAGACACCACTCTCGTCGGTCAGCGCATTCGTGCTGATAGAGGCGTTGTTGGCGAAACCATTCGAAGCAGATTAGCCATTGTAGTCGAAGATTTAGCCAGCGATCCGCGTTGGTATGGGCCTGTTGGTGAGGGGGATGAGCAACTTAAGAATGCAATTACCTTTCCACTCCTTTTACGCGGTGAACCTATCGGAGCTGTGCAAGTGTTCAATTACACTCACACTCCACTCCAGTTAATGCAATTCCTGGGCAACCGCATGACATCGGAATATGAAAAAGCTTTACTGCTTCGAAAGAGTGAAGACTATAGCGACCGACTCCAGGTCTTGATCAGCCTGATTGCCCAGATCAGTACCACATTAGACCGCGACCAAATTCTCACCCTGATTATCGACAAAGCGCGCGGTCTGCTTCACGCAGAGGCCAGCTCGTTGTTCCTATTAGATGAAGAGAATGAACAACTCATTCTGCATCTAACCAGAGACGTCCACCAAACGTCCCTTCCCCCGCTGCGCATACCCGCCGATACAGGTATCATCGGACATGTCGTCAAAACTGGAGAAGTCATCAATATTAAGGATGTCAGTGATGATCCACGCCATTACAAAGGCATCGATGAAACCAGCGGTTTTATCACGGAATCTTTGCTAGCAGTGCCTCTAAAAATTCCCAATGTTGTTTTGGGTAGGGAGCGCGGCACAGCCGAAGGCCATATAATCGGCGGGGTCGAGGCTATCAATAAAATCGATGGCTATTTTGACGAGAATGATATCCAATTACTGAGCACGCTGGCGGAACAGGCTGCCACAGTTCTGCACATCGCCCAACTCTATACAGATGCCGATGAGCTGTTTTTGAACACCATCAAAGCCTTAGTAGCTGCCATCGATGCCAAAGATCCCTACACCGAAGGTCACTCTCAACGCGTAAGCGATTTCAGTGTCGCCGTCGCCCGAGAACTCAATCTGTCCCCTGAGGTGCGCCATCGCATACGCATTGGTGCCCTATTACATGATATCGGTAAGATTGGTATCCCTGATCATATTCTTATCAAACCTGCTCGCCTCACATCCGAAGAATACGAAGAAGTAAAAAAACATCCTACCATCGGTGCCAATATCATCAACGAAGTGCGCCTGCTGCAAGATGAACTTCCAGCGCTTTCTCAGCACCACGAGCGCATCGACGGTAATGGATACCCTAATGGTCTTAAAGGCGATGAAATTTCACCTATTGCCCGTATTGTTGCCGTTGCGGATGTATTCGACGCTGTTACTTCTGAACGACCCTATCGTGATGCCATGGATATTGAAACTGCCCTGGAGATTCTTCGTGAAGAAGCGGGCGATCACTTAGATGCACAATTTGTTGACGCGTTTTTTGAGGCCTACAAAAAGGGCAAAATTAAACCCCAAAAGCGGTAAATCAGCAAAAGGATAGGTTGTTCTTTGACTGTAGTTCGAGTTGTTTTGCGCTTTTAGGGGGATTCTACATTCCCAACATTTTGCTAAGAAAGGAAACACTGTGTTTACATCACTCCCCAAAAATGCCCAAGATATATTAGATTGGTCTTGGGATTTATATCAACCGTTTGTCGATGATCTACTCAACAGGCAATTGCACGAGAGTAATTCCGCCGAATTCCTGGCCGATTGGTCGCGTCTTCTTGAATTCTGGGAAGAAATCGAGGCCAGGCTGTATATCGACACAGCCTTGGACACAACCAACGAAGGTGCACAAAAACGCTTCGAAACATTTTTAGAGGGTGTCTATCCCCAATCAAAGGCCGCTGACCAAAAGATCAAAGAGAAGTTTCTGGCCAGCGGTATGGAGACAGCAGGATTCGAAATCCCCCTGCGAAACCTGCGCACCCAAGCCGATCTCTTCCGTGAAGCCAACCTCAAATTATTGACGGAAGAAAAGAAACTCAATAACGAATACGACAAGCTAATTGGCGCGCAAACAGTTATGTGGGAGGGTGAAGAAAAAACTATCGCCCAACTGCAGCCCATTTATCAGGAATCTGACCGGGACATCCGCGAAAAAGCCTGGCGGCTGGCCAGCGAGCGTCAACTAGAAGACCGGGAAGCTATCAACAAGTTGTGGGGCAAATATATGCCTCTGCGATTTAAAATCGCTGCCAATGCCGACTTGCCCAACTACAGAACCTATCGTTGGAACCACTTGCTGCGCTTTGACTACTCTCCCGAGGATTGCGTGACATTCCAGAACGCCATCGAAGAGGTGGTTGTACCGGCCGCTGAACGGATTTATCAGCGTCGTCAAGAGCGCCTGGGTGTTGATACCCTGCGCCCCTGGGACCTATCCGTCGATCCGCTGGATCGTGAGCCCCTGCGCCCCTTCGAAGATGTCGCCAAATTGGAGGAAGTCGCCGGTGTGATCTTCCAAAAGGTTGACTCCCAACTTGGCGATTATTTCTCCCTGATGCAGCGTGAAAACCTGCTTGATACAGACAATCGTAAAGGCAAAGCCCCCGGAGCGTTTTGTTACCCGCTGATAGCGGCACGCAAACCCTTCTTATTCCAGAATTCAGTCGGCTTGCACGATGACGTCCAAACCATCCTGCATGAAGCCGGGCATGCATTCCATGTCTTCGAGTCCGCCGAAATCCCCTACTACCAGCAGCTAGAAGTGCCCATGGAATTCGCTGAAGTTGCCAGCATGGCCATGGAATTACTGGCAGCCCCGTATCTAACTAAAGAGCAGGGCGGTTTCTACTCGTCCGAGGATGCAGCCCGGGCGCGTATCGAACATCTTGAGGAGACTCTCACATTCTGGCCGTATATGGCCGTTGTAGATGCCTTCCAGCATTGGGTTTATGAAAATCCCCAAACCGCCGCAATCCCCGCCAACTGCGACACCAAATGGTCCGAGCTATGGGATCGCTTCATGAAGGGCATTGATTACTCAGGGTTGGAAACATCTAAGGTCACTGGCTGGCACCGGAAGCTGCATATTCACCAAGAACCGTTCTATTATGTGGAATATGGTCTGGCCCAACTCGGCGCAGTACAGATTTGGGCCAATGCCCTCGAGGATCAGGAAGGGGCCGTGGCATCCTATCGCAAAGCCTTAGCCCTGGGCGGAACTGTTACGCTGCCTGAGCTATACGCCACCGCGGGCGCAAAATTCGCTTTCGATTCCGACACCCTGAGTAAAGCAGTTAATTTGATGGAAAACACAATTCAGAAGCTAGAAACTTTTTAATTCCCACCTTAACTACAAAAAACTAAATTGGGATGGTTTGTATTACCATCCCAATTTTTTTCTCTGATCTACACGTGGTTCAATCTCCTATAGCGCAGCTCTGATACGCTCCAGGTTGGTCTTGGCATCAGGCGCATCCCCGAAGAATGCGGTCAAGGTTTCGCAGCCATACTCATCGCAATGAGCGCAATTTGTAACACCGTGCTCTTTGGCACAAGCATTCACAGCACATTCGCCACACCATTTGTTCTTGCGACCATCGGTAATACATCCATCACATTCACAAAAGGTGGCATCATTCTCCACGCCATACCATTCTAGCGCTAGGGCTTGAAGTTTTTCGGTGTCGTTCTCGCGCGTGGCAATATACGCCGCGCACTCCGTACAAATTAGTCCACAATAAGCAATGATTTGTTCTGTCATAGGGTCCCTCCCGAAGAGAATTTGATTTCCGACACCCGAATTATAGCACGTATGTTCTAGGTTGTGAGACCCAAATCTCTGGCTCTTTAGGAATTGCCGTGGTCGCTCCCGTATATGGGGGTGTTTTCCGCAAAATGTGCGTTTCTTGCGCCCATATGTGGAAAAACCACGGAGATTCCCAGAGACCCAAATCTCTTCGGGAGTGGTCAAACTAGTGGTGATAAACGATATAAGGCCGCTGTCTGAGGCTCTCGAAGACAGCGGTGGCCTCAGAGGGCTGAGGTTCTCGAAGCCTGGCTTACTTGGGTGAATGTTTTAATCACCACGCAAATTGCCACTCCCAATCTCTTCAGTGTAATAGTTCAAGGAAACTCAATCCGCTAAAAGCTGCTGAAATCTATCTCCATAGGCTCTTGCCCAGCTTCGATGATTTTGCGGGTCTTCTTTAAAACTGCTTCACCCAGTGGTGTCCCGTAAATGCTAGCTCAAACCCTATGGACAAATAAAATTCTTGATCGGAGCCAACGAAGACTCTCTCGGCACCAAAAGCTGCAACCCGACGGATGGCTTCTAGAACCGCAGCACGTGCCAATCCTTTGCGGCGGTGGTCGGGTGAAGTACCCACTGGTTCCAAGCTGGCGATTTTGTTCACTTCATCCCACCAGGCAACACAGAAAGATGCGTATTCACCATCGGGCGCGAGGACAAAAATATCCAGATCTGCCCGGTAATTAGGGGCTTGCAGCAGTCCTTCGTACGAAATTCGACTGGGCCAATCCTTAGGATCTGGGTGATTGAAGGCCACGCCAAAAGCTTTGCGACGTTTGTCAACATTGCTTCCATCATCGATCATGGAGCAGATTTGATACCCTTGAGGTAGTTTCGGCGCAGGGATTTCACCTTTAACAGTGTAAATGGAATCCCAAAGGGTGTACTCATCATTGCGCTGATAGCCGCGTTCGTGGGCTGCTGCAATCAAAGCTTCATCGTAATCGTAGATGGGAACATAGACCAGGTTTCGTTCATGATTCCGAAGGTGTGCTTCAGCATATTCCAGCATGTCGGGCAGGATGAAATCATAATTTGGGTAACGCTGCAAAAATGCTTCACCCCAGCCAGAGTGGTTTTTATGAGCATGTTCAATGTTGACCACACCGATAATCTCTTCGGCATCGTTTTCCCAAACACCAGTGATTTCATTCCACTGGCATATTGCTTCCTCAATAGCTTGCAGATCAGGCTTGCCAACTCCTTCCGTCACCAGCATGGGAGTAATGAAGTAACGGGCATAGTTCCAGCGCTCCAATTTCCAATTGAGTGGTCTCTCAGCCACCGAGAAGGTATCAACAAGGAAGTTGCGTATTCGAATAAAATCAATTTCATGGTTGTAATTTCGGAGTGTTGCTTTCATTGCATATCCTTTTGAGCACGAATTACACGAATGGGCTAATGGCACGACCATTTTTGTAGAATTATTTGCGCTATTCGTTGAGTGGCGTTATTCGCGTTTCAATCGCCAAAACGAGTCAAACCATGGCGGGGCAACTTGAGTGAAGTGGGACCAGGAACCGGGTGCGGGGTTTTCATCCCTAAGCATGTATTCCTGCAAGTGCAAAAAGACGAATCCATTTTGGACCATCGTATTGAGAACTGTGCTCAAATTGTGGCGGAATTCATGCGGGCTATCAACCTTTACGGTGGAGCCATCCTCCTGAGTGACATTCCAATGAGGGAAATACTGGGCCACATCTTCTCCATCATTGTAGGGATGCACTAGGGGGTATGCATTACCATCCCAAGCTTCATCATCAACTACCTGGACGAAGGGATTGGCAAACTGCATATAGTAGACTCCACTAGGCTTGAGAACACGTGCCACCTCAGCATAAACCTGTTCCACTGACGGAACAAAGTTCACCGAATAGGGCTGCCAGACCACATCAAAGGCGTTCTCAGGGAAAACCGAAAGGTCACGCATATCTCCTTGAATAGCTGTTACCCGCAAATTGTGATGAGCAGCCGCCTGACGATCATGTTCTAATTGGATATCAGATAGGTCCATCACGGTGACATCCGCACCCAACAATCCAAAAGCGACTGAGTCCTGCCCGCCGCCGCTGGCCAGGCAGAGAACTATCCTTCCGGAAACGTCCTTTATGATCCCGTAGCGGGAGATATACTTTGTCGCCTGTTCCCGAGTTAATTCAAAAAAGGGTCGCGACCATTCCACATTCGCATTTGCCAGGGCATTCCAGCGTTGACGGTTGATTTTGTTAATATTGTCCATATCATTACCTTTACAATTCACCACAGAGTACCGATGACGGGGGACGCAAAATGATTGGTCTTCGATCTCCCGTCATCCACCATTCTAGCGTTCTTCGAAATACCGCAGCAATTTATCACCCGACTCATTGCGCCATTCTTCGTGCTCTTTGGCGCGAGCAGGATCATCTTTCAGAAAAGCAGTGCCCCACAAGGTGAAGTCAGCAAAGCGAGTAGCGATGAATAGGTCAAGATACTTGAGCTGCTTATCTGATAGTGAGTGGATTTCGTTATAGCCATTTAGGAACTCATCGCGAAACCAACACATTTCAGGGTTCCACATCCATTGTGAGAGTATGATGGCGATGTCATAAACGTAATAACCAAAACCACAATCTTCGAAATCAATGATGCGGGGCTCACCAGCCTTGAAGAGCACATTTTCTAAATACATATCAACGTGCACCATACCATAGGCATCGGATTCTTTGCCAAGCGCATCCATAGCTGCCCGAGTTTCAGAAGACACGGTTTGGAAGGGCTCCGTAAACTTATCAGGCATTAAACCAACTAATTCATCAGTAGGAGTACGTAACACACCGTTACCCAGCAAGCCTTCCCAGTTCCACTGGAAGCGTTTGTAACCTTGTGGTGGTGTCCAGCATGAAGCAAATCGATGTAATTGCCCAACCAATTGACCCCAGGCTCTAGCATGGTGAGGGCGCAAGCTCTTGGATGTCAGTTGCTGTCCATCGACCCAGCGCATCAACGAGACAACGCGTCCGTGAGGAACACCGGGTGTGGTAATTGTGGTCAATAGTTTGCCGTCCAATGTGGGCACAGGTTCAGGAACAAGTAATCTAGTTTCCTTGCGCAAAGCGGCTAACCATATCAATTCTGCCTCCGTGGCATCCGGATCGTTCATCGACAGAATCCGCAGATTGTAACGATTGGGGACAAAGATGCCGTTATCTTTGCCTGAAGATGTGTCCAACACATCCACACGAAAGATGACGTTGCCTTCGTAATGCTGGAAGGTCAATTTTTCGCCGGATAATCCGTATTCTTCTAAAGCGACTTCGGCCAGTTTACGCATGCGGCGCAATTGGCCGAGACGGGTAAGCTCACTATAGGGTTTCATGATCTTTTCCTGTAATATATTTCCTTATTCCGGTAAGACGGTTCTAGTAACCTTGATGACGATTCTAGATGCTGTGGGGTCGAGACAGCGTACAAACTCAGTTGTCACCCCGTCAGGATCGATGGCTTTTTCATAAGGTGTGTCCTTGTATTTCCAAGGCAAAGTTCCTCCATGTTCAAGTACTCGGATTACCCCAGACAAGCTATCTATCAGCCACGGACACAGTTCTCCAAAGTCTTCTGGATAACGAAATTTCTGTCCAACCTTATAATCACCATTCATCCAGGCGCAAATGCCTTCATTGGCAAAGTTTACAGGAGAATCATCAGTATGATTTTCTCCTCCGTTGCCTTCATAAATTTCCAGTTCGATAATGTAATCTCTCATCATACTTCTCCATAATTAGAGATAATCGGTGCATATTCCGAAAATCTATCCTCCGCCCCCCATCACCCAAACCTGCCCCGTGAATTCGGGGAAGAGGCAATCCAAAAGGGATCGAGCTGTGCGAGACATCCAACAATCAGCGAACTCTACGGCCAATTGCGATGCCATTTTTTGGCCGCACATCACAGACCAAAAGGAGTTCGCCGGGAAGTGTGCATCTCCCGCGGATCCGTCCGGAGGCAGCCAGCTCTCAATCTCCAGCCGACCAGCTTCAAACTTCAGACATGCGCCCCGGTGGTAGAAGTTGAGCCGCAACTCACCAGTGAATCCTGCTCCTACACCAGATTCCGACAAGTTCTTCTCCAATTGGGGTTTGATCGCCTGCAAGAAAGCCGTCTCATCTGGGAATCTAACATACCAGGCATAGGGCGGCGCTTTGAGCATCAGATCACGCCCGATGGCATCGTAGATGGGATGCTCGCGTCCCAAGCGTAGGTACAGACCACGGAGTTCTTCAGCGGGGTGATTGATGCCATCATCCACGAATTTCTGCTGGGCGATGTTCCATAGACCGTGGAGCAAGTGTGGTAGCAAGTTGAGATAACCCACCCCGGGCTTGAGCGCCAAAAAGTTGATATCCATCACAGGGCCCCAAAAAACATGGTCGTGATGCAAATATCCCAGAGGCTGACCATCCTTATCTTCAATAATCAACCAGTGGAATTTGCCATCTGAACCATCGGTATAGCCATCAAACTCGAATTCCCAGACGGGATCTGGGACATCCATTGAAAAGAGCATGGAGTGGGTGTTGGTTTCATGAAGTTCTTTGATGAAATTTCGATCGGCCTCACCAACAGGTTCCCTCAAGCGATAATCGTCGATGTGATCATCCATAAGTTTGGGGAAAGAAGTGGGATAGATACGGTATCCGCCGCCCAGATCCAGACATAGTTCGCAATCGAAAGCCCGATATAGCGATGGAATCCCGGTGATCACTTGCATCACTTCGCCGCGCTGTTCGCTGAGGGCATGGATGACCTCGAACTGTTTACTGATCAAACCACGTCGGCGATAATCGTCGTGAGTCATGACCAATTCAGGGCGTCCAACCTTGAAATCGGCATCTCCGTATCGCCAGGTAGTAGAGAATAAGCACATCGAGGAGACGATCTTACCCGTATTGATATCCTCGACCACGGTCATATCTTCGTGCCGTAATATAGGGAACTTACCATCGATCCAATCCTGCACGAAGATCTTGACAAAGGGGTGCTCTTCTTCGCCTTCGTCAAGAACCTGAAAAGTCAGATCGAGAATTTGTTCGTTATCAGCGGGTGTAGCCCAGCGGAGGAGCAGACCATCGTCTACGTCTTTAGGTAATTCTAGTATTTTCATAATAATTTCCTTGGTTATAAAATGGTCAAACGTCGTATCGTTGAACGTTTAAACGATAAAGCCACAGTGCTTGGTGCACCGTGGCCTTTAGTGTGTGATAGTTTTCTGCAAATACCCTAAAAAGGGTCCTCAGTGCTCGTGCGCTGGGGGGGCGAAATTGCGATTCAATTACGCAATTTCGCGCAAGACCGGAGGTGCAATCCAGCAATACGAAAAAGAACTGTCACCAGAGGTGGCAATTAGCCAGTTCTTTTCGGTTGTCGGGCGCATTAGGATGCCTCCGTGTCTAAACAGCGGAATGAGTCTACCGCAAGAGATAGGGAGGGTCAAGGAATTTTTTCACAATTCCCTAAACATCAGAGAACCAAAACAATATGGTATGCATATCCCATTACTACGGCGCCGACGAGAGCGAATCCTATGTAAAGTGCGAAAACTTTGCGGTTCACAAGACCCCAAACTGCCGACATGGCGGGGAGAGTAGTAATCGGGCCTGCAATTAGGAAAGCCAAGGCTGCGGCGGGATGCATCCCCTGGGTCAAAAGCCCACCCACCAAAGGCATAGCAGTCAAGTTGCTCGTATAAACTGGTACACCTAACAGCGCAGCAGTGAATATTGACCACGCATTTTCGCCACCCAGAATTCCGTTAATCCACCCCTCGGGAACGTATAAATTGATAAATGCGCCGATAATCCAGGCCAGCACCATAAATTTAATCACCATCGTAGTTGCCATCCAGGTTTCCTTAGCTAGTCGAGTCCCAAAAGATGACGCGTTCGGCTTCTCTGTTACCCCACACTGATTACCATCAGTACAGGATGTTGTCTGGCTGACTCCAGATTGAGATATTGACGATGCAGGTGAAGTTATCGTAGTAACAGCTTGAAATTGAACATCAGGTATCTCTATACAGTTACTTCCTTGATCAGCGGATGTCGGAGTCTCCATAACCAAAGCAGGCAATAGAATACCGTGTCTGGGGTCTTGTAACCTCATTCGGCTCTTGATAGTCTGCGAGACATCCTTCAAAACTTGAACAAGCGTTTTCGCTTGAATTGACTGCACGCTCCGAAGGATATCTTCTCCTAACAAATTTCGCTGAGTAAGGCCATTCACAATGAATCCCCCACTCAGACTCAAGACCAGTGTAGAAATCAATCTCCAAACAGCCAGATCCCAACCCAAAGAACCCACTGTTAGGAAGAAAATTTCTGGATCCATCGAGGGGGAAGCCAGCCAGAATGACATCACAGGGGCAAGTGGAACTCCACCAATCAACATAGCCGCTACAACGGGAACTACGCTACAAGAGCAGAGCGGGCTAAAAGCACCCACAGCTGTCGCCAAAACGATCGCGACCAGCGGCCGAGCGGTGAACGCCCGACTGATATACTTCGAAGCCCCTGACATTTGCACCGCTACTGCTATTGGGATAGTGATCAACAAATAGGGCCAAATGTGAATGAAGCTTTCGGCAACATATTCCAGGATTGCATAAATATGAACTAACATGGTTATCTCCTTTTATCGTATATTTACGATGATTTCGAGTAAAAAATTTTTAGTTTCTAAAAAATCTCTCCAACTTTGTTACGAAACCAAGCGATATTTTCCTCATGAAGGCAATAACTGGTTGCAGTACCTTCCACAGTGCCCGAAATAAAACCGGCTTGACGGAGAACTTTCAAGTGCTGTGAAACCGTTGCCTGGGCAATGGGTAGGAAATCAACTATATCGCCCGTAATGCATCCTGGATGAGTGATCAGGAATTTCATGATCTCAAACCGGGTAGGATTTCCCAGGGCTTTGAACATATAGGTGAGTTTCTCTTGTTCTTCGCCTGCAATGTCAAGGGTACAGCAGGCTTCTAGCACATTCTCAGTCATATGAATCTTCTTTCTATCGTATTTTTACGATGATTATACATAAAATATATGTCGATGTCAAGAGCTTTTCGAATATAATCATCACCATCTCTAATCCCGGAGTTCTCCATGCACAAACTAAACGATCCTGATTATTTACTCAACGAACAATACCAGGATGCTGGCAATCTCAACGCTCGCATACGCCTGCATATTGAGTTCAGCACAAATAAATACGGCTGGTTTCCATGGGTTTTCGACCGCTATGATTTGCCCGAAAAATGCCGCATCCTTGAGTTGGGATGTGGTCCTGGTGATCTGTGGGGGGAAAATATGCATCGAATCTCGCCTGGGTGGGAGATTACGCTTTCAGACTTCTCACCCGGAATGCTAGAAAAAGCGCAGCAGAATTTAGCGGGAGAAACACACCCATTCGCCTTCAAGATCATCGACGCACAGTCTATCCCTTATGATGCCAAGCACTTCGATGCCGTCATCGCCAACCATTTTCTCTATCATGTCCCAGATAGACCAAAAGCACTCTCTGAGATACAACGATTTCTCAAGGACGAAGGCCTGTTCTTCTGCTCCACGGTTGGAGAAAACCATTTGCACGAGTTACCAAAATTGCTCGCCAAATTCGACCCCAATATCGAGTCCGTCTTCCGAATCGAAGAAAACCACTTCACCTTGGAGAAGGGCAAACCCCAACTACAAGAATGGTTTTCACACGTAGAACTCCATCGCTATCCTGACGATTTACTCGTAACCGAGGCCGATGCATTGGTAGATTATGTTCTGTCCTCTGTCCGCTCCGGGTTAGATGAGAACAACCGGGACGATTTCAAGCGTTTCATCGAACAGGAGATGACAACCAATGGAGGCAAGATCCACATCAAAAAGGATAGCGGCATGTTCAAGGCACGCAAACTCAGGAAAAAATCTTGAAATCCTTGACGGATCACAAGCCCAATGCTAAACTCCTGCCCAATATGTTGATCTCTACCGTGCATTCCTCTGCAAAGAAGGCTAAGAAGAGCCAAAAACCGCTACGTCTTACGGCTTTCGGTCTTTTGAGGTTGCACGGATGAAATCTCTAATTTGATCGAACCAGTTACGATCTACGAACCGCCCTCTGGATTGAAAGCCGCAAGAGGGCGGTTTTTTTATATTAAACCTTGGAGGTATCACTATGTCATCGCCGCATATCGGAATTTTGTACTCGAGAGTACGTGTAGAAGAGAAATGGATCTTCGCCACATTGGAAAATCGCGGTGTAAAGTACACACGCATCAATGATAGTCAGATCAGTTTCGATCTAGATAACCCAGAGCCCTGGTCGCAATTCGACGTAATCTTGGCACGTAATCTCAGCTACGTGCGTGGATTATATGCTCTGCGTGTGCTCAATTCCTGGGGTATCCCCACTGTCAACACGGCTCGGGTTTCAGAAACCTGCGGTGACAAGCTGAACACGACAGCAGCACTAGCACAAGCCGGGGTCCCCCAACCGAAAACGGCCGTCGCCTTCACACCAGAATCCGCCTTGGAAGCCATTGAAGAAATTGGGTATCCTGTGGTACTCAAACCAGTAGTCGGCTCCTGGGGACGCTTGCTTTCAAAAATCAACGATCGCGATGCTGCCGAAACCATCCTGGAACATAAATCCGTGCTCGGGTCTTATCAACACTCGGTTTTTTATATTCAGGAATATATTGAAAAACCGGGCCGCGATATCCGCACTTTCGTCTTTGACGATGAAACTGTCTGCGCGATTTACCGCCACTCGCCGCACTGGATCACGAATACAGCGCGCGGCGGCTCCGGCGAGATTTGCCCGGTGACGCCAGAAATCCATGAATTGAGCATGCGCGCGGCCCGAGCGGTCGGCGGTGGGATGCTGGCTGTGGATCTGTTTGAGCACCCCGAGGAGGGCATGATGGTAAACGAGATCAATCACACAATGGAATTTCACACCACTGTGCCCCTTACCGGCGTAGATCTACCAAATTTGATTGTGGATTACCTGTTAGATGTTGCTAATGGTAAAAGAGATGTACTAGCCCACGATGCCATAACCGAACCGGTTTTGCATCCTTACCCCATCACTGCTTCCGACTTCTCCACTACAAAAGTTACGCCCTTGGGAGCATAATCATGATCCAGAGCAATTCTATCAGTCATTATTCACCGCGGGCATTAGAAATTATTGATACTACCTTGCGAGAGGGGCAGCAAACATCATTGCTGCACGACTATTACAAATATTATTTCACCCGGCAAGATAAAGTTGAGATCACACAAGCATTGATCCTATTTGGAGCCAAGTTCATTGAATTATTTTCTCCCGTAGTCAGCAAGCAAGAGGCCGAAGATTTCAAAGCCATTCGGGACATGCGGGATACGTTGATCACGCAAAAGGGATACACATTTCTATTAGCCCATGTACGTGCCCACAGAAGTGACATTGAAGCAGCAGTAGAAGCCGGTTTTGACGGGTTGAACATGTATTTCGGCACATCTCCCCAATCTCGGTCTTACAACCATGGCAAAGATTTGGATGAAATCTCATCCCGAGCCGCAGAACTTCTCGTAGAGCTGCGCCGCAATTACCCCCATTTGATCTTGCGATTCAGCGGCGAAGATGCATTTCGAACACCGTTAGAACATCTCTTTGAAGTGTACGACCCCCTGATACCTTATTTGGACAGACTGGGCATACCAGATACCGTCGGCGTGGCAACGCCAGAACAAATACGCGAACGGGTACACGCCTTCCGAGAACGGTATCCGGATACCCCGCTGGAAGCCCATTTTCATGATGACCGCGGCTTAGGCATCATCAATACATTGGCAGCCGTGGAGGCCGGTGTGCAATATGTCAACACAACGCTGCTGGGGTTAGGCGAGCGTTCGGGCATCACGTCGATGACGGCGCTGCTTTTCAACCTGTTCATTGAGCGCAAATTCGATTCCCTAGAGGGGTACAACCTGCGAGGTTCATACCCGATCAACGTTTTGGCCGCTCACAAACTCAAAACCCTGGTACCAGCCAAAGAGCCGGTCAGCCTGACCAATCGTACGCACACGGCCGGTGTGCATTCCGGCGCTGTACTGCGAAATTCCAGCACCTACGAGGCCTATCCCCTGGATATGTTTGGAGTCAGCGAGCGCGATATCTTACTCGGTCCGCTCTCGGGCTGGAACGTAGTGCATTATTTTCTCAAAGAGATTCATTATTTCCAAATTGACGAGGAAACCGCCCGCCAGATCACGGCAATATTTAAAGATAGTGTCTACAAAAATGGTCACACTTCCCCATCAGAAGTACTGCTAAGGATCGCTCAAGAAGATTTTCATCTCACGCAGTTAGAATCTGCTCCGGAGAAAGCTCACAACATTATCCAACGCATGGACCAACGCACGCGCCAGATGATCCCATCTGTACAACAATCCCTGGTGATTCCAAAAATTGGAAACAAAATTACATCTTCCCTTGACGAACCTATTTCATCGTGCTAAACTCCCGCCCAATATGTTGTTACCCATAATTGTCCGCGCTCGACGTACTCGATCTAAGCCCCCGCCCCCCACCTGGGAAGGTCGGGCGTTCGTGTTTGGATAATTATAAAAAACAAACAACGCGCTCAATTTGTGTAATCAAAGCCCTCCTTCCCAAGGAGGGCTTTTTATTTTCCTAATCACTCTCAATTCCCCAAGAACTGGGGAAAACCAAAAAGGAGAAATTTATGCCTAGTCACCCTACAAAATCTGCAAAAAAAGTCGTACTTGCCTACTCTGGCGGTCTGGACACATCTGTAATTGTGCCCTGGCTCAAAGAGAACTACGGTTGTGAAGTCGTATGTTTCACTGCCGACTTAGGCCAGGGCGATGAACTGGATGGCCTGGAAGAGAAAGCTCTTGCCAGCGGCGCCAGCCAGATCTTCATAAAAGACCTGAGAGAAGAGTTCGCCAGTGACTATCTAATCCCACTGGTGCGCTCTGGCGCTATCTATGAGCGCAAATATCTATTAGGTACATCTGTAGCCCGACCGCTAACTGCGAAACACCTGGTTGATATAGCCCATGAGGTCGGCGCCGATGCCATTGCCCATGGCGCTACTGGAAAAGGCAACGATCAAGTACGCTTCGAGTTGACCGTGATGGCCCTTGACCCGCGGCTAAAAGTCATCGCCCCCTGGCGTGAATGGGATATCCGCTCCAGAGAAGACGCGCTTGAATATGCAGCCGAGCGCGGCATCCCTGTCCCCAACACGCTCAAATCCATCTACAGCCGTGACCGCAACCTGTGGCATCTCTCCCACGAGGGCGGCCCGCTGGAAGAGACCTGGGTTGAGCCTGAAGAATCCAT
The DNA here is from genome assembly GCA_964560795.1 of uncultured Anaerolineales bacterium. Taxonomy (GTDB): domain Bacteria; phylum Chloroflexota; class Anaerolineae; order Anaerolineales; family UBA11858; genus NIOZ-UU35. The sequence continues at coordinate 11,287 of CAZLNX010000018.1, read as the reverse complement.
GTTCTTGCTCAGCGCATCCCCTGAGAACGCCCCCAACCAGCCCGAATATGTGGAAATTGAGTTCGATTCAGGGGTACCAACAACCCTCAACGGCGAGAAAGTCACCCCGGCCCAACTGATCACGCAACTCAATACCATTGGCGGCGTGCACGGCATTGGGCGCACCGATCTCATCGAAAATCGTCTCGTGGGCATGAAATCGCACGGGGTCTACGAAACGCCCGGCGGCACGATCCTCTTTGCCGCCCACCGCGAACTCGAATCCCTGGTGCTCGATAAATCCACCATCCAATTCAAGGATATGGTAGCGCTCAAATACGCCGAATTGCTATACAACGGCTTGTGGTTCTCCCCGCTCAAAGAAGCCATCGACGCCTTCATGGATAACACCCAAGGTCCAGTCACCGGCACCGTACGGCTGAAACTCTACAAGGGCAATATCATCCCTGTCGGGCGCAAGAGCCCCTTCTCACTTTATCGCGAAGACTTCGCCACCTTCGGCCAAGAAGACGTCTACGATCAATCCGATGCTGAGGGCTTCATTCACCTCTATGGCCTGCCGTTGAAAGTGCGTGCCCTCAACAATCTGCCTGTTTCTGGGATGAATTTGCCCAAACCGGATTATTCGCGCTTCAAGAGAGACTGAACAGTAAACAGTTTGATGTCAACGGAGTGAACAATGTCTTTATGGAAAGGTCGTTTTAACGGAAACGCAGACTCACAAATGTGGGAACTTAATGCCTCGATCAGCTTCGATCAGCGTATGGCAGAGCAAGATGTGCGCGGCAGCAAAGCTTGGGCTGAGGCCCTGGCGTTATCTGGCGTTTTGACGGCGGACGAGCAGACTCAGCTCGAGGCTGGTCTGAACCAAATTGAGTCTGAATTTCGCTCCCAGAGTTTTACCTTCACCCCCGAAGACGAAGACATCCACACCGCCGTGGAGCGCCGTTTGGGTGAGATCATCGGTCCGCTGGCTGGGAAACTACACACCGGGCGCAGCCGCAACGACCAGGTCTCCACTGATTTCCGCCTCTGGCTGCTCGATCATCTGCCAAACCTGACGAATGCTCTGACCGATTTACAGGCTACCTTAGTGCACCGCTCTGAAACTGACCTGGACATCATGATGCCCGGCTACACCCACTTGCAGCGCGCCCAGCCAATCTTACTCAGCCATTGGTGGCTCTCTCACTTCTGGCCCTTAGGACGAGATCTAGAGCGTCTGGCGTCGTTGAGGGAGCGCGTCGCTGTATTGCCCCTAGGAGCAAGCGCGCTGGCCGGTACGCCATTCCCCATCGACCGTCATGCCCTGGCACAAAGCCTGGACTTCGAACAACCTTCACCCAATAGTATTGACGCTGTATCCGATAGAGATTTTGCGGCAGAATTTCTCTTTATCGCGGCGTTGATTGGCACCCACCTCAGCAAACTTGCCGAAAATATGGTGCTGTTTACCAGTTCAGAATTCGCCTTCTTCGAACTTGATGATGCCTACGCTACCGGCTCCAGCCTGATGCCCCAGAAGAAGAATCCTGATCCTTTTGAATTGGCGCGCGGCAAAGCCGGGACGCTGTTGGGGTATCTCACCGGATTGCTGGCTACGCTCAAAGGTCTGCCATCCACGTACGATAAAGACTTGCAAGAAGACAAAGTGCCTGTCTTTGCGGCCTACGATACGCTGATGGCGCTGTTGCCCGTCATATCGAACGCGCTGAATACGCTCACGGCTTATCCCCAAAGAATGGAGTCTGCTATCGATACAGGTATGCTGGCCACAGACTTAGCAGATTATCTCGTCGGGCGTAGTATCCCCTTCAGGGAAGCGCACCACATCACAGGTCAGGTTGTGAGGCTCACTCTTGAAAAAGAGATATCCCTCGAGGCGTTGTCCCTGGCCGAATACCAATCCATCCATCCAATTTTTGATGAATCAGTTTATCAAGTGTTCAACCCGCGGGGCAGCATCGCCCGGCGGAAGGCGTTCGGTGGAACAGCACCGGAAGCCGTGAAAGAACAAATCCAACAAGCAAAAGAAAGTTTAAAGGAGTAAATCATGTCTCAATTAGCTTGCCCCGAATGTATTGCCGAACTCGAACTCGAAAACGGTACTGAAGCCAATGAAATCATCGTCTGCCCAGACTGCGGCGTAGACCTGGAAGTGACTTCGCTCGATCCGGCCGAAGTCGAATTAGCCCCCATGGAAGAAGAGGATTGGGGTGAGTAATCCCCGTATTGGCGTGCTCTACTCAAGGGTGCGCGTCGAAGAAAAATGGATCTTTGCGGCTTTAGAACAGCGTAATGTTGATTACGATCGCCTGGACGACCGCAAGATTCATTTCAACTTGGACAACCCTGAACCCTGGTTGAAATACGACGCTATCCTTGAGCGCAGCATCAGCTATGCGCGTGGTTTGTATGCCTTGCGAACGCTGAATGCCTGGGGCATTCCCACAGTTAACACGGCCACAGTGTCCGAGGCTTGCGGTGACAAGATCGCTACCAGCACCGCCTTGGCCAAAGCCAATGTGCCCCAGCCCCACACTCAGGTTGCCTTTACCACGGAGTCTGCCCTGGAAGCCATTGAAAACCTTGGCTACCCTGCAGTGCTAAAACCCGTGGTTGGCTCTTGGGGACGTCTGCTGGCTAAGATCAACGACCGCGATGCCGCTGAGGCCATTTTGGAACACAAAGCAGTACTCGGTTCATACCAGCATTCGATCTTCTATATCCAGGAATTCATCGAAAAGCCCGGGCGCGATATCCGCGTTTTCGTGGTCGGCGACCGTGCTATCACGGCCATTTACCGCAAATCACCGCACTGGATTACGAACACATCCCGAGGCGGGATCGGCGAGGTTTGCCCGCTGTCATCTGAATTGGAAACCCTTTGCGGGGAGGCAGCACGAGCCGTCGGAAGTGGAGTGCTGGCTGTAGATGTGATCGAACATCCGGAGCGCGGCTACCTGATCAATGAAATCAACCACACCCTGGAGTTCAACACGGCCCAACCCACCAGCGGAATTGATATCGCTGGGATGATTGTTGATTATCTGATTGATGTGGCTGAAGAGAAGAAGGATAGAGAATAGATATTAGATATTGGCAATTGGATGCTCAATATCCATTATCCAATATCTAATATCCAATCTCAAATTTTCGGTAGTCTCCCTCTTGAGTGTTGCTAACTGGATAAGTGCTGATTTGAACCGCAAAGACGCCAAGAACGCTAAGAATGAGGAAAAAATAGATAATCTTTGCGATCTTTGCGTCTTCGCGGTGAAATTTGAGCCGATTTTTAATCAGCCACACTTAACAGGGAGACCATCAAATTTTCAAAGGAGTTTTTATGATTCGAGCGTCTATCATCGGCGGGTCGGGTTACACCGGCGGAGAATTACTCCGCTTGCTTGTAGCTCACCCGGAAATAGAAATCATCCAGGTCACTTCGCGCCAAAAGCTGGGTGAGTATGTCTACCAGACCCATCCTAACCTGCGCAAGCAAACCAGCCTGAAGTTTACTTCCCCTGAGGAGCTTCAGCCTACGAATGTGCTCTTCCTGGCTTTGCCCCATGGGCAAGCCCAACACAATATCGAACGGTATGCTGAAGTTGCGGAATATATCATTGATCTCTCGGCCGATTTCCGCCTTAAAAGTCCCGACCTTTATCAAGAATGGTACGGGGAAGCCCACGCAACTCCCGATTGGCTGGCGAAGTTCGTTTACGGCCTGCCAGAACTTCACCGTGCAGAACTGAGTGCGGCTAACTATGTCAGTGGGGTGGGCTGCAATGCCACAGCCAGCAACCTGGCACTGCTGCCACTCATCCAGGCTGAACTGCTCGATACCAGCAAAAGTGTCATCATTGAGTTAAAAGTAGGCTCTTCGGAGGGCGGTGCATCAGTCAACTCTGGCTCTCATCATCCTGAACGCAGCAGCGTGGTACGCACGTATGCACCCTACGGGCACCGTCATACGGCCGAAGTCATTCAAGAGATGGGTATACAAAACGTCTCTCTGACCATGACCTCGGTGGGCCTGGTACGCGGCGCGCTGGCCACCGTTCATGGATATGTCAAAGATGGCGTGGCTCTCAAAGATTTATGGAAGGCCTACCGGAGTGCCGTGGCCGAGAGCCCATTCCTGCGGGTGGTCAAAGAACGGCGCGGAATCTACCGCGTCCCTGAACCCAAAATCCTGGCCGGCTCCAACTATGCCGACCTGGGCTTCGACCTGGATCCCACTACAGGACATGTGATCTCTATCTGTGCCATCGACAACCTGATGAAAGGTGCGTCCGGCTCGGCGGTGCAGTCGATGAACTTGATGCTTGGCTTCGACGAAACCCTGGGGCTGGAATTTCCTGGGCTACACCCAATATAAAAATCCACGAAGGACACCAAGCGACACCAACATTTCTTTTGTGTCCTTAGTGATCTTCGTGTACTTAGTGGAAAAAAGATGAACAATATGCAATCTACAATCGTTGTAAAACTCGGTGGCACGGAAGGTGTTGACTTTTCTGCCATCTGCCAGGATGCGGTCGCGTTATTAGAACAAGGTCAACGTTTAGTGCTGGTGCATGGCGGCTCGGCTGAGGCCAACGCCATTGGAGAAGCCGTAGGCTATCCACCCCGTTTTGTAACTTCCCCTTCAGGATTCACATCGCGCTACACGGACCGCAAAACCCTTGAAGTCTTTTCTATGGCGGTCAATGGCAAGGTCAACACTTTATTAGTGGAACAACTGCAAACGTTAGGCGTCAACGCGTTTGGCCTGAGCGGTCTCGACGGGAAAGTGATGGTCGCCAAACGCAAAGCCGCTATCCGCATCATCGAAAACGGTAAACGGAAAATGCTGCGCGATGATTACACAGGCAAAATCCAACAAGTCAATGCGGATTTATTGAACACGCTGTTGGAGGCCGGTTACACCCCTGTAATCGCACCTTTAGCAGTCAGTGAGAATGGTGAAGCCCTCAATGTCGATGCTGATCGGGCAGCTGCCATGGTCGCCGCAGCGTTGAATGCTGACGCCCTCTTACTGCTCACCGCAGTTCCCGGCCTACTGAGAAACTTCCCTGATGAAAGTTCGTTGATCAAGAACATCTCTCAAGTAGAGTTAGAAGGCGCGCTGGATATCGCCCAAGGACGCATGAAGAAAAAAGTATTGGGCTCACAAGAAGCTCTCCGGGATGGCGTAAAGCAAGTCATCATTGCCGATGGGAGAGTGGAAAACCCAATTTCCAATGCCTTAGCAGGTCAGGGCACCATAATTGCATAGTGCCACAGGCATGTCCTAGGCAAGGGCAAGAAGCCAATAAAGATTTTCTGACCAATGTTTACAGCAATTATTGAGATAAAAAACGAATTTAAAGGTGCCAGATTGACAGAGACCAACTTGTCTAGACAACATCTGGTTGGGGTGCTAAAATCAGCCGGATTTTAGCAAAAAAGGAGCCGGCAAAATGCACAATGCTACCCTCGTTCTAGAAGATGGCACCATAATTCAAGGTAAAACCTTTGGTGCCATCGCAGATACGGTCTTCGAACTGGTATTCAATACCAGCATGACCGGCTATCAAGAAATTTGCACCGACCCATCTTATCGTGGCCAGGCGGTGCTATTCACTGTTCCACATATTGGTAATGTGGGCATTAACAATGAAGATTATGAATCTTCCACTCCACAGGTTTCAGCAGTCGTAATACGCTCACTCAGCCCGATGGTCTCTAACTGGCGAGCGATGACGACTCTCTCCGATTGGCTGGCTGAACACGGCATCCCAGGTATCAGCGGTGTAGATACTCGATATTTGACCCGAAAATTACGAGATGGCGGCACGCAAAAGGCCGCTATTTCTACAAAAGGCACCGATCCTAAAGCCTTGCTTGACATGGCTCGAGGTTGGTCCGGCCTGGACGGTTTGGACATGGTCCAACAGGTAACCTGCTCCGAAAATTACCTTTGGGGAGGGGATGCAGGCGATGAGTGGGTGCGTAAAAATCCGCGCGCAACGGAGTCATGGAACACAGCGGAAGATTCCATCGGAGACCCTACTCCCGTACATATTGTTGCCTATGACCTCGGCATTAAACGCAATATCCTTCGCCATCTGGCCAACTTTGGGGCTCGTATCACTGTCGTTCCGGCAGATACACCCGCTGACGAAGTGTTGGCCCTGAACCCCAACGGAATCTTCCTTTCCAATGGCCCCGGCGACCCGGCTGGGCTACCTTACGCCGTTGAAGCCGTACGTAATCTACTGGAAACAGCGATCCCGATCTTAGGCATCTGTCTGGGGCACCAGTTGATCGGCCGCGCGCTGGGTGCGGAAACACATCGACTCAAATTTGGGCACCATGGCGGCAACCATCCCGTTCAGCACCTGCCCTCCGGCAAAGTACTGATCACAGCCCAGAATCATAATTACTGTGTCACCGCAAACGATTTAGATCCCTTGGAAGTTGAGGTTACCTACAAAAGCCTCAATGATGAATCACTGGAAGGTATTCGACTGAAGAATAAGCCCGTGATCAGTGTTCAGTTCCATCCCGAAGCCGCCCCTGGCCCGCACGACGCCCATAATATTTTTGATGAGTTCTTCACCCTCATCCGGGAGGCGGTCTATGCCTAAGCGAGATGATATTCACACCATCCTAGTCCCCGGCTCCGGTCCGATAGTAATCGGGCAGGCCGCCGAGTTCGATTACTCTGGCACCCAGGCTGTCAAGGCACTGCGCGAGCAAGGCTACCGCATTGTGTTGGTCAACTCCAACCCGGCCACTATCATGACCGACCCTGAGATCGCAGATGCCACGTACATCGAGCCGCTGACGCCGGCAGCGTTAGAAGCCATTATCGTCCAGGAAAAACCTGACGCCATGCTCCCCACTGTCGGCGGGCAGACTGGGCTCAATTTAGCGCTGGCGCTCAGCGAGAATGGCGTGTTGGAAAAATTCGGTGTGCAGCTTATCGGCGCCAATTTACCAGCCATCAAAGCTGCCGAAGACCGTATGATGTTCCGTGAAACCATGCTGAAGGCCGGCATCCCCATCCCGAAAGGTGGGCCAGCCCATTCTCAGCAGGAGGCTGAGGCACTGGTAGCAGAAACCGGTTTCCCTGTACTCGTGCGGGCTTCCTTCGCCATGGGGGGCGCGGGGGCAGCCTGGATCCTCGAACCCGCAGAACTGGCCGAGGCTGTTCGCAAAGCGATGGCTGAATCACCCATAGGTCAGGCCTGGCTGGAAGAATCGATTATGGGCTGGAAGGAATTTGAACTGGAAGTCATGCGCGACCGGGTCGACAACTTTGTGGTGGTTTGCTCGATTGAGAACCTCGACCCCATGGGCATCCACACTGGCGATAGTATTACGGTTGCCCCCGCGCAGACCCTCACCGACCGTGAATACCAGATTTTACGTGACCTTGCCTGGCGAGTAATCAGCGCCGTAGGTGTGGAAACAGGGGGTGCCAATGTTCAGTTCGCCGTTGACCCGAAGACCGGACGCTCCCTGGTGATCGAGATGAACCCGCGTGTCAGCCGCTCGTCGGCGCTGGCTTCCAAGGCTACCGGATTCCCAATTGCCAAGATTGCCGCCCTGGTCGCCGCAGGCTATACCCTCGATGAAATCCAAAACGATATCACCAAACAGACACAAGCGGCTTTCGAACCTTCGCTAGATTATGTAGTCGTAAAAATCCCACGTTGGGCTTTCGAAAAGTTCCCCGGGGTGGATCCCATCCTTGGGCCGCAGATGAAATCCGTTGGGGAGGTGATGGCATTGGGTCGGACGTTCCCCGAGGCGCTCAATAAAGCGGTTCAATCCTTAGAAATCGGGGTAGACGCTCTAGACGGCAGCGGACCAACTTTGGAGGCTAGCACACAACCCCAGGGAACAGTAGCACTCCAAATTCCAGCCGCGGACCGCCTTTTCAAGGTCTACCGGGCTGTTCAAGCGGGGAATTCCCTCGAGGATATTGCCCAATCCACCGGATATGATTTGTGGTTCCTGGCGCAAATGCACGAAATTATCAATTGTGAATTAGAAATTGGAAATTGTGAATTGAGTGCTGACAATCCTGAAGCGCAAGATATTTTGCACAAAGCCAAACAAATGGGCTTTGCGGATGCGCACATCGCCCGCATCCAAAATTCACAATTTAATAATAACCATTCACAAGTCACAATTAGAAAGTTGCGTCAACAATTTAATATTACGCCCACATTCCAGCGTGTGGATACCTGTGCGGCGGAGTTCGAAGCTCAGACGCCGTATTTATACTCAGCGTACGAGATGGAAGATGAGTCTCGCCCAACCGATAAACCCAAGATCATGATCTTGGGCGGCGGACCCAACCGTATTGGACAAGGCATCGAGTTCGATTATTGCTGTTGCCAGGCTTGCTTTGCACTCTCCGAGATGGGTTACGAGACCATCATGTACAACTGTAACCCCGAGACGGTCTCAACCGATTACGACACCGCCGACCGTTTGTACTTCGAGCCGCTCACCCTGGAGCATGTGCTCAACGTGATCGACCGCGAGCAACCTGAGGGCGTAATCGTACAGTTCGGTGGTCAAACTCCATTGAATTTGTCGGCTGGATTGGAAGCTGCAGGGGTTAAGATTTTGGGGACATCTCCGCATGCCATCCAATTTGCAGAAGACCGCGAGGAATTTGCCAAACTGCTGGCAGAGCTGGACATCCCCCAGCCGGAAAACGGTATCGCCCGTTCGCTGAATGAAGCCCAAGAAGTTGCCCAGCGGATTGGGTATCCTGTTTTGGTGCGTCCTTCATTTGTGCTTGGTGGGCGCGCCATGGCTATGGTCGAAAGTGAAGATAGTCTGCAAGGGTTCATCGAAAAGGCTATCGCGGCCGCACCGGGACAACCAATCTTAATCGACAAATTCATGGAAGACGCCTTTGAGATCGATGTAGATGCCCTGGCCGATGGAGAGCGAGTGGTCGTTGGAGCTGTGATGCAGCATATTGAGGAAGCCGGTGTACATTCTGGCGACGCAGCCTGTGTGCTACCACCCTATAAAGTAAGTGCCTATCACCAATCGATTATGACAGAATATACCGAGCAACTGGGGCTGGCGCTGGGAGTGCGCGGTCTGATGAACGTACAATTTGCCCTTAAAGATGATGTAGTCTACGTATTGGAAGTCAACCCACGCGCCTCGCGGACAGTTCCTTATGCCAGTAAAGCTACAGGCTTGAACCTAGCTTATAACGCAGCGCAAATTATGGCTGGGCGTTTACTGGATGAATTGGGAGTCTTAGATGAACCACGCGTCGATGGCTTCTTTATTAAAGAGGCGGTACTACCGTTTAAAAAACTGACCGGTTCTGATGCTTTACTTGGCCCAGAAATGCGTTCTACCGGTGAAGTCATGGGTCATGCCTCGCATTTTGGACACGCATTCGCCAAATCACAGATTGCCGCCGGGATGGGATTGCCCCAAAACGGAGCAGCGTTAATCTCAGTCAATGATTACGATAAAAGTGCGGCACTCAAATTTGCCCGCGATCTGCACCGGATGGGTTTTCGACTTTATGCTACACCTGGCACTGCAGATTTCATTCGTCGGGTGGGATTGCCAGTTTCCTACATCAATAAAATGGCGGATGGATCCCCGCATACCGTTGATTTAATCCGAAGTGGAGAAGTGCAATTAATCTTGAACACCCCCTTAGGGCCTAACGCCCACTTTGATGGCGCTGAAATTCGCGCCGCGGCAACCCTGATGGATATTCCCTTACTCACAACGTTATCAGCAGCAGCGGCGGCAGTTTCTGCAATTCAAGCTGCTAATAAGGATAAATTGCGCTACCGAAGTTTGCAAAACCATTATTTGAGCACATCGCAAAACTAACGAGGACGAACATATGAGCAACACAATTCCACTTGAATCTCAATATACTTCTGGCGTTTATGCCAAGCGAGAATTGACCATTATCCGTGGGGAAGGAGCCAATCTTTGGGATGAGCAGGGCAACGAATATATCGACTGTGTTGGCGGGCAGGGCGCAGCCAACCTGGGACATGCGCACCCGGCGGTTGTAGCAGCGATCAGCGAGCAAGCCGCCCGGATAATCTCTTGTCCGGAGATGTTCTACAATGACACGCGCGCCAAATTACTCGCCAAGCTGACCAGTTTAGCACCCGAGGGCATGCAGCGTGTGTTCCTGACCAATTCCGGTACTGAAGCTGTCGAAGCAGCTTTCAAGTTTGCCCGTTTCAGCACAAAACGCACGAAGATCATCGCCTCCATGCGCGGCTTCCACGGACGCTCGATGGGCGCACTCTCGGCCACCTGGAACAAGAAATACCGCGCGCCCTTCACTCCCCTGGTGCCGGATATTCACCATGTCCCTTATAACAACCTGGAGAAACTGGCATCCCAAATTGACGAGAACACCGCAGCCGTAATCCTGGAAATTGTGCAAGGCGAAGGCGGCGTACATCCTGGTGACGCCGAATATTTCCAAGGCGCCCAAGACCTTTGCCGCCAGCACGGCGCGCTGTTTATTATTGACGAAATCCAAACAGGTTTTGGGCGCACAGGCAAAATGTTCGCGCTGGAACATTTCAACTTGCAACCTGATTTACTCTGTTTGGCGAAATCCATCGCGGGGGGCGTACCAATGGGTGCAGTGCTGCTCGGGGAACGCGTTGCTGAACTCTCTCCCGGCATCCATGGCTCAACGTTTGGTGGCAATCCTCTGGCAGCAGCCGCGTCACTGGCGGCGCTGAACGCGCTCGAAGGTGAGCAACTCCCCCAACGAGCAGCTGAACTGGGCGCGTATTTGATCGACGAATTGAACAAAATCGAATCGCCCCTGATTCGCAGCGTGCGCGGTATGGGCTTGATGGTGGGAATTGAAATCAAACAAAAGGTGGCTCCCTTCATCGCCGCCCTGACCGAGCGCGGCATCCTGGCGCTCCCTGCCGGGCTGACTGTCATCCGGCTGCTGCCACCGTTGGTGATCACACGCCAGCAGATTGACCGGGTGATTGAAGCGCTGAGTGAAATACTGACAAGTGAAAAATGACAACCGCTGACCAGTTCGACTACCAGACTATCATCGAACTCGTGCGCCGCTACAGTCCATCTGGGAGCGAAGCTGAGGCCGTCAACTGGCTGATCGGACGCATGACGGAATTGGGCTTTGACCGCTCTTTTCAAGATGATGCTGGCAATGCCGTAGGGATGCTCGGAGAGGGACCTCGCCAGGTGATCCTGCTTGGACACATTGATACTGTCCCCGGAGAGATTC
>CAZLNX010000017.1:0-38255 GCA_964560795.1 uncultured Anaerolineales bacterium | reverse complement strand
TGAAGCCGTATGTTACTCACCTTGAAAGGTCCCAAATGGACAAAGTCCAGGTAATAATACATTTCTATAGGGAAACATGAAATAGCAGCGAGGTCAGTCATGTCTTGGAAAAAGAATTTCTACATTGGAATGATCGTTTTTTTTCTTGCTTTATTTTCTGTTGGATGCCAGTCAACGAGTGATGGCAATCTCTCTGAGAGCGATGTTCAGAAAGTAGGTTGCGCTGCAACGGAAATATCTGAAGTTGATGAGATTATCATTGGGGCAACCGTACCCCTTTCTGAACCTGGTGCAATCATTGGTGGAGAAGCAATGAAGGCGGCCTTCCAAATGGCCGTTGATGAAATCAATCAGGGCGGCGGCATCCAGGGTAAGCCAGTTCAACTGCTTATCGAAGACACAGCCGGCATTCCAGAACAAGGGAAGGAAATCGCGACAGAACTTATCGAAGAGAATTGTGTCGTGGCAATCGTGGGGGAATATCACTCTGCAGTAGGTTTAGAGATTATGGAAGTAGTACATCAATATCATACGCCAACCATCTTTGCGGAAACTTATAGCGATGCGATAACGGCCTCGGGATACCCAGAGGTTTTCCGCATTGCTCCAACATCGAGTTTCACTGCCCAAATGGATGCCAAATGGTTGGCAGAAGTTGGTGATTTTAACCAAGATGGCCGCATCAGTTCAATAATAGTGGCTGAGAACTCAAATTATGGAGAAGCGCAACTAGCAAGCGTCTCTACATGGTTTCCTGAATATGGCATTGAATTTGATCCGATAAGCGTTGAATTTAACGAAAGAGATTTTTCCTTTGCGTTGAATCAGATCGCATTTTTGGATGATCCACCAGATACGATCATCATCAAAGTGACTGGGGATTCTTCCTTAGTGTTGCTCAACCAAATCATCGAGGCTGGTATTGCTCCCAATGAAAAAACACTTGTGGTTGCAAATCAGGTCGCTTTGAACGATGGTCAATATTGGCAGCAAGTTCCCAATGGCGAATATGTGATCGTGCCCAGGATTGGACCTTGGTCTTCGATCGTCAATCCCCTGGGGATGAGTTTTGCTGAGAAGTATTATGATTTATTCGAAAAGTGGCCCGAGGCATACGCCTTCGAAGCCTACGATTCTTTATGGCTCATGGTGGATGCTATCACCCGGTCTGGATCGCTGGATCCCGACGAAATCATCCAGGCTTTAGAGCAAACTGATATCGAGTTAGCTTCCGGCCATTATTATTTCCCGTATGGCACAAAAAATCCTGCTGAAGGGTTTGTACCCGATTATATGTGGCATCAATGGCCTGATGTACCATTGTTGTTTTTACAATATACCGAACGAAATCAGAACTCTGAGGACATGTCCGTCATATGGCCAGAGACCTACCGAACATCCGAAGGAGCGGTTGTAATTCCGAAATAGTGATCTTGCTATTGTAATGAAATTGCGGAGAATTCAACCAAGGAAGTGTATTGTGGATAAATTTTTCACCCATCAATCTTCCATACGGAAATATTCGTTTGTTCTGCTAGCGGTATTGCTGTTGGTTTTATATTTTATTTCTGCGCGTTTAGATACTGTGGGGACTCTCGAAGGGCATTCTTGGACTGAAGTCATCTCAATGTGCCTAACGTTTTTTGTTGGTACAACAGCCTTAGCGCGGTTTTATAGTCGCAAGAACAATAAATATATATTTCTTGGTGCTGCTTTTATTGGAACCTCGATCCTCGACGGCTATCATGTTTTTGGAACTTCTAAATTCTTCATCAGCAACTTTACATCATCCATAACTTCGATTTCTGCCTGGAGCTGGTTGGCATCTCGCCTATATCTCTCTGTTGTGCTATGGCTGAGCGTGGTGGTTACCAGCCGATCAGATAGGAAGCGAATAAATGAGAATTTCATCTATATTGGTATGGGCTTATCTTCCATAGCGACTATCTACATATTCTCGATCCTTCCGTTGCCAACCATCTTCTATCCGCAGTTTGTCTTCAATCGTCCAGCGGAATTCATTCCAGCCATCTTCTTTATCCTGGCATTGATTGGTTACCTTCGCATGGAGACATGGAAGGATGACCCATTTGATTACAGCCTGGTGTTATCTCTGATCTGTGCCGTAGCGATCCAAGTTTTGTTCATGGCTTCATCAATGAAGATCTTCGATACGCATTATATTTTTGCGCATCTACTCAAAACAACTGGATATCTATTTGTTTTAGCGGGGAGTATGGCGAGCACGTATACTTTGTTCCGCCGCTCGGAGCAAGCTCGCTTAGTCAGCGAGGAACGCTTTGAAGCATTATTCAATTACGCTCCTGGTGGCGTGGTGGTTTTTGACCAAGATGGGCAAGTGCTGACAACCAATGTACAAGCACAGAAAGTATTTGGCTTTTCGAGAGATGAACTAACGAATGAATCCTTCAATGGGTTGTTCCCCCATATTCAATGGAAAGATATCTCTGTCATTAAGTTGAATGGATCGCAAGAAATATTTGAAACGGTTGGTCAAAAAAGTGATGGGGTTACATTTTTAGCTGAAGTTCATCTCAGCTCAATGGAAGCGGAGGATGGTCAGTATTACACTGCGATAATCAACGATATTACAGAGCGGAAAATGTCTGAAGAATTACTAAAAGTAAGCGAAGCGCGCTATCGCGGTCTATTTGAAGATTCTCCGATTGCCCTGATTGAAGAAGATTTTTCTGCTGTGAGGAACCATTTAGATAGGCTGAACTCCAATAAATTAGAATATCTCTCAGAATATTTTAGGGAAAACATTGCCCTAGGGGATCAATTCTTGGAGATGGTTATTGTCACTGACATCAACCAGGCTACTGTGAATCTATTTAATGCAAATGATAAACAAGAATACTTTGCTCACTATGGAAAAACACTTGCATATAAGAACCTAGATCCACGTGATTTTTTAGATGAAATTCTTGAGCTTGTAGAGAAAAACCAGTTATCTAAGGAATGCTCTTATACCACAATTGATGGGAAGCGCGTAATTGCCGATGTGACAATTACGATTGCCCCAGGCTATGTGGATACCTGGGAAAAAGTGTTCCTTTCGATTGTGGATATTACCGAGCGTAAACGCGTTGAAGCTGAAGTTCGAAAACTCAATCTGGAATTAGAAGACCGCGTGGCGCAAAGAACTCTTGATCTGGAAAGAGCGTACAAAGATCTGAGTAGCAGTGAGGAGCGCTATCGCACAGTTGTTGAAGATCAAACCGAATATATCAGCCGGTGGGAGCCCGATGGTACGATCATATTTGCCAATAACCGTTATTGCGAATTGTTCAACAAATCTCCTGAAAAGATTGTTGGTGCAAAAATATTTTCCATGGTATCCAGCAAATCTCAAGAGAGACTCATTATTCGAATTAATTCGCTAACCCCGGATCAACCGACATATGTTGAGGAGTATCTCAGTGATAGTGGAGAGAGACAGAACAGGTGGTTTCAATGGACAGACAGGGGAATTTTTGATGAAGATGGAACACTTGTAGCCATTCAATCTATTGGGAGGGATATCACTGAGCGGAAAAATGCTGAAGAAGCCTTACGAATTAGCGAGGAAAAATATCGTGCTGTTGTGCAAGATCAGGCTGATTTTTTGGTGCGCTATTTGCCCGATACGACGCGCATTTTTGCGAACAAACGTTACTGCGAGTATTTAGGAAGATCGCAAGATGAACTTATAGGGACAAAGATAATCGATGATATACCAGAGAGTGATAGGACGAGGATCAAGAAAAAAATAGCATCCTTGACCCCAGATAATCCAATATCTGTTGATGAATATTCCAAAATTGCGTCCGATGGAATTATTCGTTGGGAAAGTTGGACAGATCGCGGCATTTTCGATGATGATGGACAGCTTGTAGAAGTTCAATCGACTGGCAGGGATATTACGAAGCAGAAAAATGCTGAGGAAGCCTTGCGTCTTAGCGAGGAGAAATTCCGCGCCGTTGTACAAGATCAAACAGAGTATATTGTAAGAATTCTGCCCGATACTACGCGCACATTTGTCAATGAAAGCTATTGCCGTTCCATGAGTAAACCAGCGCATGATTTACTGGGTCAAAAAATCCTTGATGAACTTCCCGAAGATGATCAGGAAAGAGTAAAAGACAAACTCGCTTCCTTGACACCGGAAAATCCGGTTTTAGTTGATGAATTTTGGTGGACCAACTCAGAGGGGCAAGAGATCTGGGAAAGTTGGGCAGATCGGGGCATTTTTGATCAAGATGGAAATCTAGTAGAAGTTCAGTCCATTGGCAAGGAAATTACAGAGCAGAAAAAGGCTGAGGAAGAGCTAGAACGGCTATATCATCAAACAAAAATGTCTCTTACTCAAACCGAGGCGCTGTACAATGTCAGTCGTTCTCTGACATCACTGGATAGTTTGACAGATTTGCTCAAAGGTGTAGTTGAAGAAGTCGCTTCTGCCTTGCCAGCTGATCGAGTGACATTGATCCTTTTCGATAAGGTTTCTGAACAAGTAACCCAATTTGTAATGGGAGGTGAAGGATGGGATCAAGTTGTGGAGGTCACTTTTGATGAGCTTTTATTGGGTCTGAGTGGTTGGGTTCTTCAAGAGCGGAAACCAGCTCTTTCGCCCAAGAATCAGCCTGACCCCCGTGAAAGCCCTGAAGTTCAGCAGCGCCGAATTGATACTAATTGTGGTGCCATTATTGTTGTTCCAGTTGGCCATCGAGGAAAGATTTTCGGCACAATGACTGCCATCAATCGCCTGGATCAACCAGATTTTACTGAAGAAGAAGTAGAAATGATGGTTGCGATGGCCAATCAGTCTGCCATCGCCGTACGAAATGTGAGTTTGTATGAAGAAACCGTTCTGCGAGCTGAGGAACTTGCAGTTCTTAATGAGTTCAGCAAGAAGATGGCACTGACCCTTAGCCTGGATGCGGTATTGGCAGAAGCTTATCGCAGCGCAGATCGTCTTTTGGATATTGGTACATTCTATATATCTCTGTATGATGAAAAAAAGGATGAGCTATTCATACATTTGCAGGTCGTAGGGGGGATGCATGAAGCCCCGCACCCTGATCAACGCGGAGGATTGACGGAATATATTCTCACTACCAAAGAACCCTTGCTCTTCTCTGACAACGTTCATGAACAAGTCAGCAAGCTTGGCATTACTGCAGTTAAATTGAATGAGGGCCTAGTTTCAATGTCATGGGTGGGTGTTCCATTGTTACTCGGTGACCGTGCCATCGGGGCAATGGTTGCCATGAGTTATAAAACGCCAAATGCATATAAACAACAACAATGCGACCTGCTCAGCGCCATTGCCAACCAATCTGCTATTGCTATCTACAATGCCCAACTTTATGAGGAAGCTCAGGATGCCACCCGTGCAAAGAGCATGTTCCTGGCAAATATGTCTCATGAAATTCGCACGCCGATGAACGCGGTGCTTGGAATGGCATTCCTCGCGCAGCAAACCGATTTATCATCAAAACAAAGGGAATATATTAACAGCATCCAGACTTCAGGGCAAAACCTCTTGGGGATCATCAATGATATCTTAGACTTCTCTAAGATCGAAGCTGGAAAGCTGGAGGTTGAATCAGTACCTTTCGATCTCTCCGAGGTATACAACCACCTGGCTACCTTGATTAACGCCTATAAAAACGATAAGGATCTTGATATTACATTCGATATATCACCCGATGTGCCAACAGCTCTGGTTGGAGATCCATTACGGCTGGAGCAAGTGCTGGTGAATTTAGGCAGCAATGCGATCAAATTTACAGAAGAGGGGGATATCATCTTCGCCGTTAACCTTCTTGATGAAATTGAAGATCAAGTCAGGCTGGAGTTTTTGGTCCAGGACACAGGGATTGGTATGACGCCCGAACAGGTTTCCCGCTTGTTCAAGGCATTCTCCCAGGCAGACACATCAACTACCCGCAGATTTGGTGGCACGGGTTTGGGTTTAGCAATCTCTAAACAAATTGTTGACTTGATGGATGGTGAGATTTGGGTGGAGAGCACGCCCGGTGAGGGCAGCACCTTTACGTTTACAGCTGAATTTATTCGATCGGATGAAGATCAACAACCGGTATTAAAATCCGAAGAAATCTCAGGGCAAAGAGCGCTGATTATCGATGACAATCAAATCGCCCAGAAAGTTCTGAGAAAATACCTGGAGACATTCTCTGTAACTGTCGATGTGTGCGGTTCGGGTGCAGAAGGTTTGGCGAAATTAGAAAGTCAACGTCAGGAAGAATCCTATGATTTTTTGATTCTGGACTGGAAAATGCCTGGGATGAATGGCGTTCAAGTAGCTGAACAAATCAGACAGCATCCAGATATTTATCACGACCCTCGCATAATTATGGTGACAGCATTCGGGAGTAATGAGATTAGAGCCCAGGCCGCCGAAGTGGGTGTAGATGGATTTCTTACCAAACCGGTCAGCCTGTCAACCCTGTTTGACGCAATCATGCAGGCTTTGGGTAAGGAAGCTGTAGAAACGCACTTCGTGGAAGAATTTAGTCTTGATATCGCTTCATTGGAGTCTCTCAGAGGCGCGCGCGTACTCTTGGCGGAAGATAACGAGATTAATCAGGAAGTGGCTCTTGGCGTTTTAGGTATGGTTGACCTGGAAGTTGACGTTGCAAATAATGGCAATGAAGTCATTGTTGCTTTGGATCAAAATACCTATGATGCGGTGTTGATGGATATACAAATGCCCGAGTTAGATGGTCATGCTGCCACAAGAGCAATTCGTGAGTCAGACGCAGAGTATCGAGATATTCCCATCATCGCAATGACTGCACATGCCATGGCTGGCGACCGTGAAAAAAGTTTGGCAGCAGGGATGAATGACCATATAACAAAACCTATTGATCCCGATCAACTTTTCTCAACCTTACTTAAGTACATAGAACCAGCACAACGTCCAATTCGAGCGAAAATTGATGATAAAGAGATTGCCAGGCCAGAAAAACTCTTACAAACCACCCTGTTGGGGATTTCCATTCAAAATGGATTGAGGCGTGTAGGTGGCAACGAAGAACTGTATATTAAGATTCTACACAAGTTTGCTGACGAGTATCCTGACACAACGGACCAGATTGTGAAAGCCTTGCAAGCTGACGATCAAGAACTTGCTATGCGAACGGCACACAGCATCAAGGGGGTTGCAGGAAATATCGGTGCTGAAGAATTGCAGGCTGCAGCAGCGGAAGTAGAATTGGCAATCAAAGGACAAGCTGAAGAAAAATATAATGATCTGTTGGCGATCTTTGATGATAAGCTGAAGGTCGTATTAGACTCTTTGGGGGTCTTACTTGTGGATGATGATGAGGAAACAATAGAAGACCCAGAAAAGCAAATAAAAAATTCAAAAGAGTTGTTAGTACTTCTTCAAGAGCTAGAACCATACATCGAGAAACGCAGACCAAAGCAGAGCAAAGAGATCTTGGCTGAAATCACCAGCCAACGCTGGCCTGATGCTTTTATGCCAGAAATAAATAAAATCAACCAACTCGTCAACAAATACAAATTCAAAGATGCACTTCCATTGATACAAGCTTTGAAGCAAGAGTTTGAATAACATAAGGATGAGCGACGTGGAAGATTCAATTAAATGGTCAATATTAGTAGTTGATGACGTGGAAAGTAACATTGATATTTTAGTGGGCATTCTTGGCGATGAGTACGATGTCTCTGTTGCTATGGACGGCGAGTCAGCCCTTGAATTAGTAGCAGAAGAAGCACTGGATCTTATTTTGCTGGACATCATGATGCCTGGAATGGATGGCTTTGAGGTATGTCGTCGCTTAAAAGCAGATTCTGAAACCAAGAAGATACCGGTCATTTTTGTAACTGCGATGACTGACGTTCTTGACGAGGCGCGGGGATTCGAAGTCGGCGCTATTGATTACATCACCAAGCCAATTAGCCCCCCCATTGTTCAGGCTCGTGTAAAAACTCACCTAGCACTATACGATCAAAAACGTGCCCTGGAAGGCATGGTTCGTCAACGAACAAGCGAACTTCGCAGCAGCCTCAAACAACTAGAAGGTGAACGAGCTAGATTTCACTGGGTAGTTCAGCAAGCAGATGATGGATACCTGATTTTGAATGAAGACGGCAAGATCGTCTTTGCCAACCGAAAAGCGCGCTTATTCCTTGATCTTCCTCCAGAAAATTCAGGGCAAGGCGTCCCCAACCGCGATACACTTCCGCAAGAAACCCTGATTGATGTAGCCAAGCGGACCTATCGTTTTGAAACCCAAGACGCCTGGGCACGAATGTTTACGCAAACAAATGATCGGGAACCATGTTATTTGGTACGTCCCGAATCGGCAATCGCCAAGGATTTCTGGCTCCAAGTGGATGCACTTAAGATGACTAGTGAAAACGAGGCGAGATGGTTGATTCATTTGCGCGATGTAACTGCACAAATTGGTACACAGCGTGACCAACGTGCATTCACATCGATGATCCATCATAAAATGAAAACACCCCTCATCAGCATGGTGAGCGGTTGGGAAATCCTTGAGATGTTACATACTCAACTATCCGCTCAAGAAATAGCCGATACAATTCGTGGAGCGGTCAAGGGTTCCAAAAGACTCCAAAGCACAGTGGAGGATATTCTCGAATACATTAATGCCCCAGGTCTGGCATTATCGGGTGAAAGGTGCAGAGTAAATGATATTCGAGCCATCTTGAAGGATGTTTGTTCAGCTCTGGAAATTGATATCACCCAAGTCTCAAGTTCTCAAGAGCTGAGTGATACAACAGAATTAACTCTGTCACGACGAGCCATGGAACTGATCCTCTGGGAAGTAATTGAGAATTCTAAAAAGTTCCACGAGGCGCATAATCCTTCCCTGGAAATCTCGGCGGCTCAAACAAATCAAAATGAAGTTTCGTTGCGGATTCAAGATGATGGTATCAATGTGTCGCCGGAACATCTAAGTAAATTCTGGACCCCATATTATCAGGGAGAGAAAGATTTTACAGGTCAGGTGACTGGTATGGGATTGGGGCTGGCAATGGTTGCTGCCCTAGTTTGGCGGGTGGGGGGAACCTGTAATGCCTGCAATCGTGCTGATAAGCCAGGCATAGTCATAGAATTGGGCTTACCTGTAATGAAAGGGGAAGGAAACTAGCGAGATGAAAGATCTATCTGAATGCACTGTTCTTATTGTTGATGATGCGGAAACCAACATCGATATCCTGATAGAGATGCTTGCTGAAGATTACGATGTTGCAGTCGCCATGGATGGCGAATCCGCTTTAGAAATTGTCGCCGAGGAAACCCCTGACTTGATCTTGTTAGATATTATGATGCCGGGGATTGATGGTTATGAGGTCTGCAGAAAGTTGAAGAGCAGCCCTGCTGCTTCAGGTATCCCGGTTGTATTCCTCTCTGCTTTGAACCAGGAAGATGAAAAGCAGAGAGGCCTAGATTTAGGGGCTGTTGACTATATTACCAAGCCATTCGATGCAGTTGAGATTCGACACAAGGTAAAAAAACACGTATTGGCATGACACTGTTAGCTCTGATTATGAGGTAAAGAACATGGACAAAATATCTCACAAAATATACTGGTTGTAGACGATGTTATAACAAATGTTGATATTCTGCTCGAAACCCTCGGGGATGAATATGACGTTAGTGTAGCTATGGATGGATTTAGTGCACTTGAGTACGTTGCTGAAGAGCCTCCTGATTTGATCTTGCTGGATATCATGATGCCTGGGATGGATGGCTATGAAGTCTGCCAGAAACTAAAGGACAATGTCAGCACTCGTTCTATCCCCGTAATTTTTGTTACCGCTATGGGGGAAGTAGAAGACGAAACCAAGGGCTTTGAGCTAGGTGCAGTGGATTATATAACCAAGCCGATCAGCCCACCAATCGTCAAAGCACGTACTCGCACTCATCTAGCCCTCTACGATCAGAATCGAGTTTTAGAAGAAAAAGTTCGTCAGAGAACTGCAGAACTGAACGCAACACGATTAGAAATTATTCGTCACCTGGGACGAGCGGCCGAATTCAAGGATAACGAAACAGGATTGCATGTTGTCAGAATGAGCAATTATTGTAAATTAATTGCTGAAGCCGCCGGTTTCAATGAAGAACATGCCGATCTGTTGTTGAATGCTGCGCCTATGCACGATATCGGGAAAATCGGTATCCCAGACAATATATTGCAGAAGCCTGGGAAACTGACTGATGAAGAGTGGGAATTAATGAGGCAACATACAACAATGGGTGAGGAAATTTTAGGAGGAATGATTTCCGAATTGCTAAATATGGCTCGTGTGATTGCGCATTCGCATCATGAAAAATGGAATGGTCAAGGCTATCCTGAAGGGTTGAGTGGTGAAGAAATCCCTGTTGAGAGTCGCATTGTTGCGATTGCAGATGTCTTCGATGCGCTGACAAATGAGCGCCCATATAAAGAAGCCTGGTCGGTAGAAGATGCGGTTTCACTAATAGAAAAAGAAAGCGGCGAGCATTTTGATCCCAAGTTTGTGGAAGCCTTCAAGATCGCGCTACCTCAGATTCTTGAGGTCAAAGCAGAAT
This sequence comes from uncultured Anaerolineales bacterium, assembly GCA_964560795.1. GTDB lineage: Bacteria > Chloroflexota > Anaerolineae > Anaerolineales > UBA11858 > NIOZ-UU35. The sequence continues at coordinate 27,658 of CAZLNX010000017.1, read as the reverse complement.
ATGCTGAAGGAAAATTCAATCTATAGCAGGAAACCTATTGCCGAAATCACTATAAATACAGTATCGCGTTTAGCCGCCTTCGACGTTCCTCGTTGAACGGAGGTGACTCTTTACGGCATTTTGCACAGGCCCCAACTCGTATGGGGCCTGTGTGCGTTGTTATGGTTTATCACCCCCCCTGACAAAGCACACCCACAGAACCTGATGTACATCATTCATTTTGTGCTTTTTTTCTCATCTAATCATTTAGTATTAATTTAAAGCTAGAGAAAGTTACCTGTGATACTTGTAACAATTCGCCTAAACTTAGGGTAACTTGCTTATCGGTTGAAATCATTATGGGTAATCACCAACTATACATTCTCTGTCTCGGAGTAAGCCATCAAACCGCAAGTGTTGCCCTACGTGAGCAACTGGCTTTCACCCCCCACCGTTTAGAAGCCAGCTTAGCCCGTTTAGGGTGTGGCAATGACGGGGGTCTCATCCAAATTCGTGAACTGGTTATTCTTTCTACCTGCAATCGGGTGGAATTATATGCAGCCACGACGAATATTTGTTTTGACATCCTGGAAAATTTCCTTTCCGAAACCCAGAACATTCCTATTGATGATATTTCTCCCTCGTTTTACCGCTTTCAGGGGGAGGATGCTTTCCAGCATCTGTTGAATGTTGCTGCTGGGCTGGATTCTGTCGTTTTGGGAGAACCACAAATTCTTGGACAGGTTACCGACGCATATTCCTCAGCCCGGCGACATGGCACTGCCGGAAAAATTCTCTCTCGTTTGTTTCAAACAGCCATTCAGGCCGGCAAACGCGCTCGTACAGAGACTGCCATCAGCCATAATGCTGCCTCAGTCGCCTCGGTGGCGGTAAAGCTGGCCTCGCAATCCGTCCCAGATTTAGCAACGGCAAAGATAATGGTGCTCGGTGCTGGTGAGATGGCCGAACTGGCTGTCGAAGCGCTGCGAAAACGCGGTTCCAACCAGATTCTAGTGGTCAATCGGACCCTGAAACGAGCGCAAGAACTGGCCCAGCGTTGGAATGGTCAGGCCGCCGCTCTGGAAATGCTGCTTGAACTGCTACCGGATACGGATATTGTCATTACTTCCACGGGAGCGCCCCACACGGTTATTCAGGCCTCGATGGTCACCAAAGCGATGGAAAATCGACCAGACCGCCCCCTGGTATTTATGGATATTGCAGTCCCGCGTGATGTGGACACCGATGTGGGACAAATTCCCGGTGTGAGTCTGTTTGACATGGATACCCTTTCAGAACAATTAGAAACGGCACTGGCTCAACGTGCTGCTGAAGTCCCCCATGTTGAACAGATCCTGGCGGAAGAACTTGAATATTTTTTGGAATATCTGGCTACCCTGGATGTAGTGCCTATCATTGTCAAGATGCGCCAGCAAGCTGATGCCATCCGCCAGGCTGAGCTGGAAAAAGCCATCCGGCGCATCCCTGATCTGCCACCAGACACGCATCAGCATCTTGACGCCCTAACCAAATCAATTGTAAATAAAATTCTCCACAGCCCCACAATTCGTTTACGCGAAGAAGCCAACGGTCCAAACGCCGTCGATTACGCTGACATCACACGCGGTCTTTTCGGCCTCGACTGATTACTGACTACTGACTACTGACTACTGTTCGCTATTTACTGGTAACTGATTACTAATGACTAAAAAATTGATTTTCGCCACCCGCCCATCCGCTTTGGCTCGCTGGCAAACCCAACACGTTATTCAAAAACTCCAAAACCATTGGCCTGATCTCACCTGTGAAGAAGTAGTAATCACTACCAAAGGTGATCGCATCCTTGACAAACCCTTGCCTGAGATTGGCGGCAAAGGTTTATTCACGTATGAGCTTGAACAAGCCCTTCTAAACAAAAAGGTTGATGCCGCTGTGCACTCCTTGAAAGATCTGCCTACCGAAGATTCGCCAGGGCTGATGGTCGGGGTCATTCCCCAGCGGGCTGATGCAGGCGATGTGCTCATTTGCCCTGCTGGAAAAACCCTGGAGGAACTACCCTCTGGTGCTGTTATTGGTACTTCCAGCATTCGCCGCCAGGCTCAACTAATTGCCCAACGCCCAGACCTGCAAATCAAATCCATTCGTGGTAATGTCGACACACGCATTCGCAAAGCCGTCGAAGGCCAGTACGACGCTATCATCCTGGCCGCGGCGGGCGTCACCCGCCTGGGATTAGAGGAGCACATCACGCAATATATGTCTCTCGATGCAATGCTCCCAGCACCAGGACAAGGTGCGTTGGCCATTCAGTACCGCACCAACGATCTAAATTGCCATACTTTGTTAAAGGCAATTGATCATCGCCCCACCCATCTTGCGGTGAAGGCAGAACGGGCTTTCCTGGCTGCCTTAGGTGGTGGATGCTCACTCCCGGTGGGGGCTCTGGCTTCTGTAGATGGAGAGGTGATTCGACTCCAGGGAGTGGTTGCTGCTCCCGATGGCAGCCGTGTTCTACGGGTATCTGCCACCGGTGCTGACCCTCGACCCCTGGGAGAGTCTCTCGCCCAAGAAGCTTTAGACAAAGGGGCTGACGAATTACTAGAGGGTGCAGGTGCAGCATTATGATACGTGTTTTGATAACACGGCCCCGCACGCAGGCGAATGCATTTGCTGAATCACTCCGAGCCATTGGTGCGGAACCCATTTTCTTGCCTACCATTGCTATTCAGCCGGTGGAAGATACGGCAGCTCTTGATAGCGCCCTCTTGCAACTGGCTGATTACGATTGGTTGATCCTGACCAGCGCCAATGCCGCTGACGTAGTTTTAGACCGTATGGCTTCCCTTGGGATCAGCGCGCCCCCCCCAAATTTGCGCGTGGCAGCGATTGGCCCAAAGACGGCTGCCAAACTCCAAGAGGGCGGAATCAGCCCGAACTTCGTCCCCGATCAACATATTGCAGAAGCGATTCTCCCCGGCCTTGGCGATCTCAACAATTGCTGGGTACTTCTCCCTATGGCCGATATCGCCGCTGACACGTTGCCAAACGCTATTCAGGCGGCTGATGGTATCGCCCATGTGATCACCGCCTATCACACGGTTCCCGCTGAACCAGATCCTAAAGGAATTGCCGCACTGTGTGCCGGTGTAGATGTGATCACGTTTACCAGCGGCTCTACAGTGCGAAATTTTATGACCTTGGCGAATAATATCGGGCTTGACCCCTTGAATCTGACCAACAATCCCAAAATTGCCTGTATAGGTCCTAAAACTGCTGAAACGGCCCAAGAATTGGGCTTTCCCGTGGATATTGTTGCGGAGTCCCATACTACGGATGGTTTGATTGCTCAGATAAAAAACCATCTCTTGCAGACATCCTCATGAAGAAATTATCACCCACACCCTTTCCAGTTTCACGCCCGCGCCGCTTACGCCTGACTCCTGGGCTGCGTGCCATGGTGCGTGAGACCATCTTGACTCCCAATGATTTGATTTATCCGTTGTTTGTCCGGCATGGTCAGAATATCAAAGAAGAGATTTCATCAATGCCCGGTCAGTATCAATGGTCCGTTGATCAACTGGCGTCTGAGGCTGAATCGATTGCCAGTTTGGGTATCCCTGCTGTCATTTTGTTCGGTATCCCAGAAAAGAAAGACCCCATTGGCTTAGAGAACTTCGCCCAGGACGGAATCATCCAGCAGGCTACCCGCGCCATCAAAGCCGCTGTGCCCGATATGGTTGTGATCACCGATGTTTGCCTGTGCGAGTACACCGACCACGGCCACTGCGGTGTGCTCAACGTTGGAGATGACCACCACCACCAACAATTACCCGAAGGCTACGTGCTCAATGATCCCACCCTGGAAATTCTTGGAAAAGTGGCCATTTCACATGCTGAAGCTGGCGCCGACATCGTTGCACCCAGTGGAATGATGGATGGGATGGTCGGAGCGATCCGTTCAGCATTGGATAGCGCAAATTTTGAGCACATCCCGATCCTTTCTTACGCCGTGAAATATGCATCTGCATTTTACGGCCCTTTCCGGGATGCTGCCGATGGCGCCCCCAAGTTTGGGGATCGCAAATCCCACCAGATGGATCCTGCCAACTGCCGAGAAGCCCTGCGTGAAGCCGCTCTGGATGTGGCTGAAGGCGCCGACATGCTGATGGTCAAACCGGGCTTGCCCTACCTCGATATCATCCGTCAGGTGCGGGATGCTTTTGGCGAACTTCCCATAGCGGCGTACAACGTCAGCGGCGAATATGCCATGATCAAGGCCGCTGCTGCCAATGGATGGATAGACGAAGAGAAGGTTGTTTTAGAAACCTTAACCGCATTCAAACGCGCCGGGTGCGACTTGGTGATCACCTATCACGCAAAAGATGCAGCCAGCTGGATAAAAAACTAGCTACAGAGATCACGCAGCGCCCTGAGATAATAACTCTATGCGCTCTGTGGTAAATCAAGGAGATTTATTGATGGTATCCAATTTATCGGAACGAGCCGCTGCTGAGCGGCAATATCACGACAAACGCTATCCCAATGTGGATTTTAATCTAGCCCCATTCACCATCGCTTGGGAAGTGACGCGCGCCTGCGCCTATGCCTGCGTCCACTGTCGGGCAGATGCCCAGCACCACCGCGACCCCAACGAATTGACCACCGAAGAGGCCTTCCAATTGATTGATCGGCTGGCTGAGTTCGGCAGCCCCATTTTGATCTTCACTGGGGGCGACCCTATGATGCGTCGAGATTTATTCGAGTTGATCGCCTACGCCACTGAAAAAGGATTGCGCTGCTCATTGACTCCCACTGCTACCGCGCTACCCACCGCCGAACGCTTGGAGCAAGCCCGCGAGGCGGGTATCCGACGGGTTGCCCTCAGCCTGGATGCCCCGCGCCCGGAAATTCACGATGAATTTCGGAAAGTAGCCGGTTCCTGGCAACGCACCATGGATACTTTGCACCGCGCCCAGGATGTCGGTCTGAGCGTACAGGTCAACAGCACGGTCGCCAAACACAATGTCGATATCCTGCCCGAAATGGTGCCCTTCATCGAAGAAGTGGGTGCTGTGCAATGGTCGGTGTTCTTCCTGGTTCCCACCGGGCGTGCCATGATCGAGCAGATGATTTCTGCTGAGGATCACGAGCGCATTTTCAACTGGCTTTACGATCTTTCCCAGACCGCCCCCTTTGATATTAAAGGCACCGCGGCTCCCATGTACCGTCGCGTTGCCATCGAGCGCAAGAGAGCTGAAAACAACGGTGATAAGCCCGTTACCTTTCAGGGGGCCGGATTCCAATATGCCGATGGTTTGAACCGCCCCACCAAGGGTGTCAATGATGGCAACGGTTTCCTGTTCATATCCCACACCGGTTCCATCGAACCGTCTGGATTCCTGCCCATCAGCGCCGGCAACGTGAAAACGGATGATGTGGTTGAGGTTTATCGCAATGCCCCTGTTTTTAAGGATTTGCGAGATTACAGCAAACTCAAAGGCCGCTGTGGAATTTGTGAATACCGTGATGTTTGCGGTGGCCAGCGCGGTCGAGCATACGGCGTCACCGGTGATTATATGGAAACTGACCCGGCCTGCGTTTACCAGCCACAAGGTGAATAAAGGGACATCAAGAGATGAATCTGATTGGATTGACCGCTGCTCTGGCTACATTTCTTGGGATCTGGTTCGGCCATGTAGCCGTGCGTGAAGTGGAAGCTCGCGCTCCAAAGATTTGGCTGCCAATTTTGATTGCCCTGGTTCTGGGATTGAGTCTAGAAATTTGGTCATTACTCACGGGTAACCGTTTGCTGTCCACTGCCACTGGTATTCTGGGTGTGACCCTGCTGTGGGATAGTTTCGAATTCTGGCGCCAGCAGAAACGCGTTATCACTGGTCATGCCCCTGCCAATCCTCATATCCCCCGGCATGCTCGTATCCTGCGGGAAAGCCAGGCTGCGACCACGCTCGATCTCCTAGACCGCAGCCCGGTCGGACGCCCGGTTGGCCAGGAAGAAGCCATTCAACTGGTGAGTGAGCCAAGAGCATGAATACTTTCGGTTTATTTCTTGGCATTGCCACATTATTTGTCATTGGCCTGGGGTTCATCTGGGTGATTCGCGGCGAACGATTTCTTGGCGTACTTTGGTGGCCGTACTTCATGGGTCTGGGCATTCTCTTGGTGATTGGATCCCTTTTCGTCCCCTCCGTGTGGGGTTCTGCATTGATGGGCGTCTTTGGTGGCTCCCTGGTATGGGGGTCCACAGAATTCAAGGAGCAGGCAGTTCGCACCGAACTGGGTTGGTACCCGTTCCGGAAAAAGAAGATCCAACCACCCTTTGCAGATGTGATCAAAAAATGGAAAGCACCCCATCTATAGATTGTTTTTTTCATAGCATTGGAAAATGAGACTGTTGATTGAATGTTGGTAGACGATAGGAAAGAATTATGAGATTGGTAATTATTGGCGGAGGTATTGCCGGTCTGGCGGCCGCATACTACGCCCAGAAAAATACTGAAGAAGACCTTCAAATTACGTTATTGGAGCAGGCAGATTATTGGGGTGGGAAACTAATTACTGAACGCGTTGCCTATGATGGCCCTGGTGACGCCGACAAGGCGGGGCAATTTGTAATTGAAGGTGGTCCCGATACCTTTGTGGTCACGAAGCCCTGGGGTGTGCGACTATGCAAAGAGCTAGGAATCGGCGATCGGCTGCGCGGTACCAACCCTGAGACCAAGAAGACCTACATCCTCAAGAACGATAAACTCCATGAACTTCCCGGCGGCCTGACGATGATGATCCCCACTGAGTTCGGCCCCATGATCCGCACCGGGCTGCTCTCCTGGCCGGCCAAAGCCCGTATGGGGATGGATTTCTTCCTACCTGTCGCAGTTGAAAACGGTGATGAGACTATGGGCGAATTTGTCACTCGTCGGTTAGGACGGGCGGCCTATGAAAGCTTGATTGAACCCCTGATGAGCGGAATCTACGCCGGCGATGGCGACAAACTTAGTTTGCAGGCCACCCTACCCTATCTTCGAGATTTAGAACTGAAATATGGGGGTCTGGTCAAGGGCGCCCTGGCGGTACGCAAGGAACGTGCCAAAAAAGCCAAAGCCAATGGCAAATCTCCCAACCCAACTTCGAAAAAGCTTAGTGCAAGCCCCGGTTCCCGCAGTATTTTCCTGACCCCATTGACTGGGTTGGGAGAAATCGTGGAAGCTCTGGTCGCAGAGCTAGAAGCCGCGGATGTCGATTTGCGATTACAAACTCGTGTGACTGATTTAAATCGTGATGACATGACGCACAATGCGTGGAGCGTGATGCTTGACAGCGGTGAACAAATCGAAGCTGATGCCATCATATTGGCAACGCCGGCTTTTGTCAGCGGGGCTCTGATTGAGGAGTTCGCTCCAGATTTAGCCGCGGAATTAGCCGCCATTGAATACGTATCTACGGCCACAGTGACCATGGCTTTTCCAGAGAGCGAATTACCTCGTTCCCTGGATGGTTACGGCTATGTCATCCCCCGGAGCGAAGGTCGCAAGGCGTTGGCCTGTACCTGGACTTCGACCAAGTTCCCTCACCGTGCCCCGGAAGGGTATGCTTTAGTTCGTGTCTTTGTGGGCCGCGCGGGGCAAGAGAGCCAGATCACATGGGATGATGATGCTTTGTTAGAGATTGCCCGTGAAGAACTCGAACTTACCCTGGGTATCACCGCCGAACCCCTGTTAACACGTATTTATCAGTGGGAAAAAGCCATGCCTCAATACAATATCGGCCATCCGGAACGCCTGGCGCGCATCGACACTGCCCTGGACGAATTCCCCGGGTTGGCGCTGGCTGGCAATGGCTATCAGGGCATTGGTATCCCCGATTGTATTCATTCCGGCGAACTCGCCGTTAAACGCGTTTCAACCCTCCAACGTTCAACGTTGAAGACCTAATATTGAAGGAGATCAACATGCAAATTGATCAATCTGTGAAATTATTCAAGCAAGCTAAAGAAATCTTGCCAGGGGGTGTCGATTCGCCTGTGCGGGCATTCCGGGCTGTGGGTGGACAGCCCCTTTTCATCGAGAAGGGCGAGGGTGCCTATCTGCAAGATGTTGATGGCAACCGCTATATCGACTACGTGCTCTCCTGGGGCCCGCTGATCTTAGGCCATGCCTATCCTGAAGTGGTTAAAGCCGTGAAGCAAGCTGCAGAACTAGGCACCAGCTACGGGGCACCGAGTCCCTTGGAAGTAGAGTTGGCTCAATTGGTGCAGAAATTTATGCCTAATATGGAGATGCTGCGCTTCGTTAACTCTGGAACAGAAGCCACCATGACTGCCCTACGGCTGGCCCGAGCATACACCCAGCGGAACAAGATCATCAAATTCGAAGGCTGTTATCACGGTCACGCCGATTTGTTGTTGGTGCAGGCGGGCTCTGGTGTGGCGACACTGGGCTTGCCCGATTCGCCAGGTGTACCTCCCTCCACAGTAAAAGATACCCTGGTGGCGCGCTACAATGATCTCGACTCCGTTCGAGAGCTTTTCGAGGCTTATCCCGAAGAGATCGCTGCCATCATCCTGGAGCCAGTGGCTGGAAATATGGGCGTAGTTGTCCCCGAAGAAGAATTCCTGACTGGGTTACGGGCTGTTACGCAAGAATATGGCGCGTTGCTGATCTTCGATGAAGTCATGACTGGGTTCCGGGTTCACCCTGGTGGTGCTCAAACCCTGTACGACATTCAACCCGATCTGACTACGCTGGGTAAGGTGATTGGCGGTGGTTTGCCCGTGGGAGCCTACGGTGGCAAACGCGAAATCATGTCGATGATCGCGCCCGCGGGGCCGGTTTACCAGGCCGGGACACTCTCAGGGAATCCGTTGGCCATGGCAGCCGGGATTGCGACGCTCAGGGCGTTGGACAAACCTGGGGTCTGGCAATCCCTCGAAAATTCCAGCCAGAAACTCGCCGATGGGATCGGGTCAGCCGCGAAGGATGCGGGCATCCCTGTTTGGCAGAATCGGGTTGGTACCATGTTCGCTACTTTCTTCACTAAAAATCGAGTCACGGATTGGCCTTCTGCCAAGATCAGCGATACCGATGTCTTCGGTAAATTTTTCCAGGGCATGTTGGAGCGCGGCGTTTATTTGGCGCCCTCCCAATTTGAAGCCGGTTTTATGTCCACAGCCCATGGCGAAGCCGAAATTAATGCCACTATTGATGCTGCCGCGGAGACCTTCAAATCATGGTAACCAAAGAAGAAACCCTCCCAACCATTCTGACTCGCTATCGTTTGGCCAGTGTTCTCATATGGATGGGCGTACTGACCTGGGTGCCGTTCATCCTTTTACGAACCATGGGACAAAAACCATCGATTTTCTGGTTCTTGCCATTCCATTTGATTGGTGTGGTCGGGGGCTCGCGCTTGAAGGCCGCCGTCCGCCGTGAGATGGGCGTTGCATCCCCCAAGAAGACTCGCTTGCGAACCCTGGGTCACATCCTGGTCGGCACAGGGATCTCTGTTTGGGTGGTTTATTTCTCGTTGAAATTGATCTTCCATGCGCCCGTTGAAGTGGGTCAATTCTTACCCTACCACCTGACCGCCATGTTAAGCGGTGTCGCGATTTTATTGGTAAATTTTTTGGTAACTCGCCAAAAATCATGATTATCTAAACTTTACGAAAAAAGAAACCGCAGATGCACGCGAATATAAAAAGGTTGCGTTTTGCCGTAGGCACACCTCCGGCGCCTGCGGTTTCCAAATAGGAATTCATATGACAAATAACGAACCGAAATCCCGCTTCTTACGTGCTTGCCATCGTCTCCCAGTTGACGCTACCCCGGTGTGGTTGATGCGCCAGGCTGGGCGGTACATGGAAGAATACCGGGCTCTGCGTGCCCAATACAGCATGCTAGATCTGATCCAGACACCCGAGCTGGCTGCCGAAGTCACCCTGCAGCCGATCAACGCCTTTGACCTGGATGCCGCCATCATTTTTGCCGACATCTTGCCCCCGTTGATTGGGATGGGGTTGAATCTGGAATTTGTCCCAGGGAAAGGTCCTGTGATTTACAACCCCATTGACAATCCCGCGGATATTGCCGCTTTGCAGACCCCGCCTGCCGAGGAATTCCTAAGCTCGACGATTGAGGCGGTTAATATTGTGAGTGCCGAACTGGAACCGAGGGGGCTTCCGTTGATTGGGTTTGCTGGTGCTCCCTTTACATTGGCCTCCTATGCTATTGAGGGGGGCGGATCTAAGGATTACGCCAAGACCAAAGCCCTGATGTACAGTCATCCCGAAGCCTGGGGCATGTTAATGGAGAAGCTAGTCGCGGTTCAGGCTGATTATCTGATCCAACAAGCCCAGGCTGGTGCATCTGCCTTGCAGGTTTTTGACTCCTGGGCGGGTCTTGCAGTCGGGAAAGATGCCTACAATCAGTTTGTGGCTCCTTACAATACCAAGCTGTTCAAATTACTCGAGCCAACTGGCTTGCCGGTGATCAATTTCAGCACAGGGACTTTCCCGTACTTGGAAGATGTGGCTGCCTGTGGCGGTGATGTGATCGGTATAGATTTCCGCATGCCTTTGGGCGCCGCCTGGGAGAAAATTGGCTATGGCCGTGCTGTTCAGGGTAATCTGGACCCGGCGACACTGCTTGCTCCCTGGGATGAGTTGAAGACCTACATTGACCAGGTGCTGGACGAGGCCGCTGGCCGCCCCGGTCATATCTTCAACCTGGGGCATGGCATCCACAAGACAACGCCTGTCGATATCGTCAAGCGTCTGGTGGATTATATTCATGACCGGACGAGTAGTGCGTAAATAAGGTAACGCCAGCTATAAAGCGTTACCGCTGGCAAGATTTTCATTGTGGATACATCGCAATGTAAGACGGCTTATTATGAGAACAATTTATATCTAAGGGCACGTTCCAAAAGGGTTTCTGCAAGTTGCAGGGACCCTTTTTGTTTGGCTCTTGATTGGTGGGGAAGGGATTTGAAGAGAAGGGAAAAACTATATTATTTGATATGTCACGCCATATAGCAATAAAATATCAGGGCAATCATGTGCCACGAGACATATGATTGCCCTGATATGATGTTACCTGTTGAAGGTGGTGCTGTGCTAACTTGTCCTACGATTAGACAGTTGCGATATGGTCTGCCAACTTGTCAAAGGCCTGGTTCCAACCACTGGCGCCTGGTGAGTCGGCGGGTATGCCGGCGTGCGTCATCACCATTTTTGTGCGCCCACCAAGATCTTCCAATACCACGGTGACTTCGGTCGTCGTTGGATACCCTTCGGGCATCCCCATGGCTGATGGCGAAACCACATTGCCTTGTTCATCCGCCGGGCTCTCTGTGTAGGCGAGGCGCTGATTCGGGACAATTTCTGTGTATTCACCAGTCGTCCACATTTTCATACTGCCATCAGGCGATGCCATGCAAATCAGGCGCTTGCCTCCCACACGCATATCCATGTTGGCAACAGGAATGGTGAAGCCTTTGGGTCCGTACCACTTTGTGAAATGATCAGGGTCTGACCACATTTGCCAGACAAGATCTACGGCTGCATCGAAAATACGCTCAATTACAACTGCTTCTTTCGAAATAGTGCTCTCATTCATGCTCTTTCTCCTTACCAATAAATTGATTGATATAGTCGTCCATGCGATCAAAGCTTGCCTCCCAGATATGGCGGTATTGCTCTGTCCACTTGGATATTTCTTGTAGAGGCGTGACGTTGATGATACAGGGTCGATATTGCGCCTTTTGTCCCTGGGTGATTAACCCTGCTCGCTCCAATACTTTGATATGTTTGGAAATAGCGGGTAAACTCATATCAAAAGGCTCGGCGAGTTCGTTAACAGTTGCTTCCCCTTCTGCTAAACGGGATAAAATCGCCCGCCTCGTCGCGTTTGCCAATGCTCCAAAGATCCTGTCTAGTTTATCGTCTTCACTCCTCATAACAATTAGCCTTATTTTACTAACTGGTTAATTAACCTATCGGTATAATAAAGCGATTTACTCTATTTGTCAAGTAATTCGCCCAAATTAGTCTAATTTAGCTTGGCGCAATAGAAATTCGCTAGCCTTATAAGGGCAGGTATCTCTACGATTATTTTTGTTCTTATATCATTCCAAACCGCCCGATATCATAGAGTGATTTTTTTTATTTAATTTTTATGGATATTGGTTGATGTAATACATTTCTTGTGATAGGATTCGCCATCATGCCCAAACAGTACATGTCTTGCCTGCATCATCATCATGGATCATACCAACCGGACCCCTGCCCGGGCAAGACTGTTTTAATGAGTTAGCAATTTAGATCATCAAATTCTTAAATCAAAGCACTCCCCGGAACGGGAGTGCTTTTTATTTTGGAGAATGTCATGACAGAACAACAACGAAAAATCCGCATTGCGTTACCCAGCAAAGGTTTGCTATCAGAGGCAAGCAAACGCCTGCTAGCCGACGTTGGATTGAGTGTCTATAACCCAAATCCACGACAATATATTGCCTGGATTCCTCGCATGCCAGAGGTAGAAGTCATCTTTCAGCGTCCGGGCGACATCGTGATCAGCGTTCGTGATGGCAGCGTGGACTTCGGCATTACAGGTCGGGACATCTATCTAGAAATGATTGATGCCAATGGCAGTATTCTGGAGTTGCACAACAAACTCGGCTTTGGCAAATGTACCCTCAATGCCATCGTGCCAGATGACTGGGTAGATGTTGATACACTGGAAGATCTCAGGAGGTATCAATCCCAGCCCCTCAAAGTGGCGACAAAATTCCCAAATCTGACCAAAAAGTTCTTTGCAGAAAACAATGTCCCTATCAAAGTGATACGTGCAGAGGGAGCGTTGGAAATTGCGCCAACAGTTGGCTATGCAGACCTAATCGTGGATCTGGTTTCGACAGGAACTACACTGCGCGATAACCGCCTGAAAAAGCTGAAGGGGGGAAACCTTTTGGATGCCGAAGCCTGCCTGATCGCGAACAAAGCTGCTTTGCGAAATCCCGCAACGTTTGCAGTTGCTACACAACTACTTGAGTTGATTAGTGCACACTTGCGAGCTAAAGAAAATCTGGCGATCTTCGCCAATATTCGCGGTAGTTCGGAAAAAGAGATCGAACAAAAAGTTTTCAATCAAAACGTCATCAGTGGGCTGCAAGGGCCGACGATCTCTCGCGTACTAAACCGGACAAACGAACCCTATTATTCCATCCATGTCGTTGTAGCGAAGCATTCGTTGCATCAAGCCGTGCAGGAGATCCGCAGCATTGGCGGCAGCGGCGTGGTGGTTTCACCCGTCAACTACATCTTTGAGGAAGAACCACAAGAATTGACCCGCATGATGGCGGCATTGGAGGCATAATATGATCAAGATCTATGAAGTAAACGAAGCTCAAGCAACGATTCTACGAAGAAAACCCCTGGCTCGCATGGCATATTCCCCTGTCATTCTGGAACGCACTGCCGCGCTCTTTGGCGAGGGTATAACCCCGCCTATGGCAGTTGAACAGATCCTTCAGAGTGTGGAAACTGATGGCGACCGGGCGCTGGCCCACTGGTCGGCCCTGCTGGATGACTACAGAGGTGTTGAAATTCAGATTAGTCCAGATCAAGCACAAGAAGCATGGGAAAGCCTCGCTCCAGATATTCAGCAAGCCATGCAAGTGTCAGCGGCACAAATCCGAACGTTCCATGAAAAGCAGCCAGTGCAAAGTTGGATCACGGATGAAATGGGCGGACAACTTGGGCAGCGTATAACCCCGATTGAACGCGTCGGTGTATATGTGCCGGGGGGAACTGCGCCGCTGCCTTCGTCCCTCTTAATGAGTGTAATCCCCGCACAGGTGGCGGGTGTAAAAGAGATTTTTGTAGCTACCCCTCCTGAACCCGCACCTGTCATTTTGGCAGCAGCACATTTATGCGGTGTGGATGCCGTTTACCAGATCGGCGGCGCACAGGCGATTGCCGCACTCGCTTTTAGCACAGAAACCGTGCCACAAGTTGATAAGATCGTAGGTGCGGGCAATCTGTTTGTCACCCTTGCCAAGCAGCAACTCTTTGGCGTGGTGGGGCTTGACGGACTTGCTGGTCCAACCGAAACAATGATCATCGCTGATGAAACCGCCAAGCCTGCCTGGTTGGCTGCTGACTTGATTGCTCAGGCAGAACACGATGTCCAGGCAAGTGCGATCCTGCTGACCCCCTTTGCTTCAATTGCAAAAGCTGTACAGAGCGAGGTGGCAATTCAGGTAGAACAATTATCCCGTCGGGAAATTGTACTGTCCTCACTGGAAAATGCTGGCGGTATCGTGGTAACTGAATCCATTGAACAGGCTGCTCAACTTGCCAATGCCTATGGAGCAGAACATCTCTGTCTCTCCGTTGCAGGCCCTGAACCCTTGATGGCGCAGATCAACAATGCGGGCGGCTTTTTCCTCGGCGATCATTCCTTTGAAGTGCTGGGGGATTATGTAGCTGGCCCTAGCCATATCATGCCTACTAGCGGCACGGCGCGTTTTGCTTCACCGCTCAATGTGCTGGACTTTGTGAAAATCTCAAGTGTCATCGGGCTAGATCGAGCGACCGCTCAAAAGCTTAGTCCGACCGCTGCCCTTCTGGCAAACACCGAGCAATTGACTGCCCACGCGGCTGCGGCGAGCGTCCGCTTGGAGGACGTATGACAACACTAAGAACAGCGATCCGCCAGCATATCGCCGCTATGCCCGCCTACCAACCGATCCTGCCCAATGATGTTCTCTCACAGGAGTTAGGAATTCCAGCTTCCTCGCTTATCAAGTTGGATGCCAATGAGAACCCCTATGGCCCTGTCCCCGCCTTACGGCAAGCACTGGCAGATGTAGATACCCTGCATATCTATCCCGATCCAGAGAGTAGGCGTATCCGTAAGTTGTTGTCCGACGCGCATAACGTTCCGGAGGGGATGATCGTAATTGGCGCGGGAGCGGATGAATTAATAGACCTGATCATGCGGCTTGTGCTAGAGCCGGGTGATAAGCTGTTGAATTGTCCGCCAACTTTTGGCATGTATGCTTTTGACGGTGCACTTAATCAAGTTTCTGTGGTGGATGTTCCGCGTCAGCCCGACTTCTCCTTAAATGTTGAGAATATCGAGCGTGCCGTAGATGAGTTCTCACCTCGAATGCTCTTCTTGGCCAATCCAAATAACCCCGATGGAGGCATGATCTCTGATGAAGATTTTGCCCGTCTGATCAAGCTGCCTCTGATACTTGTGATTGATGAAGCCTATGTTGAGTTCGCTGAAGCTGGTCGCTCCGCTATCTCCCAAGTGGCGAACCGCCAAAACCTGATTGTGCTGCGTACATTTAGCAAATGGGCGGGATTGGCTGGATTACGGATTGGCTATGGCGTGTTCCCCGCTGAATTTGTCCCAACGGTGATGAAAGCCAAACAGCCCTATAACGTTTCTGTGACCGCGGAAACTGCTGCCGTTACCACTATGCAGCACCTCGATGATGCGCAGGCAAATATCGCAAAAATAATTGAGCAGCGTGATAGATTGTTCGCTGCCTTGAATGAAATCACATGGCTGGAGCCTTATCCATCGCAAGCTAATTTCATCTTATGCCGGGTAAAGGATATTTCGGCACTTGTCGTAGCCCAGAAATTGCGCGCGCAGGGTATCTTGATTCGCTACTTTGACAAACCGGGCTTAAAGGATCATATCCGCATCAGTGTAGGGACATCTGCAGAGATCGATAAATTGTTGATCGCTCTGAAAGGAATGAGTGAAGTATGAGAACTGCCAACATCACACGGCAAACCACAGAAACTGACATTACCCTAGAGCTGAATGTGGATGGCACAGGGGAACATGACATCAAGACCGGCATTGGGTTCTTCGACCATATGCTGACGCAGATCGCAGTACATGGCTTGTTCGATCTCACTGTCAAGGCTGAGGGTGACCTGCACATTGACCCTCACCATACGGTGGAAGATTGCGGTCTTGTTTTGGGTGCAGCCTTCAAGGAAGCCTTGGGGGAAAAGCGCGGCATTGTCCGGGCAGCATCCGCCTATATGCCAATGGATGATGCCCTCGGACAAGTGGTGGTTGATCTCTCCGGACGACCCTACGCAGTCATCAAGGCAGAGTGGGCAGCTCCAGATGTGGGTGGCCTGCCGACTAGCCTTGTAGAACATTTCCTTGAATCGCTGGCGATTTCCAGTGCAGCGAATATCCATGTATGTGTTCACTACGGGCGCGATAATCATCACATAGCTGAGTCTTTGTTCAAAGCGCTGGCGAGAGCGCTGTGCACAGCAACGCGCATTGATCCCAGAAAGCAGAAAAACATTCCTAGTTCAAAGGGGGTGTTGTGATGATTGCTATTGTCAATTATGGGTTGGGCAACCTGCATTCTGTGCAGAAGGCAGTTGAGTATGTGGGTGGGAAGCCCATCCTGACCGATGACCCAGATGTACTACACAAAGCTGACAAGGTTATCCTGCCAGGCGTAGGCGCCTTTTGTGATGGCATGGACGGGTTGCAAAGCCGCTCACTGGTTGATGCACTTTTAGAAATTTCCGAAACAGGGAAACCGCTATTGGGTATCTGCCTGGGGATGCAGTTGCTGTTTGATGAAAGTGAAGAACAGGGCAACCACCGCGGGCTGGGACTGCTACCAGGGAAAGTAGTTATATTTTCAGCACCTGACATCAAAGTACCACAGATCGGTTGGAATCAGGCTCAGGTTAAACAGATATCGCCGCTGTTTGAAGGGATCGAAAGCGGCGCGTATTTCTACTTCAATCACAGTTATTATTGCGTTCCGCAGAACCCAGAGCATATCTTGGCAGACACCCCATATCGTGTCCCATTTGCTTCAGCAGTTGTCCGCGATAATTTATTCGGTGTGCAATTTCATCCTGAAAAGAGCCAGCAAGTAGGGCTACGCCTGCTACAAAATTTTGTGGAGTTATAAAATGAATGACTTTATTATCTATCCAGCAATTGACTTGCGTGCAGGTCAGGTTGTGCGCCTGAAACAAGGCTTGGCCACTCAGCAAACGATTTATGGTGATGCCCCTGGCCATACTGCAGAACATTGGATTTCGCAGGGTGCTGATTGGCTGCATGTTGTCAACCTCGATGGCGCTTTTGGCGAAAACACAGACCAGAACGAGGTCGCGATTGCTGCCATAATAGATAGCGTCGGTGGCAAAGCGAAAGTCCAGCTTGGCGGTGGTATTCGCACCTTTGCTCAGATAGAACAGGCACTGTCGATAGGAGTGACAAGGGTGGTGTTGGGTACGGCAGTTATCGAACAGCCCGAATTTGGCACAGAGGTGTTAGCTAAATTTGGCGGAGATCGAATTGCATTTGCATTTGATGCGCTGGGAGATGAACTGATGACACGTGGCTGGCTCACTAATTCAGGCGTCACCATGCCTGCCTTGGCGCAAACACTGGGGGACGCGGGAGCGCAAACCCTGATCTATACCAATATCCAGCAAGATGGTATGCAAACAGGTGTAGATTGGCAATATGCCCAGAGATTGGCAGAGAAAACCGGGCTGGATGTGGTTGCATCTGGCGGAGTTGCCAAATTAGCTGAAATCACCGAAGTGTATGCCGCGGGATTGAGTGGCGTGATCGTTGGACGAGCATTGTATGAGAAGAACTTCACTTTAAAGGAGGCGCTCAATGTTGGCTAAACGCATCGTTCCTTGCCTGGACGTTAAAGATGGGCGCGTGGTCAAAGGGATCAACTTTGTCAATCTTCGCGATGCAGGCAATCCGGTAGAACAGGCGAACGCATATGACATAATGGGTGCGGATGAGTTAGTGTTTCTCGATATTTCAGCAACCCCATCTGGGCATGAGACCACCTTGCAGGTTGTGAAAAAGATTGCCGCGGAGGTTTTTCTCCCACTCACTGTGGGGGGTGGCATTCGCTCAGTGGACGATATTCGCCAGACACTGTTGGCAGGAGCGGATAAAGTAAGCATAAATTCGGCGGCAGTCAGAAACCCTTCCTTGCTCACCGAAGGCGCAGCACGTTTTGGCAATCAATGTATTGTGCTGGCGATTGATGCGAAAATGATTGCTCCAGGACAGTGGGAAGTGTACGTCAATGGGGGAAGAACACCAACGGGATTGGATGCTGTCGCATGGGCAAAGCAGGGTGTTTCTGCCGGCGCGGGCGAGATCCTGCTGACCAGCATGGATCGGGACGGTACGCGCGATGGATTTGACTTGCCCCTCACACAGGCCATTTCTTCGGTCGTCAAAGTGCCGGTCATTGCCAGCGGTGGGGCAGGCACAAAGAAGGATTTTCTAGATGTCTTCAATAAAACGGAAGCCGAGGCGGCGCTAGCGGCAACTTTATTTCATGACAAGATGCTGGAAGTTAGCGAATTGAAAAGTTATTTGGCAGCCAATGACGTCCCGGTCCGTTTGCTGGCAAAGGAGAAATGAAATGAAATCATTCAAATATGATGAAAAAGGCTTGCTCACCGCTGTTGTGCAGGATGCGGTTACACGAGAAGTGCTGATGGTTGCTATGATGAACAACCAGGCGCTTGACTTGACTCGCACCACTCGAAAGGCGCATTTCTGGTCACGAAGCCGACAAACCCTGTGGCTGAAGGGTGAAACATCTGGCAACATTCTGGATGTGGTTGAGATGAAGGTGGACTGCGACCGTGATGCGGTCTTATTGCTGGCTAGGCCGCACGGCCCTGCCTGCCATACAGGTGAAACATCGTGTTTCTTTACAGAATTGGAGTAATGATATGTTAAAACGATTGTATGAAATTATTGTGGGGCGCAAATATAGCCCAATTGCAGACTCGTATACTAATTCCCTGTTGGCTTCAGGATATGAACGCATCGCGCAGAAAGTTGGCGAGGAAGCAGTGGAGGTCATCATCGCCGCAGGGAAACAGGGTAAGCAACGCACAATTGACGAAAGCGCGGACCTGCTATACCATCTGCTGGTGTTGCTCGTTAGCCAGAATATTACACTGGCTGAAGTGGAAGCCGAGTTAGAAAAACGTCATATGCAAAAATGCAGCCAATGAACATCTTGATCTTCGATATGGATGGAGTGCTCTTAGAGCCAAATGGCTATCACCGCGCACTCCAAGAGACAGTACGTTTGGTGGGAGAAAGCTTAGGTCTATCAAATGGAAATCTCTCTACACAGTCTATTGCTCGGTTTGAGGCCGCAGGGATCAGTTCTGAATGGCATTCCAGTGCAATTTGTGTGGCGCTGATGAAGATGGGCGATTTACAGGCTGATGCATTTTTGGTGCAATTAGATTCCTTTTTTGCCCAACTCGCCAAACATCCCATTGCCATGCCGCCCGTACAACGGTCGGCACTCGCCATCGAAACACTATCTCAGGATGCCGGGATAGACGCGGAACAGTTCACCACTCTCCTCGATGAAAGCGAGTCGATCGATAATTCCCTGACGATGCAGATCTTCCAGGAATTGGTTTTGGGAAGCGTTACCTTTGAAGCGAAATATACTCGGGCTGCCCAACTACACACGGACAGCTATCTGGAGCTTTATGACCGTGCTCTACTGGGTGGACAAACGAGCGATGCATTGCTACATTGGATAGGGAAGCCAGACAATGGCGCTGCCATTATGACCAACCGTCCATCCGATACATTGTTGGGCGAGGATGGGATGCCCGACGCGGAGATTGGTGCAGCACTGGTGGGGCTGCAATCTATTCCAATCATAGGCTATGGTGAGATCATCTGGTTAGCAGAACAGACCAACAAAGGGACGGAAGTATTGGGCAAACCTGCCTGGCCTCACGCTCTGTCGGGGATGTTGGCCGCTAGTGGTTGGACAATAGAGGATAGTTTGCGTTATATCGTCAATGGCAATCTTGAGAAATCACGGATAGATCAATTGCAAGGTAGTAGGATCACAGTATTCGAAGATACGCCCGCCGGGTTGAGTGCCATTGATGCTGCACAACGGAAATTACGTGAGGCAAATATCGAAGTCGATGTTCGTAAAGTAGGGATTGCTGAAGATGAGACAAAGATGAAGGCGTTGCATGCGCAGGGCGCAGTGGTGTATCCAACCCTTGAAATTGCTTTTGCAGAGCTAGACTACTTTTGATCGCTCGCCAACAGAGATCTTGACAAGATGTTTTCCAGTAAAATCAGTCTCATCAAAGATCCGTTGCACCCTATCATTTTCTTGGTAACACTATTCAAAAATTGAGGGCTCAATGCCTACATGGGCACAAAAAAGCCGCCTGCACGTATGCAAGCGGCTTTTGATAATCAAGAAAATCTTGGGGATCAGGTTAGTTCAACCCCTCTGTGGCGGCAGATGAATCCTCTTTCCATGGCACCCATGCCAAAATCGTCGTCCCTTGATCCGCCTTCGAATTAATTTTGACATCCCCCCCAACTTTACGAGCGCGTCGTTGCATATTTGAGAGTCCGTGTCCAATAATCTCGCCTGTATTCTCAAGATCGAACCCGCGGCCATCGTCGCTGACCTTCAGGAGCACTTGCTCATCGGTGCCCCATAACTGGACATCCACTTCCCCGGCGTAGGCATGTTTAGCCACATTGGCCAATGATTCCTGACAGATATGGAATAAGGCCAGGGCATTTTGGCGGGGCAATCCACTGAAGCCATTATCCGACGTTGCCAAATTTGTTTTAGCCTTGGTATGGGTGCGGAATTCATCCAGTAGACGCTGCACACCGTGGGGCAAAGATTCGCCCCCGCGTAGCTGACGGGGGCGCAGATCGAGAATATAAGCCCGGATATCTTGAATGGTGCTGTTCAGGCCTTCGATGCCTTCGCTGATCTTCTGCCGGGAAGTTTTTACATCGTCTTCCACCGACATACGGGCCAAGTCCAGCGCCAAACCAACGCTGTAGATCGACTGGATGATACCGTCGTGCAAATCCATACCGATACGCTCGCGCTCTTCCAAGATGGCAATTCGACGGCTCTGCTGCTGCAGGCGCGCATTTTCAATGGCCGTCCCCGTCCATGTGCCGATGGCCTCCAATAGATCTAGTTCGCGCCAGGAGTACAGCCGGTCATCTCGGCTGGAAACGGTCAGGACACCAACGACGCGCGTGCTGGCTCGCAGTGGAATACAGACGATCCGTCTAAACCCGGCTTCGATAACTGCCGGACGCAAGCAAACCACATCTTTCCCGAGGGGAGGACTTTCGATAGTTTTATCTTTTTGGGCGGCGCGGCCTACCATGCCATCACCAAAATTGAAACGCTCGCATGACCAAAAAGCAGAAGCTGCCTCGCCGCAGTGCTTCTTCAACCAAAGCACTTCGCTTTCTTCCTCCCTGAGAAAAATTTCGCCAGCCTGGACGCCGAAGTGTTCGATCACCTGGTTCAACGTCTGATCCAAAATTTCATCCATGTCAGATGAGCGCTCCGAAGCTTTGGCCAAATTATAGAGCAAGCTCAGATCGTCGAACTGCTCCATCAGGGTTTTGTCGCGCTCAACGACGCTCTCGTAAAGGCGCGAGTTTTCAATAGCTACCGCAGCATAAGCAGCCAGGGTTTCGATGACCCTCTCGTCATCTTCAGTAAACTCGGGGGCATTCTCTTTATTAGTCAGGTAGATTTGGCCCAACATGATTCCCCCTGACATAATGGGAACGCCTAAAAATGAACGCATATCGGGGTGGTTTTCTGGAAAACCAGCGCTGCGTTCATCTTCGTGGAGGTTGGCTATTCGAATTGTCTTTTGTTCTTTTAAGAGCGCGCCGATCAAGCCCAATCCCTTGGGTGGATGGGCAATACCCTCTATTTCCTCATCTGCCATTCCAATGGGGATAAAGTTTTCTAATTCCCCTTTTTCATTAACAATACCAATAGCGGCGTAACGAGCGTTGGCCTGGTCTCGAGCCATGCCCACAATGCGTTCCAATACATTGTTGCGCGACAAGTCACTTACTAATTGTAAACTAGCACGGTGCAATGCAACCAGTCTTTCTTCTAGTTGCTCACGAGTTAATGTAACCATTTAAGGATCCTCACCGCTCTAATTTTACCAAACAATGTCTGATTTAATGGTTTGGGAAAGTTGGCGACTCTTTGGGTGAAATGAAGACGAATTTCGGCGAGACTGATAGTTTTTGCCAGCATCTAGCCCTAAAATATGATTGGCGAAGAACACCCCAATTTTGGGCAATTTGAAACTATTACTCTTGGCTACCCGTAATAAATTGAAAGATGATTGACGCAGAAAAAAATTCCCGCCTCTCTGGATTTTATGACCTCTCCCTCAACGAGCGACATGCCGAACTCGCTCAACGTGGATTCTTGGACCCTAATGATTTCCCTGTTCTCGGAGGTCAAGACGGCCTGTCTCTCGAGGGCGCCCAGCATATGATCGAAAATGTGGTGGGGCTGCACAGCCTGCCCTTGGGATTGGCGCTCAACTTCACCATCAATGGTCGTGATGTCATCATACCTATGGTGGTGGAAGAGCCATCCATTGTGGCCGGTGCTTCATTTATGGCCAAGTTAGCCCGTGCGGGCGGGGGTTTCACCGCCCAAACGACGCCCCCAGAAATGATCGGCCAGATGCAAATCCTGGACGTGCCTGACATTGACAAGGCGCGCACCGCGGTGCTGGAGAAGAAAGCCAAGTTGTTGGCCGAAGCTTCAGAGATCGATCCCATCCTAAAGAAATTAGGCGGCGGTCCGCGTGACCTGGAAGTGCGCCTGATCGAAGATTCTCCCATTGGAGAATTCCTGGTAGTGCACCTGATCTACGATGTGCGCGATGCCATGGGGGCTAATGCCATCAATACAGCTTGTGAACGGCTGTCGCCCCACATCGAGACGCTCACCGGCGGGCGCGTGCATTTGCGTATTCTCTCCAATTTAGCGGATAGACGCCTGGCCAAAGCCAGCTGCACAATCCCGCTGTCCCAACTGGCCTTTGGGGATTTCTCTGCTGAAGAAGTGCGCGATGGTATTATCGCTGCCTGGGCCTTCGCTGTCGCGGATCCCTACCGGGCGGCGACCCACAACAAGGGTATTATGAACGGTGTCGATGCGGTGGTGCTTGCTACCGGAAACGACTGGCGCGCTATTGAAGCTGGAGCCCATGCCTATGCAGCGCGGGATGGACGGTATACATCGCTGAGTACATGGGGCCGTGACGAGGACGGCAATCTGGTTGGCGAATTGGAAATGCCTATGGCCGTAGGAATCGTCGGCGGTGCCACCAAAGTGCATCCCGTTGCACAGGTAGCCTTGAAAATCATGGGTATATCAACTGCCAACGAATTGGCTGAAATTATCGTTTCGGCAGGCCTGGCCCAAAATTTGGCCGCCTTACGCGCCCTGGCTACTGAAGGCATCCAACGTGGACATATGAGTCTCCACGCCCGTCAAGTTGCTATCGCTGCGGGTGCCCAGGGTGATGAGATCAATCGCCTGGCACAGCAGTTAGTTGCTGAAAAGACCGTGCGCATCGATCGCGCCCAAGAGATATTAAAAGAGTGGAATACAAAATAGATTTCAAGACTTCCGAAGTTTCTGCTCCTTCGCGTTGCTCGGGGTGCTGCGCAAAACTTCGGAAGTCAGAAGAAAAATATTGCAAGGATCATATTCTATGACCGAGAAAACGCCCGAAAACCTGCTTCTCAAGCCTTCCCGTCCAGTTGGCATCGTTGGCTATGGTGCCTATGTGCCTCGCTACCGGTTGCCGGCAAAGGAAATCTCCCGTATTTGGACAGGTGGGACAGGGGGAACCCCAATCCAGGAAAAATCCGTCCCCGGCCCTGATGAAGATACAGCGACCATGTCCATCGAAGCAAGTCGCAACGCCTTAGCACGGGCGGGGATCGACCCCGAAGAGATCAGAGCTGTCTGGGTGGGCTCCGAGTCGCATCCCTATGCCGTCAAACCGACCTCGACGATTGTGGCTGAAGCCCTGGGCATCGTGCCTTTCACCCAGGCTGGTGACTGGGAATTTGCCTGCAAAGCCGGCACGGAAGCCATGGTAGCTGCCATGGGTTTTGTCGGCTCTGATATGGCTAAATATGCCCTGGCCATCGGTATGGACACTGCCCAAGGCCGTCCCGGTGATGCATTGGAATACACCGCCTCGGCTGGTGGCGCGGCCTATCTTATTGGGCCTGCCGACGAATCCGTGGCTGTGATTGAAAGCACTCTCTCTTATGTTACCGACACGCCCGACTTCTGGCGGCGGGAATACCAGAAATACCCCGAGCATGGTCAACGCTTTACCGGTGAACCAGCTTATTTCAAACATATTCTCTCAGCGGCGCAGGCTTATCTCGATGCCACAGGCACAACAGCAGAGGATTATCAATATGCGGTCTTCCATCAGCCCAATACCAAATTCCCCACGCGTGTAGCCGCTCAACTGGGATTCAACAAAGAGCAAATTTCCCGTGGTCTCTTAGTGCCGGTGATTGGCAATACCTACTCCGGTGCCGCCATCATTGGGCTGACGGCCATCCTTGACGTGGCGCAGCCCGGCGACCGAATTTTGATGGTCTCCTTTGGCTCTGGGGCTGGTTCCGATGCTTTTGGCATTCGCGTCACGGAGCGTTTATCCGAACGGCGTGAACTCGCCCCCAAGACACAGGCGTATATCGCCCGCCGTACGGAAATCGATTATGCCACCTATACCCGCATGCGCGGCAAATTGGTGTTGAAATAAAGGGGATTGCCGCATTCCGCTCGCCACGCTCTGCGCACCTTTGGTGGCGCGCCTCCGGCAACTCCATTCGCAATGACAGTGTTGTGAATATATTGGAATAGATATTATGACAGACGTCGTTATCGTTGGAATTGGACAAACATCGGTTGGCGAGCATTGGCATTTATCGTTGCGCGAACTGGCGTATCATGCCGTCGAGGCTGCGCGCCTCGATGCGGGTGGATTGCTACCCCAATCTTTATTCGTTGGCAACATGATGGCTCCTAATCTTTCTGGGCAGGCTCATTTAGGGGTATTGATCGCTGATTTTGCGGGTCTGCGCGGTATTGAAGCGTATACCATCGAAGCAGCAGGAGCCTCGGGGGGCGCGGCCTTGCGGGCCGGCTACCTGGCAATAAAATCGGGTTTTGTAGATGTTGCTTTGGTTGTGGGCGTTGAGAAGCTTACCGATAAGGTTGGTCCTGAAGTAGATGGCGCCATCGCCACCAGCCTGGACAGCGATTATGAAGCTGTTCAAGGCATGACTCCACTGACCCAGGGAGCTATGTTGATGCGGCGATATTTCCACGAGTATGATGTGCAGCAACATGGCCTGGGGGGATTTCCCGTCACGGCGCACGCCAATGGTGCCAGCAACCCCAACGCCATGTTCCGCAAGGCCATCAAGCCCGAACTATATCAGCGCGTTGGCATGGTCTGTGATCCGCTGAATATGTTCGACGCCGCCCCGGATGCTGATGGCGCTGCGGCGGTGCTGCTCACGCGCTCCGATCTGCTGCCCCCGGATGCGCCCCACACCCCGGTCCGCATCGCCGGTTCGAGCGTCGCTTCAGACACGCTATCTTTGCACGACCGCCCTGATCCCTTAGATTTTCGGGCGGCGCGTCTCTCGGTTGAACAGGCCTGTGCGCAAGCTGGGATGACGATCGATGAGATGGATTTGTTCGAATTATGTGATATCTACTCGATTTACGCGGCGCTCTCATTAGAGGCGGCTGGATTCGCAGAACGCGGTCGGGGGTGGGTACTGGCCGAGGAGGGCCAGATCAGCCTCAAAGGTCGTATCCCAATCTCCACCTTTGGGGGGCTGAAAGCGCGTGGGAATCCCGTCGGCGCAACGGGTCTCTATCAAGTTGTTGAAGCTGTCCTGCAACTGCGCAGCGACGCTGGGGAAAACCAGATCCCCGTAGCCCAAAATGCTCTTGTACAGTGTTTAGGCGGACCGGCCTCTACAGCGGTCACCCATGTGTTAAGTATCATCTAAGACCCTTAGGGGCTTACGTGGGGATTACTCTATTCTGATAGTTCTTGATAGTTTTCCTGGCTATACTACAATCCAACCAGACCATAGGGTCTCAAGGAGTATGAAATGGAAATTCCACGTCATTGGCGATTGAAGAAACAGCGTTATGCTTTAGTGGGTGAGGTTTGCCCGCATTGTGATGCGAAGATATTCCCACCTCGTGATGTCTGCCCTGAATGTGGCGACGAGGCCAAGACACTGTTTGCGTTCAGCGGTCGCGGTGAAGTATATTCATACACGAAATTATCCAATGCTCCTGCTGGCTACCAGGCATCTGCGCCCTACACGGTTGCCCTGGTCAAGCTGGAAGAAGGCCCCATGGTCACAGCCCAGTTGACTGACATTGGGGAAGAAGATGTAGAAATTGGCATGCCTGTAGAAATGGTCACCCGCAAATTGCGCGCTGAGGGTGATGATGACCGTGGTATGTTGGTGTATGGCTACAAATTCCGCCCCATGGAACTTCATCAACTTGCTGTCGCAGCAGATTAGACTCCTGTTTAGATAAACCAACGAGGCGCTCAGTTCTTTTGGGCGCCTTTTCTTTTTAATTGACCGAATCAAAATTCCACAGCACCCAAAGTTCATATATAATAGTAGTGATTTGAAGGTACTATCTTAGGAGAACAAAATGTCACTTGATCCTGCTGCCCTTGACGAATACCGTGATGTATTGGGCGACGAGTTCGGCGCTTTTTTTATTGATCTGATTGATACATTTTTTGAGAGCGGCCCCGAATTAATCCAAACAATGAAGGATTCTTTAGCGAGCGGCGATGCCGAATCATTTACACGGGCTGCTCACACGATGAAATCGAACTGCAAAACCTTTGGTGCCACTGAATTTGCTGAGAAAGCTTTCGAACTTGAGAAACTTGGCAGTGATAACAATCTCGCAGATGCCAAAGATAAACTGGCCGTGCTTGATGCAGCATATCAAGAATTGGTTGTCGAATTGAAGAATTTGCGTGATAGCTTATAAATCTTTATAGTCATTCAAAAAAACATGACTCACCCTGAATTTAATGTTTGGTTGCTTATTTCTTTTCTTACCCCATCCCCCCTAGCCCCCCGCCCAACGGGCCGCATAGCGTCCCCACCGGAAGGGGGGGGTTGTAAAAAAATAGGTGCGTGCTGGCGCAGAGCGCTGCACGCACCTATTTTTTTACCATTTCCCCTCACCCGATTATCTGGGGAGGGGCCAGGGGTGGGGGCGAATTTTATCTATCCATAGTGTTTTCCACTTTAGAATAAATTTAGGATAACTCATATTATTTTTGTTGTTATCGCCGTTTGCGCATTCGCTTCGCCAGGCGTTTCCAGGCTTCTGTGGGCTCTGCTGGGCGTTGCTTCTTATGCTCGTCCTGGCTGACCCAAAAAGCTAGGTCTTCGAAGATCACACCTAATGGCGATTCGGGATCTTCGAGTACGGGGGGAGTGCCAAAATTTATTGCCCGAACGAATTGCTCCGAAGCATTGGGGATGATGGTTTTTATTTCACGGTTCAGACCAGCTTGAATGTCGGCTTGTGATAAGCCCTGCCGTTCAAACGTCCAATTGAGAATTATTTGGATGATATCTAGTGAGTATTCCAGTGTCTCGAATACTTCCAAAGCCATTGCGGTTGACCGAACGGAGCTGAGTTC
>CAZLNX010000016.1:0-38481 GCA_964560795.1 uncultured Anaerolineales bacterium | reverse complement strand
AGACAAACAAAAGCAAGCGCATGAGATTTTCTTACCTCAAGCGCTCGCTGCATTGTCTATTCCTTTTCGGATGTTGCATGCGGGCCGTATTATAAGAGATGCCTCAAACCCAGTCAAGGCGCAAATTTGGAGTTTTTAACGCTGATTTCATCAATTTATCTTGCATTATGACGGAGTGGGATCTCAATATAGAAGATGCTCCCCTCTCCCAGATTGCTTTCTAATCCCAGTTTGCCGCCATGGCGTTCGACAATTGATTTAACAATTGCCAGACCCAAACCTGTTCCACGTTCCTTTTTGGCTTTTCGATCTGTGCCACGATAGAATTTTTCGAATAAATAGGGTTGATCAACAGGTGAAATACCAATTCCTGTATCTTCAATAATAAAGAGTAACTTCTGTTGGCGCGATTTGACACGTACCCAAACCTTACCTCCCTCAAGGGTATATTTAACTGCGTTTTCTACCAAATTATGCAATGCCTGTTGGAGCAAAGCTTGATCAGCCTCAACAAGCGGAGCGATATCTTTGGCAATATCCCTACTTAGGGTGATCTTCTTTTGTTGCGCCTGCAGTTGGAAAGATTCAACTACCCAATCAACAATATCTTGAACAGGCACCATTTCTAGTTGCAGCCCCACGCCTGCTTCAATGCGGCCAAGATCAAGTAAATTATTGACCAAACGGGATATGCTTTCAACTCCCACGACAATCTTGCGTACATACTCTGTTTGCTGATCGTTTAACTCGCCTACCATCTCTAGCATTGTTGCATAACCCCGCATGAGGGTCAACGGTGAGCGTAAGTCATGACTTACTGTTGAAACAAATTCCGATTTTAGCGCATCGAGTTCTTTGAACTGAGTAACATCTTTGAGAACACATACTCGCCCAATATTCTGACCATCAACGTTTATGGTCGAGGCAGTTGCCATAAAGGTTCGCCCTCGGGGAAGATCAACCTCTACAGATTCTGTCACATCACCAGAGAGGCGTAATAGATTTACCAATTCGGCTTGTTTGATTACATCTTCGACCGGTTTGCCAACTCTTGCATCGATACCTACTTCAAGGGCTTGCCAAGCTTCTGAATTCATCAAAAGCAAATTATTGTATTGGTCTGTGACTAAAACGGGGTCCGGGGTCGAGGCTAATATTGCGGCTAAACGCTCTCGCTCAAATTCAGCTGTCATGAATAAGTGAGCATTTGCAGCAGCCAACGCCGCCTGGCTACCCAGGGTAGTGATGAACTGAACTTCTTCATCTGTGAATTTGTGAGGTTCAATATACGCCACCCATAAGGCCCCATAATAGGTTCGCTCGTGATAGAGTGCTACTGCTGCCAAACTCCCAATCCGAGGAACACCATTCTCAAAACTCAACAAAGGCGTTCGTGCCGGATTGTTCAGCACAATACTGCCCTTATCATGATCTTTCATAATCCCCAACAACTGCTCGTCAAAAACAGACATGGCATCGGTATCTTCACCAACACCATACCGAGAGGGCATTTTTCCGCTCAGGGCAGCGTCTGGTATCACATCAGAGGTTAGTGCGATACGCGCAGAACTTGCACCAATAGTCAATGCTGAATCAAGGATCGGCTGCAATGCTTCAGAAATCTCCAAGTTCGAGGCGACGCTTTGGCTAACAAGCAGCAAGTAATTTAACTCATCCAAACGCGCCTTTAAACTGGAACGCATTTTTTCGAAAGCATTTCGCAAACGTCCTGCTTCATCAACACCACCCTGTGTCAACACGTGATCAAGTTGGCCTTGGGCAATTCTTTCCGCTTCACCTGTCAGAGATTTTATTGATGATGTAATCACACCTAAACTCAGCCGCAATAGCACAGCTGCAACGCCAAACAACAGGCAAATCATAACTAGAATTGGTGCAGCAGTATCTACAGCCAATTGCTGTGCCTGACTCGCTGGAACCATCAAAACAGTCCCCCAAGGCTTTCCCACAGTAGGACGCGAAAACACTAACAAGCGCGTCCCATCGGGAGCAGATCCATCCGAATAAACAGCCTCATTCCCTATTCGAGAAGTGTATTCAGTAAAAACCCACTTAGAATCTGAGTGATAGAGAATCTGTCCATCCTGGTTAACAAGCAGCCCAACTCCCCCGATATCTGAAACACTATTCAAGTTCGTCAGTATAGATTGGGTGTAGGGATTGCTGATCAGATCCGTCCTCCCAATAAGGATACCAGACACTTGATCAAACTCGTTAAATATAGCCGCCAGGAAAGAAATTTGAGCAGTATCTTCACTGTTAAGCGATGGAATGGCATACACTTGAACGGGCACTCCGGTGTTAGCCATTTCAATACCGATTTGCTCTTCCAATGAAGAATATAAATCAGTGAATTCACCAGCAGGGAATGCAGCGATCTGCTCGTTTTGCGGGTTGAAAATGAATAGTTGCTTGAAGAAGGGCACTGAGCGATAACTTTCGGATAGTGCTTCGTGAAGTTGTAAAGGAGTACTTGTGGATAAATCAATACTCGAAGCAATCTGCAAAATCAGATTTTGTCCAGTATCAAGGAAAGATGGCATTCCACTGCCAGCAATTTCTGTTGCAGCAGACATGCGATCTTGCAACATCTTCCGGGCTGCATTGCCCGCAATAATCCAATCACCAACTGCAAAAAACACAAACAAGATTACCAATGATGGAATCAAGAAATACGAAATGCGTGCTTCCAATGAGCGCTCAGCTGGTGAAGGTCTCCATGGATGTTGACCACCCCATTCGTTAGGGAAAGCAAACCGAAATATTTCTGTAAATAACCCAGCCACTAAAACCGGACCAACGCTTGCTAACGTTGAAAATCCCACATTCGTAATCGCATAATCGAGTTTCCCCGCTAAGGTCCCATCAACGAATAGGAGTGAACTTAATAAAAATAAAAAAGGATAAAGAAAAGATATTATGATGGCGGCAAAGATAGGGTGTCGAAAACCCCTATACCAGTCTGTACGGTATATTTGCTGGCTGGCTGCAGAAAAGAGAATTGCCAGTGTTGCAAATTCGAGAGAAGTAAATAGAGTATGTGTTCCCCAAAATCCAATGAACAGCCCAGCAAGCAGAGCCAAAATTACTGCTGCACTTGGGCCTAAGAACCCTGCAGCTACGATCCAAGGGAATGCCGACAACAACATCATTGGCAATCCACCAGGATCATACGCAACCGCTGGTAGCGATAATGTCTCAGCCGATGAAAGTTGCACGCCAATAAACGAGCTTGTTAGGGGTGTAATGATAACTAAGGCAATAAATATTATCCAATGAGTAGTTCCCCAAGTTTTGTTGTATCCCCGCCATTCATAGATCAGGTACCCCAAAACAGATAGCCAAGCAAAGAGGCCTAGCCATCCACCCCAGTCACTAGGAAAGATAAAAAATGATGACTCTTGGAACAATGATAATATCAAGGACATGAGATTGCCAGTACCGCGGTAACCTTACATCCTTATTATAGCATTACTCAATATCATTCAATAGTATCTTCAGTTGCTCTTGAAAAATCGGCATATTCACCCCGGCGATGTTCAGGTAGGATCTTGGCCAATAAATACATGGCTTCATCGGTCATTTTTTTTAGCATCTCCCCCTTTGCATGGGAAAATTCTGGTTTATATCGAAATGGTTTTCCAAAGCTGATGCGAGCGCCTGGTTGTCTCCAACGCTCATCAGTACGGAAAACTGGAAACCCTACGGTACCATCAATAGCAACAGGAACGATAGAGGCCCCTGTTCGAGATGCCAGATATGCCGCGCCATCTCGACCTCTCTGTAGCGCTTCTCCTCGGGTGCCCTCTGGGGCTACTAAAAGACACTCACCAGCCTTCAAAACATCGAAAGCTTTCTTTATCGCACCACGATCGATCTCATCACGCTTGATGGGAATCACACCCCATAAACGAGGAAATATTCCCACAAATGGGTAATCATAAACTTCCATTTTTGCAAGGGGCACAATATCTCTTTTTGCAACATGTAAGACAGCAATAGGGTCAACAAAGGCAATATGATTGATGAGGAATATTACAGGACCCTCTTCGGGAATATTCTCGTGCCCATCAACATGGTCCAGGCGAACCAATAACGTAAATCCGATTGTCTTCAGCAAGAAACGCAAAAAGAATCGGACGGGAACCCACGCTTTATAGTTATATCGTTTTGGCTTCTTCTTACTCAAAGGGAGAATCCTCCTTCTCCAACGAATTGCGGTAAACCCCTTGATAATCGGGGGGTAAAAGCTCAGCCATTGACTGCATTATCTGATCGGTGCCTTGCTTTAGTTGTTGTCGCCGATCACCATTAGTATTTAATTTGAAGGGAGCACCAACTGTTACTGTCACATTCGTACGGCGCAAACGCTTCAAGTTTCCATATATTCGCCAATTTTCAGTACCCGTAATAGCAACAGGTAAAAGTGGCACATCGGCTTTGAGCGCCAAAAACGCCGCGCCGCTGGTTCCTTCTTCCAAAGACCCTGTGACACTTTCACGACCTTCAGGTGCAATGGCAACGATACGTCCTTCAGCCAGTCCTTGCAAAGCAGCTTTAATAGCCCGCCGATCTGGATTTCCTCTATGGAGCCAGATAGTTCCGTACGATTCCATCAGCCAACCAGCAATAGGGAAATCATACAATTCGATCTTTCCCAATATCTCCACTGGGACCAATGACAAAGCCATGCCGACCACTACATCAGCATCCCCGAGATGATTTCCTACAACAAGCAGCGGCCCACTTCTTGGGAAATACTCCCGGCCGCGCACTTCAAGTTTCATCGTAAGCCTGACCACCAATCGTAAGAGTCCATGAATGAGACGCCGTACGAAACGTCTCTTTGGTGTCAGTTCTGGGAGGCGGACTAATTCCGGTCTGTAGACATTACTAACCGGTTTGGGTTGTTTCGTTGACATAATCTGCGTAAACGCCTCGATATTCTTCAGGTATTAATGCTGCAATCTTTGCCATGACCATATCGGCATTCCCTTGTCTTGCCTGGCGACGGGCTTTACCGCGCCCTGTCACTGGGGGCAGATTCACAGGTCGACCAATGTACATCTCTATCATTGGCTTCTCGCCTCGTATAGCGCGCTCCAAAAAATCATCGGTGCTGCCTACTATACCCACAGGTACAACTGGCACCTGGGCTTTGTCCATCAAATAGGCGACCCCTGGCTTCGCCCTCCGCATACCTGGTTGATGAGAACGTCCACCCTCAGGCGCTAACAAAAGCGGATAGCCTGATCGCAAAACAGACAAAGTTGTATCCAGCATTTGGCGATCATACTGTCCGCGATGGATAGGAATGCCCCCATATAGACGCGCTAACAAACCTTGCCCAGGTCGATCCCAGACATCCGCGGCCCCAGCGACCTCGAAAGACATGGGCCAGAAGGCGGTCACAAAGGGAGCTTCGAATAAAGAGACATGATTGATGGCAATGATATATGCGCCATCTTTGGGCACATTCTCGATTCCAGAAACGTTCACACAGCTCAAGATGTGAAACACACCGCGAAAAATAGCCCTCAATAAGGGCCTGATCATGCGAACGTACCAGGCAGGTTTATAAACTTCAGTCATGCCCTCGCTTTTGTCTGTTTCCTCTTGCCAGGTCAATGGTCGCATGGAGTACTTTCTCAATACTCAAGTTATCTGAATCGATGACTACTGCATCCTTTGCGGCACGAAGCGGAGCCACATCTCTGGTGGAGTCGATCTCATCGCGCATGCGCATGGCATCCAGGATCGATTCCAACGTTATCTCTTCGCCGCGAGCGATGCACTCATCGTAACGACGGCGGGCACGCTCTTCTACAGAGGCATCTAAATAGATCTTCAAGTCGGCATCCGGTAACACAACGGTGCCGATATCGCGCCCCACCATGACCACATCACCGCGCTGCCCTATGCGGCGCTGCTGGGTGGTCAATGCTTCCCGAACTCCGGGATAGGCTGAGACAACGGAAACATTGGCGTCAACCTCAGGTTGGCGGATTTTCCAGGTTACATCAGCACCATCAGCAAAGACATCACAAGCACGACCATCCTCCTCGGATGGGGGCTGAACATCAATCTGAACCGTCTGAGATAGTTTGGTAATGGTCTTTTCGTCTTCCATTGAAATGCCTCGATCCAAGGCAATCCAAGTCACTGCTCGGTACATCACACCGGTATCGAAATACAAATACTTCAATTCTTTGGCCAGTCGTTCTGCCAGGGTCGATTTACCCGATGCAGCCGGGCCATCAATTGCTATAGTATTAGGTAAGTTGCTCAAAATCTAATAATCCTTTCCAATAAACCGTTATTTCAGTTCTCTATATCAATAATTTCTTCAACATCATCCGCTGATTCATCAACTGGCATTCCTTCATCTGGGAATAAATCCGACCGAGCCCAAAGTAAGAGATGCTCAGAATAAATGGGCGCTTTACGGAAAACCAACCAATCCACCCAAGCCTCGGGCAGGATTCCTTCCCAACCAGGAGTCAACCACCAGGAAAAATCTTGTCCGCGATAAGCCGCTGACCAGGCCTGGTTCTCACTTCCCAAGGGGGCAATCACAACTGCGGGGATAGTATCAACATCAACCGAACTAGCAAACTTCGCATTGGGACAATCGCGCAGTGTCCATCGCAACGTAGGGGATTCAATAAGGGAAACAACGTCTATCGAGTTTGCATCGCCGGTATGTGTGAGCGAAAGCTCTCTCAACGTCTCAGAGAACAATTTCGCCTGACCCATTCGAGGCGGCACGCCCCACAATTCAGCCGGGTTGTTTGAATGCACCTGGGAAACGCCCAACATAGCGGAAATCCCGTAGACTACGAGTGCAGCGCTGACACCCAACACAGCACCATTGCGAGCAATCGTCCAATTCCATCCCAAGGCTACGAAAGCGGTGGTCAAAACCGCCAACACGAAAATACCCAGAACGACAAATAATCGCAGTCGGATCGCTTCGACGACGGTCAGGTGCAGTCCGGCCAATGTCAGCCAAACTAGACTCAACAGTACAAATAACGCTGCCGCTTGCCCTAAGCTGATAGGGTTCTTGGCCTCTTCATCAAAATAATCCGATAATCCAACCGCGCCCAAACTCCACAGCGGCACCAAAACCCAAGCTACGTCGCCAACCTGTCGCCCAGCGAAAACCACTGACAACACCATCGCCACCAGAGCCCAGATCCCTATACTCCACACCAGGTTTCTACGATAGTGCCACTCTCGAACCACGGCGACGACACCGAAGATCAATGCCAGGGGTTGGTACACCATTAACGCTACTACCAAGCGCCCAACCGGGATCCCTGACGGCTGAACCCAGCTGCGAATAAACGATGAGATCGAGCTTGCCCAAGCACCTAATCCCCCGGGGAATGCAAAGAGGCGGGTTCCTACAATCACGATTGTGCCAAAGGTAAACAAGATCCAGGTTTGCAGGAATCCCAGGGAAGTGCTCGTGGGGTCCGCGGAGGGTTGCTCATTTTGACGAATTCCTACATCCAAGGGGATTCCCACCAAACGTGTCACCCCCCAGGCAATCCCCATCCCCAACAAACCAAGCCAGATCGAGGGTCCAGAGAGCAGCGCCAACCCGGTGAATATTCCCGCTGCGGCCGGTTTGCGATCATAAACCAAGACCAGTGCCAGGATAGAAAATCCGATGGCCAGCATACGTCCATCGGCCTGACGCGAAAGAGCAACCAGCCCTGGGTCAAGGGCTAAACCGAAAGCTAGAATTAAAGCAGCCTTTCTGCCTAAAACTCGTCTAAAAGCAAATGGAGCTATAACCAAAAGACTCCCTGCCAACGCAGGCCAGAATCGCGCGACCGCCTCACTGCTCCCAAAGAGGGAGAAGAGCATACTGGTCAGAGCAAGATAGACCGGTTGAGGGGCAGGCACGATCAATTCGCCTCGGGCCAAATCAAATGCCTGGATGGCCAGACCAGCCTCGGTTTCAGACAGCGCGGCATCCCCTAAATTAATCAGACGCACGCCAAGGGCTAGGACAAATGCCAGGATGTAGAGAAAGACTTCGTTAGTAATTTTTCGCATAAAATTCGAATTATTATATCGCTATTCTTGCCAGGGGACTTCGAAAATTGTCAGTTCGCCTTGCTCAAAGGCCACCGGAAGGTTGCGGATGAACTTGGTTTCGCCCAAACCGGTTGGGCAAGCTTGATCATCCGCAGCATACTCAATTCGTTCCTTAATACCTACGACCACGTAGCGGATATCATACTGTTCCAGAATCTGACGAGCCTCGTCCCAACTGGGAGTGCAGTACAAGCGCTCGATATCAGCTTTGCGAGAACCCATCTCTTTCGTCCCACCGCGCCATTGGATCTCATGGAATTCCCAACCCAATACTGTGGGCTGCCCGCTGTGAGAAGCCATACGCGCGAAGGTCGTGTAGCTGCCACCCACAGCCTCGGCTACAATACCCAGAGGGGCTTCACTAAGCCAGATCATTGCTGCGGCCTCGTCGGGAGAGTTACGCTGCAGATACGCAGTACCATCCAATGTCCACTGAGGGGGGTTGAAACCGTCAGTTTTGGTCCATAAACCCAAGACAGGATAAATGAGTGCCAAACCAAGTATAAGGATCATCCCAATGCGGAATACGATCTTCCAAGAGGAACTCAATCGTCCCCATAAAACGACGGTGGCATATGCCGCGACGATACCCCACATCAGCCAGGCCAGGAAATAGAACTTAAAGATGGTATTGATGCGATAGCCAAACATATCGCGCAGATAGACGAACTCAGGGGCCAGGACGAGTAAGCCAGCAATGAGCGTGAGAAGTAGGGAAAAATAATGCGAGGGGGCAAGGGAGCTAGGGTGCGGGGAAGTGTCGCCATCTTGTTGTTTGTGAGGCCAGAGACTGGCGATGACCAAGGTCAATAATGCAACCAGAGTTAGCAGTGTCCCTGGCACTGTAAGGCGTCGAATAAATCCTTCTTTGAACAATGCACTCCAGCTCGGGGCGGCTAATGAGCCCAAGAAAAGGCTCGATGCATTGGCAGCCTCGGTGAATACGTTGCTTACAAGATGCAGCAATGAAATGATCCCCGTAATCGCTAAGGACACCAGCCATAAAATCAGGACAAACCCTAAGGTAACCTGCAATCCGCGCTTGATTTCCACTCCATCGGCATCCTTACGCCATAGGTAGAACAGATATGCAAAGATGGGTATCAAAAGCGGCGCAAACATTAGCCATAAATAAATTCCACGCGTGACGTAAATGACATTGGGAAGCGGTCCGCCAGCCTGGGAAGCGAACCCTAGATAAAAGGGGAGATAGAGAATAATACTAGCAATACCCAGCGTGAACCCAACGACCAGAAAATCTTTCAGCAAAGTTGAAACCGTCCAGCGTCTAACACCCAAAATCCAACATCGAAGAATATATGCACCTGCAAAGAGAGCCACATAAAAGGGTGCATCCCAGGTGTTGAGGAAAGCCATGCCGCCAAATACCACTCCACTGACAAAGAAAAAGCTTGGGCTGAGATTCAAACGTGACCAAGGAAGTTTCTCCTTCCCGCGATGGAGGAATAAATTAAATGCCATGGCCATGGCCAGGAATGCGAAAGGCATCGTCAAAACGTGAGGGTGTAGATCTCCAAGCAAATAGGAGAAGAAGGGGAACTCATCAATGATGTCCCCTTTGTTTACCCAGTTGAAATCGAAATCCTGAATCACGCGGGAGGCCTGCCACCACCACCAATGAGGGAATGACTCCGCTGGAGGAGGGTCGCTAAACCGGCCCATATCCAGCCAGGACCAGATGGGAGAGGTCATCACACCAGATTCATCTGTTCGCCAAAAGATGCCGCCAAGGCGCAGGAGATGCAACAAGCCGCCGAGGTTGCTGACGATAAGGATGAAAAAGGGGGCGAGGAGGGCTGTTAGCGGGGAGCGGTCCCTTCGACACGGCTCAGGGCGGGGAGCGGGAAGCGGAGAGCTTGTTTCAAGCTGCGAGTTTGCTTCCTTTTCTCGCTTATTTAACAGATTATAGAGAAGTCCATAGGAACCGATTGCGCTGAGGGCGAAGACCAGGGCACCGCCCAGGTTGAAAGCAACTCCGCCAGTAGTTCCGGCAAGTTTAGCAAGCATGGCCACCAGGACGTAGCCAAAGTAATAATATGAGATAGCGTAACCGGACAGCCAGGGGTCATTGGGGGGTAATGTCGGCGAGCGTAAGATGGAATTTATGAAAGCCAACTCCATCGGCTTTTCGGTGCCGACGATATCAGGATTGGCGGCGCGCACCATTGCCCAGCCGGCAAACGCGATGAAGAAGAGTATTTCTACGGTCAGCACCAATCGACGCTGCGTGCGGAACCAATCTTTGATCTCATCCCATCCGACTTGACGGACTGACCAATAAACAAACCCCACTATAACCAGCAATGATAGAAGTTCTCCGCCCACGTTGTTCTGTATGACTCCCAAAGAACCAAGCATCCAAAAGATATAGCCCCACAAGAGCCATCCTAAAGCGCGGCTGAAAACATAGCCGCGATCAGCCAGTGCTGGAAGCAATGAATAGGCTAAGGGGAAGGTCAACAAACCTAGCGACGAAATTATGATGTACCAAAGAATGAAATCAAGCATATGATTCAGTTGTTAGTGGACAGTAATCAGTTGTCAGTAGCCAGCTCACTGATTACTTCATAAATCGCTGTTTCTCCATCTCGGAATACTTCATTCCAGAGAACACCTTCGTAGGCCGGGAACTTATCCAACCCGGGACCGGGGTATTTGGCGCGTTCGAATTGGCCTACAATAATATAGCTAACGTCATAGCGAGCCAAGAAATCGCTCGCCCAATGGATATCTTCAGTGCGGTAAAACTCGTGAACGCCGTCAACTCGCTCGTAAATCCAATCATGTGGCACAATGGTACGCTGCTGGCGCATATGCCAATTCCAACCGACGACGCCCGGCAATCCGGTATAGATGGTATAGCGCGTGCCCCAATGGTATTCGACCTGATTCCCTTCGACGATCACTGGTGAGCCAATCACATTATCCTGCATCCAGCGAATGGCGTTGTAGTCTTCAGATAAATCTAACTCGGCACCTTCATCGTGGTATGTGGCGTATTGCATGTAGGTCATGCCATCGAGGGTGTGAGGCGCATCTTCGGCGATACGGTCCTCAATTTTCGCATAACTTGCCAGGATAGGATACAGAGCCGCAGATGCAACCAGGAAAATGAAAGTGATCTGCCAGACCAAACGCCGTCCAGGTTTCCACAATGGCAGTCCCGAAAGGATCCAGCCAAAGGCTGCCGCGGCACTGACCGAAAGGAACGTCCAGGCTTGCATGTAAAACTTGAACACCGAGTTCATACGGCCGATATCACCAATCACATAGACAATCTCGATGGTCAGCATGAGGATAAGTGATGTGCCGATCAGGAAAAGCAC
This sequence comes from uncultured Anaerolineales bacterium, assembly GCA_964560795.1. GTDB lineage: Bacteria > Chloroflexota > Anaerolineae > Anaerolineales > UBA11858 > NIOZ-UU35. The sequence goes on along the minus strand of CAZLNX010000016.1, from coordinate 27,001 downwards.
AAAGCGTTTGGCATCGGACATACCAGGCCGCAGGAGCAAAATCCCAGTCCAAACGGCCAGAGGCAGCACAAACCAGACAATATGCACGCCTCTCAAAAACGGTAGTTGATCCTCGCCTACGGCGTCACCGGGCATATTGATCCCCAGGGCAAGGATCAGGAATCCAACCGCCATGATCCCACTCAAAATCAAACCCCGGTGGGGTTCTAATTTCCGCAAAGCCGAGACGGGGGTCTTTGCCATCCAATTGACCGTTTCGTAGAACATCCATGAAACAATAACAAATAAGAAGAGTCCCCAATGAGTCAAGTAATCTGATGTAGGTGTATGAGAACCCAACCAGACTTTCAACTCACTGTATCCCTGGCTGTACCATTGTGAATAGGGTTGGTAGAGTTCATTGGAGAACAGTACCAAGAGGATGAGACCAGCAATCAAAATTGCTGCTCGTTTGAGATTCCCGTAGAACACTCGATCGCGGCCAATTGGCACACGCACCTGCCAGTAGCGCCAGACCGCGTAACTGACAGCGACCGCGCCAAGGGGCAAATAGGTGTAAATATCTGAGAGATTTACTGGATACATGGCACCGATTGACAGACCACCGATCAAGAGACTGAGTCCCATCTGAAGCGGAGATCGCTGACTATTATTCTGCTCCCATGCTTTCCCCAGCACAACAGACAGTGCCCAGGCAACGACAATCAGGGCAATTGGCAAAGCGATCATATGGGCATGCAAGTCGGCATACAAGAAGGTAAAGAAGGGAAACTCCGTAATGGGGTTGCCGTGCTCAGCCCCAATCACGCGACTGGGATTCCAATACCACTCATCCAAACGGTACGGTAGGGGGGATCCAGAAAACGCCTTGAAAAGTCCTTGGATAAACCAAATGAACTTGTTAAAGATCCAACCCGAGGCGATCTCTTCCGTTGAGACAACCAGACGTTGATACCCCTGAACGACCATCCGCAGGATGCCCAAATTGCCCAAGGTGGTCATCGCTAATGCGCCGCCGATAGCGCTGATAAATTGGCGACCTGAAAGTATTTCAGTCCAATGGCCATTGAGATCAACCCGCGGTCGAATCAGATTCCAAACGATGGAGAAAGCCCCCAATGAGACCATGGCAAACAGAGTCGGCAGGATCAGGTTATAGGCAAATGAGGGCACAATGCCCAAGAATTTGACCAGCACTGCGACGATCACAAAGCCGTAATAATAGTAGTTAATGTACCCGCCAGCGAACCAGGGATCATAAGACGGGAAGGAAGTGCTCTTCAAAACCGCATTGAAGTAGGAGAAATCCATAGGTTTCTCGCCACCCTTCCAGGGATGCCATAAATCGGGATTTCCCAGCCGAATGAGCAAGAAAATGATGAAGAAGAGCAAGAACAACCCTTCTACAAGCAAGAAATAATTTCGACGATCGCGCCACTCGGCGCGTAATCCATCCTTTTGGCGCAGAGCCAGGTATCCGCTCAGTAGTGCGATCAACAAGATTGCCAATCCAATGGTCAGACGATTGAAGGGAATCCGCGCCGAACTGGCCAGCCAAACCAAATAGGACAGCACGACCAGCCCAACGGTGCGCGCCAGGGGATATCCACGGTCATCAAGTCCGGGCATGGCGAATCGTACCAAGGGGTAGCTGATCAAGCCCAACAAGAAAACACTCAAATACCACACCAAAACACCGAGCGGCTGAAATCGGTTATGCAGTGCATCGGGGTTGAACAAATCTGACCAAGTGCCCCCCACTCGTTGTTCGTTGAGTCGATCCGGCGGCAGCATCAGGTTTCCAGGGAAGGTATCCGCTTTGCGAGGGGTGACACGTACTACTTTTGTGAGGTCTACCGAACTGAGAATTTCTTCTACCTGGGCAGGATCAAAGTCTTCAGTTTTTTGGAACACAAACACCTTGGGGTGATCGTAAACCGTGAAGGCTTCTTCAGAGAATTGATCATTGATTTCAAAGGTACCTAGCGATGGTTCGGATTGGAATACCTGAACCAACTCAAAACCCAAATTGCCACCAAAATCGCCTGGCTCGGCGACGGTATAACACCACTCAATACTGCGCTCGACTGGGCAGCCCATTAGTTGACGGTAATACTCCAATGTCAGCGGATAGCGCTCAGGCACACGGGTTGTTGTCCCCCACTGACGGCTGGATGTAATCAACAAATAGTCGGCCTGGGCCAGAGTGTTGGTGAAACGTCCCAACTTCTCTTCGTTGTCATCCCAATACATCTCGAAGTTGAGACCACCCTGATAGATCCCACCGTAGGGATCATAGCCATCCATACGCAGGGGCAGCCCATCATCCCAGGTACTCTCATTGGCCAGCGCAGCACCAGAAAATGTGACTTCACCCTCACCTTGCAGTGAGAATTTCAAATAATAAGTATCTCCCTTGGTCAACTCCACAGCTTGGTCGAGTTCCAATGTAAAGCTTTCTCCGCGATAATCCGTTTGGGATGCAAAGCTGGATGTCACTTCGGCAGCAGCGGTCGGTTCACCATCTAGCCGAGAGGAAAGTGTGAGCGAAAAAACCTGTTCTTCATCAGAAACAACCTGTTGAGTCAAAATTTGTGTTGGGGAGATGTTGATTAGCGTTCCAGCAATTTCGGGGGTGAAAGCCAAGGTATAAGGCTGTTCAAATTGAACAACACAATCGGGAGTGCTTTGGACGACTTGATCATAAAAGTCATCGGTTGTTTGAATTTGGATTTTGAGTGGGCCGCAGAGATCAACTTCATCTAATCCCCCCAGGGTTTCAAAGCGCAGATAATATGTCTGCGCAGGATCGAGTTCAAAAACCTGATCGATACTGATTGAATACTCTTCACTCGTAGATAGTGTTGTTGGAAGATCATTTGCAGCGAGAATTTTAACGGCTTGCGGATCTTCAGTTGCCATTGATGATGTTACACTCAACAACAAGCTGCCCGTGGTGCCGGTATCGAGTACGTGGGGCAAAAAGATTTCCGAGAGTGTGCCGTCATATTTTGCAACAAACGCGGCCTGGTAAGGTGCGTCCTCACTTAATGTGAGATTCTGAGAGAACGGTAGGGGTTGATGGAATACATCAGCATCACTTTGGATATTCAGCGTGATCGGCCCTGGGAAATTTTGGAACATCCAGCGGCTAGCTTCCACGCGTGGGTGGGGTTGGGTATAAATTCTTGAAAAGGAAAAGGCCCAAATAAATGTGGAAATTAAAACTAAACTGCCTAAACCATATGCGAATGCACGTTGCACCTTTGAACGTTTGAACGTGTGGACGTGTGGACGTGCCAAAGCAAAGACAAACCATGCTGCGAAGATCACCAAAGTCGGATAGATCGGCAGTTGGTAGCGCATGGTGCTGTTCCACTGCAAAGACTGCCAGGTGAAGTACAACGCCGTCCAACCCCACAGTAAGATGTGCTTCTGCCACTCACCTTTGATGCTACGCCAGCCCATCCACAGGAATCCAACCCAGGCCAAAATTCCTAAAGGCATTCCCAAACCCCAGGTCACCAAGTTTTGCAGCGAGAACCATACCGGTCTACGAGCCCACTGTAACGCAGGGGGAAAATCTACGTCACCAGCAGCTTGGGCGCGCAGGGATGTGATATTTTCCACCCAAAGAGGGTTGGGTTTCAAGCCGAAGAAACCTGGTCCAGAGAAGGCATAGGGCTGCATAATGCGGAAGGTCAGGATGCTGACAAACCCGGCCAATATGACATAAGCAATCACGCGGCTGACTTCTCGTTCACGGTCAGCGGGTGAAAGGCGCAAGAGATATAACAGCGCTGCACCGGGCAAAACCACAGCCACCGGCGCAGCGTTGATCTTCGATGCCACAGCCATACCAAGAGCCAGTCCAAAAAGTACGCACGGCCAGAAAATGGAATGAGTCCAAAAGCGGGATGCGACATCATTCTCTTCGATCAGTGGTCTGCTGTCCGCGGTCATCACTTCTACTGCAAAGTAGACGGCTAAAAATGTAAAGAAATTGATGAAGGTATCAACAGTGAAGAAATGCGATTGCTGGATCGGCAGCACGGCGAAAGCATAAAAAGCCGCCCCTAGAAGCCCAACCCGTCGGTCATATAAGCGGCTGGCTGTCAGATACACTAGCCAGACGACGGCCAAATCAATCAATGCGGATAGAGCACGTCCAACTAGATAAACTTGTCCATAGCCGGTATTCCCCAACCACTCAGCAACGTATCGGACGATGAAAATAGGCATTGTCCCATAGACAAAGAAGCCATGGCCGCGGTTGTGGGGGTTTAGACTCGACTCGGCGGTATTGAAGAAATCTCCCAGGCTTTTCACCGGCGTAATGCTGGATTCAACCATGGTGAGGAAACGCTCGTCGGGGTGCAGGTGCTGCCCTTCATCCCAATCCAACCCAACCAGGCGCAGGTAGGCACCGGCCACCAGGATCAGCACAAATAAACCAATATAGATCCAGGGGGAACGAGTATCCTTCTTGATGTGAGTTTCGTTGTTCATAAGCATAAACACTGTCTAACGTTCAACAGGCGGCACGAAATAAATATAAAAATCCTTGCCCTCGATTTTAGAGTCATATAATTGCATCGAGCCCAATGGGTACAGATCACGTAAAGTTTCCAACGCCGTAGTGTCTTCTGGCTTGAAGAGGAACATTTTGACACGGGGATCATCCAGCGTGCTGGGAATCTGATCTGGCCAAAGGGCATAATCGCGCTGGGGGAAACCAGCCCTGATGCCCACCAGACGCGTATCCACCCAATGGGGATAGGGCACTACCCAGGCGCTGTCTTCATCGCCCGTAGAATCAGCAAATTGGCGTATGACCGCGCCTAACTCTGACGTGTTCCATGAAGCTAAGGCAAAATAGTTTGTATACTGTCTGAAGACAAGATCATAGTTTTGGGCACTGGACCACGCGAACAAGAGGATGCCGACACCCCAAGCAAATCGCTTCCCCAAAACGGGGCTGTTCAGACTCCCTTTGATGGTGGTCAGCAATCCATCAAGCGCTAATCCAACAATAAGGAATACAGGGATCAATGCCCCACCAGTTCGATTAAGCGAAGGGTTCTCTCCAGGGAATGCCAGCGAAAGGATCGACGGCATCATCAGTAAGGGTATCGAGATCAACAAGAAAGCATCCACCCACCCGCGCCGGCGAAGATAGCGTATCGTTACCATTACACTACCTATGAAGAACAATGCCGCAGAGACAATCCCCAAGGCTGGTCGATGGGTCACAGAGTGCACCCAAATCTCGCCGTCATCCCAAAAGAACATGGTCATTGAATCCCAAAGATTCTTGAAGAAGATCTGCCACGCTGGGGAAGAGAATGTTGCTTCGATCTCGGTCATGCGCGTCAGCATACGGTATGAAAACGAGTCCATGTTAGCGAGGGCAAAACGCAGCAAGGGTAAAAATACTAGTAGTGACGCAAAAATCAGAACGATCAATCCCCACAATGTCTGCTGTCGCTCATCCTTGGAACGTTGATGCAGCAGATACAAACCCACCGCGGCCAAAACCACAAAGGGCACAAATCGGAAGGGGCTGTAGCCGTGCAAGCCCAATCCCAAGAAAAGCCCAGCTAGAAGATAATCATTGCGTCTACCTCTACGTAAAGCACGCACGAGGAAATAGAGCGTCGGAGCGGCGAAGAAGGGATAGAGCGCAAACCGCAACGCTACTCGCGCAATCACATTCGGCCAGTATGCGATTCCCGCAAAGGCCATTGCCAACAGGCCCACTCGGCGGTTAGCGACTTCTTTTCCTAGCAAGTAGATAAAGGGTAAAGTGAACAATCCGGCCAAAGCGGTGCCGAGCTTCAAGCTAAGAAAGGAGAGCCCTGTACCGAATAATTTGGCCATTGCGGCTGTGAGATACATTTGGAAGGCTTCTCGCCCCGTATTGCGGACAAAGAAAATGCTGTACTGACTATTGAGCACGTCGCCCACATCGAGTAATTTTTCCGCATGGTCACTGAACATCTCGGGGGGAACGCTATCCAACAAGTAGAAGCGGAAAAAAGCCGAGAGTGCGAATATACCGATAACCAGCAAAGTCCAGGGGAAAAAGCGAATGCCGTTATTTTTGAAGCCATCACTGGCTATGCGCAGTTTCTCGCGCCAAGGAATTGAATTTTTATCCGCCAGCCAAAATGCGTAAAAGAACAAAGCTAATGAGATCAGCCATAAACTGAGATTGACTTGCGTGAACCGATTTCCCCCAAAGGAAAGGAATGCCAATAAACCCAAGACAATGCTCACCCACAAGGGAATTAATCGCACTGTGAGCTGGTCTACATGATATGCCGAATCCTTTTCTTCAGGCAATATAAAATGTCCGCGCCATTGAGCCCAGACTAGCACTCCAATAACGAGAATGTAGAAGACCAAACCTGCATTTAGGCTGCGATCTGGGGGCTCTAAGGCGCGTTGCGCAAACAGCGCCAGCCCAAATGGCAGTAAAGCCCACCAACCAACCCAACGGATCAAATCAATCCAGCTTCTCTCATTTTGGTCAATTGTTTCAGGCTGTGGGGGAAGCATTTCTTCATCGAGAGGTAGCTCTTGTACGATTTCTAAGAGGCCTTCCTCGCGCGATTCAACATCAGGCCAGGGGATTTCAACAATCTCGCCTCGCCAGAAAAATAGTTTCGATTTAACGTAATCAAGTACAGAGGGTTCTTTCATACCAAGGGATAATGATACTCGATCTTAGGAGTGGGGGCAAACAGAAAGGACGTCTCAGAGGTGTCAAAAGGTTCAGAAGTATCAGATGTTCTCCTTTGACACTTTTGGAACCTTTGGTGCTTCTGTTACTGTCTTCTGGCTATATAAAACGTATACGCCCCATTTTCGGTAGCGACGGGCTCATCATAATATTGCTGAACCAAACGCCGGGTGAGCACCAAATTCCATTTCGCGGGGAAGAGAATCCATTTCCCAGAGAGGATTTGGCTGACCCATGCTGGCAAGCCGAAATAATGACCCCATTCCAGGGTGCGCAATGCCGCTGGGGAGAAATAATGCCACCAGCGTTCGATTTTAAACCCCACTCTTTCAAGGCGCTCTTCCCAAACTTCAGGGGGATCACAGTGATGATGGCGAGATATGCGATTGAAGAAAGCCCGATAGATATCGCCCACACGCCCTAAACCGACTCGGTCAAGAAAGCGACCTACAGATAAATTTGGTAAAAAATTGTGGTTGGGCACACAGAAAATAAACGGTGCTCCTGGCTGAAGCACGCGCGCGGTTTCTTCAAGAACTTCATCAAGGTGAGGAATATGCTCCAAAACCGAATTGCTCACCGCGCTGGCAAAATTACCATCAGTGAAAGGCATCACCGCACCATCAGACTGTGCAAAGCCTTGATAAGTTCCTCGTGTTTCAGCTTCACGCAACGGCCCCCACCAAGGATCAATGCCTACTTCAAGCTGCCGCTCGAAGGCAATGCTGGCAAAATGCCCATCTCCGCAGCCCAAATCCAGTGTAGGGGTTGGTAGTTCGATGTCTTCATAAAAACGCGCTTCAACGGCTCGTAGTAAAGCGCGAAAATACGGCAGGTCACGCAGATGGAGCCAGAGATAATCTTTTGATGGTTGAGGTTGAAAGTTGGACGTTGGAGGTTGGTGCGTTTTCACCGCAGTATCTCCAATAATTCTTGGTACAGCTCTTCGTAGGATGCCGCATTGGTTTGGGGATCAAAGGTCTTGTTGATCTCATCAAGATTACCCTGATAGTTTTCAGGGTTGGCGAAAATCTGCAACAAGGCATCAGCCAAAGCATCTGCATCACCGATAGGAACAACTTCACCCATACCTGTCATGCGCGGAGGTTGACGCACTCCCGGCAAATCCGAGGCTACACTAGGCACACCATTCATCATGGCCTCGATTTGGACTAAGCCAAACGTTTCCGTGGAATTCAGGCTGGGCACGACCAATACATCCAAGTTGGAATAAAAAGCCGACATTTGATCAGGACTCAAGTTACCTAGAAATTTCCACTGCCCATTCGCCTGATACTGCTGAATAGTTGGCAGCAGGCGTCGTAGATAGGCCTCCTCGCCCATTACATCTTCATACTGACCAGCATACAGCACCATCGCATCGGGGTAACGTTCCAATACTTCGGGTAACGCATCCAGCAAAACTTCGACACCTTTTTCCGAAGCAAAACGTGTTGCCATCCCAATCACGGGGTGATAATTTTCTGGGTTGTGCTTTGTCCTAAAGTCATTTATTTCCGATTGGTTAGCTTTGGGTAGTTCAACCGGAGGAAGTATGACGCGCACTTTGTCACTAAAACGCGTCAAATAAGGGGAATTCGACGCGAAATCTTGCGTATACGCCCCAATTCCGTGTGTAAAAATCCCTGCCAGATTATTCATCGCATGGACAACCTGATTAACAAATCGGTTGAATATCCCTTGGGATAGTTGGAGATCACAATGATAGGTGATCACCGTTGGTTTTCGCAACAGACGCCCCCTTAGTGCAACCCCGGCTGCATCGAACTGCGGCAGATGCAAATGAATGACATCATTCTGCATTGCCAATTTCCAGGCCAGGTAACCAAAGGTGGGCATAATCACACCTTTACTCACCCGGAACAGCACAGGTGCACGAACAATTCGCACGCCATCAATAATCTCCTCGCGGGGCAGATTCTTGTCGTACTGCGATGTCAGCACAGTGACTTGATGACCGCGTTTAGCCAAAGTACGGGCAAGGCGCTCAACGTAGATAGTCAATCCGCTGGTGTGAGGTCGGTAATATGTCAGGACAGTGAGAATGCGCATGTTGAAAGTTATAAGTGGCAACTTGCTACATGCAAGTTACCGGTTTCGAGAGGCAAGCTACAAGTTAGGAGTTAGATGCAGTAAAGAGACTTTTATTGGCTTTTACCCACGCAAACAGACGGCGGACCCCATCTTCGACGCTGACCTTGGGCTGCCAACCCAATTCTTGTGAAGCCTTGCGAATGTCCGAGATATATACTTGTTGATCGCCGGGACGCCAATCGCCGCGATCGACATCAATTTTCTGACCCAGTAAATTTTCAAGCAAAGGGCCAAATTCACGCCAAATTGATAACGTGTTGGCAGGACCTCCACCGATGTTATAAACCTTGCCCGTAGCAGAATCAATATGGGCAATCGCAGTGTCGTAAGCATCCAGCAAATCATCTACATAGAGCACATCGCGTACCTGCTTGCCATCGCCGTAGATCGTAATTGGCTTACCCAACACCGCCGCAATCACAAACCATGCCACCCAACCCTGATCTTCAATGCCGAATTGGCGCGGCCCGTAGATACAACTCTGCCGAAAAACCACCGTAGGAAGATCATAAATGCGATGATAATCGCGCACATATTGATCTCCCGCACCCTTGGAACAGCCATAGGGTGAGTGGAAATCTAACAACTGTGTCTCGGGAACACCAAAGGGCAGGTCGGCGTACTTGTAGCAAGTACCGTCTTCATCAATACGGAATTCTTCCATACCACCATATATTTTATTTGTGGAAGCATATACGACAATCGGTTTGCGCCCAGACAGACGGGCTGCTTCAAGAACGTTGAAAGTACCCAAGGCGTTATCTTCGAAATCTCTACGAGGATCAGTTACTGATGTAGTCACTGCAACCTGACCCGCAAGATGAAGGACAATATCTACATCTTGAGTCGCCCGTAAGAGACTTTCTGCATCACGAATATCACCGGCAACTAAATCGAAAGAACTTTCACTATAGGAAGTTCGCAACCATTCAATATTTCGGGGTGCACCAGCCCGAGACAGATTGTCATAAATTGTGACTCGCTCACCCCGACCAAGTAATCGGTGAACGTAATTCGAGCCAATGAAACCAGCCCCGCCGGTAACCAGATAATGCATAGACATCGTGATCTCCTAAGCAATCAACGTTGCAGGTTAAGGCTCCTCACTTTTTGGAATATTTCCCCTAAGCTGATCCGGCTAATTGCTAAACCATACGCGCCAAATGCACCCGTCATCAGAATATACATTAGATGTAAGGTCAGTGCATAAGCAAAGGCAATCGAAAAAGAAATCCCAAACAAAGCCAAGGCGCCCACGATGGCGGCTTCAAATACGCCAATATAGCCTGGGGAAGAAGGCACTGCAACACCTAACGCAGAAATCCCTTGGGTTGTAAGTGCATGCAGAATTCGCGCCTCAGGGAAGAAAGCTCGCAGAACCAGATACTGGATTATGATTGCCATCATCCAACTGGCAACCAAAGAAATAAAAACTCGCATGAAACGCCCCAAGGAAGTCAGTACTTCTAACCCCTCGAGAAATGCATCCAACCGGTTTTTTCCCAAACGCAGAATAATTGGCCAACGCAACCCCAACCGTTCAAATTGAGCCATGGCCCATACCCGGTTGCGTGCCAAAAGATACAGAGTCAACAAGCCCAGGATCACAATCCCACCAACCATGAGGGTAACTTGTTGCGTGTTCGATGAGATCAACACAAATGGCAGCACACCTAAAACCAGGCTAACAGCTATGATCATGTCAAAGGCGCGTTCAATCAAAATTGAGGGAAAAACACGCCAAAAACCAGGTCCGTCTTTGCCCAATAAATAAGCGCGCCCTAATTCTCCTAACCGGAAAGGCAAGACATTATTCAACAAATATCCAATATGCATGGTCAGGAACACTCGCCAATAGGGTACAGCTTCCTTTAATATAGTCCACCAGGCAAAAGCACGCAGCACATAAGAAAGCAGATAAATCGGTATGGCAATCAGAAGGTAAATCCACTCTCCGTGACGTAACGCTTCTACCACATCTTCCCAATCAAAGAAACGGAACAGCAAGACCAGCATCATTAAACTGATGACGATTCCCGGGATCATTTGCCGAAACGTAGATGGGGATTTTTTCTCTATAATCTGCTCACTCATCGCGTAATCTCAACACCGCCAGGAATGCTTCCTGAGGGATATCTACATTGCCCACACTTTTCATACGCTTTTTGCCTTTCTTCTGCTTTTCAAGCAATTTTCTCTTTCGGGAAACATCACCGCCATAGCATTTGGCAAGCACATCTTTACGCATCGCTTTAACATTGGCACGCGAGATCACGCGACCTCCAGCAGATGCCTGGATAGGCACAGCAAACATCTGGCGCGGAATTAACTCCTTTAGTTTCGATACGAGCGCCTGACCCTTGCGATAAGCGTCATCCCGATGGACAATTGCCGCCAAAGCATCCACAGACTCTTTGTTGATCAATACATCTAACTTCACCAAATCATCAGGGCGATAATCTGCATATTGATAATCCAGAGATGCGTAGCCGCGCGTGCCGGATTTGAGATAATCGAAGAAATCTACGATCAACTCAGAGAGGGGAATCTCAAAATTAAGCTGCACCCGGTTAGGCGTGGGATATTCCTGATCGATGTAGATCCCGCGCCGCTGTGTGACCAATTCCATCACTACACCATAATACTCCGTAGGCGTGAAAATCTGGATTTTCATCCACGGCTCACGAACTTCGTCGATAGTACCAGCATCGGGCAATTCTGCCGGGGAATCAATACTAATCATACTGCCATCGTTCAGGATCACCTGATATTCCACTGACGGGGCCGTAACAATAATATCCAGATCGTATTCCCGCTCAAGGCGCTCTTGAATGATCTCCATATGGAACAAGCCCAGAAAACCACAGCGAAAGCCAAAATTCAAAGCCTGAGATGTTTCGGGTTCATAAACTAGAGCGGCATCGTTGAGTTGGAGCTTTCCCAGAGCATCCCTGAGATCTTCGTAATCTTCGCCATCTACAGGGTAGACTCCAGCGAACACCATCGGCTTGGCCATCTGATATCCGGGCAATGGCTCATCAGCAGGATTGGCCGCCTGCGTAAAAGTATCCCCTACGCGGCATTCGTTGACACTCTTCAAACCGGTGGCAATATAGCCAACTTCTCCTGTGGATAATTTCTTGGTCACCTGCATTTGCGGAGAGAAGATGCCGATTTCGACGGGGGATAAAGTCGCGCCAGTCGCCATTAACTGGAAATTATCCCTGGGTAAAACTTCACCATCGAAGATACGCACATATGCCACTACCCCTTTGTAGGGATCATAATGAGAATCGAAGATCAACGCCCGAAGGGGCGCTTCCGAATCGCCCTTTGGGGGTGGTACCCGTTCAATAATGGCAGTCAACACATCCTGAATATTGCTCCCTGATTTAGCAGAGATCTTGAGGATCTCATCCTCAGGGGTTCCTAAAAGATTGCTGATCTCCTCGGCAATTTCATCCGGACGCGCTGCGGGCAGATCAATCTTGTTTATCACAGGGATGATTTCCAAATCCGCTTCGAGAGCCATATATAAGTTCGCTATCGTCTGGGCCTCGATCCCTTGGGCTGCATCAACAATTAATAAAGCCCCCTCGCAGGCATACATCGCCCGGCTGACCTCATAGCCAAAATCCACATGACCCGGTGTATCAATGAGATTCAGTTCATACGTTTCGCCATTATCCGCAGTGTAGTTCATGCGCACAGCTGAGGCCTTGATGGTGACACCTTTCTCGCGTTCAAGATCCATGGAATCCAAAACCTGCGCGGTCATTTCGCGCTCAGAAATAGTATCTGTCACCTGCAGCAAACGATCAGCCAGCGTAGATTTCCCGTGATCGATATGTGCGATGATACTAAAGTTACGAATATTTTCTAGTCCCATAAGCGGGGCGTAGTATACTCGATTTTCCGAGAGGTTGGAGGGAGGAGAAGGTCCGCTAAATCTGACGCTGCACTTGAACCCGCACGAAAGGATATACCAATAATGTCCCCGCGCCCAAGATGGTCAACGCCAAGCCGACGCCAAATGCATCCGCCAGCGCTCCCAGGATGGGGGCAAATATGGCCACAAAAATTGTTGTAAACTGCGCTTCAATGGATAGCCCCGAGGCCATCACGCGCTGTGATATCTGGTCACTGATATTGGCAACATTCATCGGCTTGCGCAGGTTTTGGAGAACGTAGAAACCTAAGAAAACCAAGATGGAGATGATCGCCAGATTCCGCCACGTTGTCAGCCCTGCGGTGAAGAGAAACCCCACACCAATGAGGAATGTGGCATTGATCGCCTTAGCCAGGTTGCTGAAGCGGCGGCTGGCTACATCAGCATTGCGAGAGGCATAGCTGGTCAGCAAATAGATAAAGAAATAGACCACGCCGATCACCAACCCGCTGCGTTCTACATCCTCGACGAATAATAGAACCGGAATAGCGAGGGCAAATGTCTCCAAGATAGGCTGCAAATAATCTTTAGTGATCTTGAATAGTGCAGTAAAACTGGCACTATTAAGGATGCTTCGCATGGCAAATATATCTCTGAAAATACCCGCGAAATCCTTGATCGTAGCTTTCGCCTGCTCCCAATAAGCGCCTTTTTCCAACGCCACAAGTTCACCATCCAAGAATTTTGGATACGTGGCCAGGTTGACCAAATCAATCACATAAGGAACTGTAGCTGCCAGAAACATGGTGCGATAATCGCCAGTGTAGAGAAGCAGCGCCGCGGCGATCAATGAATTGAACGCTGACCCCAACTGCGAGGCGCCTCGGGTGCGCCCATAGTAAGAGACTTTCAAATCAAGCATGCCATGCCGTTTGAGATATTCCAATATCAACGCCTTATGCGTCCCGGAACGGAAAGCCTCCCCCAACCCGAAGAACACCATCGCCAGGGCATAGACATAGAAATCGTCAAAAACGTAGAAAATGGAAAAAGAAACCAAATACGACGAAAATGCCAGAACCATAGCTCTCCGCCGACCGAAGGCATCAGCCAACACGCCGGTGGGGAGTTCCATCAGGTTGTTCGTCAGATCGCGCACCGAATAAAGTAAGCCAATCTGAAAAAAGCTCAAACCGTTGGCGCGGAAGATCAAGATGATGAATGGCTCAAAGAAACGCAGGTTCTTTAGGAAGCCATACGCCGAGAACCGGTAGAACATGCTGTCTTTTTTGATCATGTATTTTTATCTTCTAAGCTTATATCAATCGGCACGACATCATTGACCCGCTCTCGCCAATCTTCCGAGGGGGCATCATGTTCGCCAAATCCTAGCCAGGCCAGGAATTCTACGTTTCCCTTGGGCCCCAATACCGGGGAGCGTTCCAATCCCTTGACGATAAACTGTTCCTCGTTTGCAAAAGTGAGCACATCCAGCAACACCTGACGATGAATCTCAGGATCACGGATAACCCCCTTCCCACGCGCCGCTTCACGCCGACCCGCTTCGAATTGGGGTTTTATCAGTGCTATCACCTCACCTCCACCTCCCGCCTTGGCGGGCAAGGGGGCGACAGCAAGGTCGGGTGAGGTCCAGTCCCCCACAACAGGAAGCAGAATCTTCAACGAAATAAATGCTGCATCAATGGTCACAAAGCTCACTGGTTCTGGCAAACTCTCCACAAAGCGCGCATTGGTTTCCTCCATGACCACTACCCGCGGATCATTGCGCAGCTTCCAGTGCAAGATACCCTTGCCGACATCAATGGCATAGACTCGAGATGCTCCGTGTTGTAGCAAACAATCTGTAAAACCACCCGTAGAAGCCCCTACATCCACGCAGACTCGCCCCTCCACATCCAGATCAAAAAAGTTAAAAGCGGCCAGCAATTTCTCCCCACCGCGCGAGACAAAACGTGGTCCCTGATCGACTGTCAACTCCACACCAGGGGATACCTTCACCGCCGGCTTTGATACTACCTGCCCATCCGCACGCACTTGCCCAGCCATCACCAGGCGTTGAGCCAGTGAGCGACTCTCGGCGAGGCCGCGTTCTACAAGCAGTAAATCTACGCGAATCTTTTTAGACATAGAATTATTTTAGCACGGGTGCAGGGGAGTAAGGGAGGCAGGGTGAATCTCCCCAGCACCCTCTCACCCCGGCTCCCTTGCTCAAATACCATTTGACTAATCCTAAAATCCCTAATATCATTTCCCCCATGTTCACTGCTATTATCAAAGCGCTCCGACCCAAACAATGGGCGAAAAATGTCTTCCTATTTGTAGGTCTCGTATTCGATCGCAAACTAACCAACGTCCCGGCGTTGTTACACATCATTGCCGGCTTTTTCATTTTTAGTCTGCTAGCCAGCGTTGTCTACCTTATAAATGATATCGCCGACGTCGAAGCAGATCGCAAACATCCTAAAAAACGCTTTCGCCCTATCGCCGCGGGCGAACTCCCCATCCCTGTAGCCTGGGGAGCAGCGATCACAATTTTGGCCTTAGCCTTGCCAGCCGCATACTTGCTTTCTCCCAGTTTTGCTGCCATTGGGATTTTGTACTTGCTGCTGAATTTGTCCTATTCCAAATGGCTGAAACATGTCGTCCTATTAGATATCATCATACTAGCTTCATTCTATGTGATCCGCGTAGCTGCAGGCGTCGCCCTGATCGATGTCGAGCGCTTCTCTCCCTGGTTGTACATCTTCACTACCTTTCTGGCCTTGCTCATCGGCACTGGAAAACGCAGGGCTGAGTTGGGCCTGCTTGCCGAAGGTGAGAACGCCCATCGCCGCGTCTTAGATGGCTACACACTCCAATTCCTCGACCAGCTTACCACCCTGGCCTCGGGCATTACCATCATCACATACAGCCTGTACACATTTTCAGCCCCCAACTTGCCTGGAAACCACACCATGATGCTGACCATACCCTTTATCATTTACAGCATCTTCCGCTACCAATATCTCATCCAGGTTAAAAATACAGGTGGCGCGCCCGAAGATTTGATCCTCTCCGATCGTCCTCTACAGCTGGCAATCGCACTTTACGGGTTTACCGTTCTTCTCATTTTCTATATCTCATAGAACGCTCGGCTCTCATGCCCCGTTATTCCGCCCACGCCCCCGGAAAAATCATTTTATTTGGCGAACATGCTGTCGTCTATGGACAGCCGGCTATCGCCGTACCCGTTCACCAGGTACGAGCAACGGGGTGCGTGACTCCGGAAATCAAGGGAGATCCAGGGGTTGTGCGCATCCAAGCCCCAAACATTGACCTTGATACCAGACTGAACGAACTTGACCAAGACCATCCTTTGGCTACCGCAATTGAAGGGGTTGCTACATCCCTGGGGATTTCCCACATCCCTTCCTGCACCCTGAGAATCACTTCGACTATCCCTGTGGCATCAGGCTTGGGCTCAGGGGCTGCCGTTTCCGTCGCCGTGATCCGCGCCATGGCGGGTTTCCTTGGCCAACCGATGGGCGATGAACAGGTCTCCGAGATCGCCTTCGAGGTCGAAAAGATCCACCATGGCACCCCTTCAGGGATTGACAACACCGTGGTCACCTACGCCAAGCCGGTTTACTATATCAAAAGTCAACCCATCGAAACCTTCAACATTGCCAAACCCTTCACCATAATTATTGGAGATACCGGCATTGCCAGCCCCACCAAAGACACCGTTGGCGATGTACGCCTGGGTTGGCAGGCTGACGCTGTGCGATACGAAAAACTCTTCGCCGCCGTTGGGAGCATCAGCAAATCTGCTCGCCACGCAATCGAAAACGGACATCCCGAACGCCTCGGCCCATTGATGAACGAGAACCATGCCCTGCTGCGCCAATTGGGAGTCTCCTCCCCTGAACTTGACAAGTTAGTTCAAGCCGCTCGCGATGAGGGGGCTTTGGGAGCAAAACTTTCCGGTGGAGGACGTGGCGGCAATATGATCGCCCTAACTTATACAGAACGGACTGATGATATTTCCCAGGCAATCTTGAATGCAGGTGCAGTGAATATAATAATTTCAAAAGTTGGGCGTTAAATTTCAATATCAGATGTAGGAGGATAACATGAACATTTTGGTTCTTACCGTTCTGATCATCATTTCGGCGATTATTCATATGTGGGCTGAGTATAACGGTCCACCCATCCAAATCTACATTTTCAAACCCCTGACGACATCATTAATCATCACCTTGGCAGCGCTGGCCAAACCGTCTATCAGCAAACCTTATAAGACCCTTGTGATTGTAGGTTTGTTATTTTCGCTGGCCGGTGACATTTTGCTCATGCTGCCGTTCGATCTATTTGTCTTTGGATTGATCAGTTTCCTGATTGCTCATTTGATTTATATCGCCGCTTTTCAAGCAAAGCGCCCCTGGCGCGTTTCCTGGCTTCCCGCATTGCTGGTGATCGCTTATGGAGTAATCGTTTATTTAGTTCTGGCACCTGGTCTGGGTGATATGACCGTCCCAGTGATTTTCTATATTGTCGTGATTCTCACTATGGCGTACGTCGCCTGGGATCAATGGGATCATCACAAGGAACCCTGGGCAATGCTTGCTCTGATAGGCGCCTTACTCTTTGTCCTCTCAGATACAATCCTGGCGATCAATAAATTCCGCATCCCCTTTCTCGCCGGGCGAGGTTTGAACTTGAGCTTCTATTTTGCAGCTCAATGGTTCATCGCCAGATCAATCCAACAAACAAAAAATGAAGATCTTTGAAAAACAATTCCAACATCTCATCGCACTGATAATCCTAACAGCAGGCGTGTACTTCATCTCACGCGCCCAGGGCTTTCAAACGGGTCAATTCCTCGGGCTTTCCAGCCTGACCTGGCTGTGGATTTCAATTGCGGTGCCTATCATCCACCAGGTATATGTGCTGTTTGCCTGGCGAGGACAGCTTCACTACAATACTATGGGGAAAATCTTTGGAGAGAAGGCTTTTCTAATTTGGGGAATTACATTCTTTATTCTCTTCGCTGCTAGACCAATCTCAGTCATTGGATTGGCGATAGCCAACCGCTACACAATCCCTATTCCACCCTTGATCGGCGTGTTATTGGCAATCATCTGTGCCCCACCAGTGATCTATCTAGGTTACTCGATTCACAAATACTTTGGCATCGAGCGCGCCCTGGGCATTGACCACTTCGAACCAGAAATAAGTAAAGAACGGCCTTTCGTTCGAAAAGGCATCTTCCGTTGGACTCCTAACGCTATGTATAAATTTGGGTTCCTGGCTTTGTGGATTCCTGGGCTGCTCTTACTCTCGAAAACAGCTTTACTTTCAGCGCTGTTCAGTCACCTTTATATCTGGGTGCATTTCTATTTCACCGAACTGCCCGATATGCGGTATATCTACGGAAAAGAGACGTAGGATGGCGATAACGTTCAAACTAGATCTGGAAAATGTCAATTGGAAGGAAATCAAAGACAAAGTTACCAAGGAACACTTCGATAACGGCCGCACTCCTGAACAATTGAAAGTCAGCTTCGAGAACAGTTATGCCACCTGCATCGCCTATGACGGGGATCAAATCATCGGAAAATCCAGGGCGCTTTCAGACGGTGTCTGCAGTGCCTATTTCCTCGATGTGTGGACATATACTCCCTACCGCAGCCGGGGCATCGCCAGCCTGATGATGCAAAAGCTCTTCAACCAACTGACTGGTCAGCATGTCTATCTGTTCACCGATGATGCCATAGAATTCTATGAAAATCTGGGCTTCAAACAGCAAAGCATCGGTATGGGAAAAGTTGTTGGTACGTGGTTGGATATTAATCCCAAATAACTTGTATGAATGACACAAACCCTTCAATCCGGAATTTATACTTAGAAATTTACTTCTTTTCCTACCCCATCCCCCCTACCCCCCTTCCCCGCCGGAAGGGGGGGTTGTGAAAAAACAGGTGCCTGCTGGCGCAAAGCGCCGCAGGCACCTGTTTTTTCACCTTTTTCCTCCCCCGATTGTCGGGGGAGGGTGCCGAAGGCAGGTGGGGGCGAGTTAAATCACACTGCAGCAAGCTAACACTTTAGTCAATATCTAAGGTACTTCCCCCGTTTCGATATACTCGTCGATCACCTTCTCCAAGATCGTCAAGGGCATGCCGCCGTTCTTCAAGACCACGTTATGGAATTGACGGATATCGAATCGATCACCCATCTCTTCTTGCGCTTTTGCACGCAGTTCAAGCATTTTCATCTCGCCAATTTTATAAGAACAAGCTTGCCCGGGCATGACGAAATAACGCTCGATTTCACTGACCACACTCTCGCGCGCCTGACCGGAATGTTCTTCCATATACTCGATGGCTTGTTCGCGCGTCCAGCGTTTATAGTGGATGCCGGTATCGACAACAAGGCGTACCGCCCGGAATAGGATCGAGTCCAGGAAACCCAGCTCACCATAGGGATCATCCTGA
This sequence comes from uncultured Anaerolineales bacterium, assembly GCA_964560795.1. Lineage (GTDB taxonomy): Bacteria > Chloroflexota > Anaerolineae > Anaerolineales > UBA11858 > NIOZ-UU35. The sequence goes on along the minus strand of CAZLNX010000016.1, from coordinate 7,758 downwards.
TAAGCACCTAACTCACGAGCCAGATTCTCGGCATACATCGCCCAGCCTTCAACATAGGCAAAAAATGGGATCATGCGCCTGAAAAACGGCACTCCCTTCAACTCCATGGCAATGGCAACCTGGAAGTGATGCCCAGGGATGCCCTCATGGTAGGCCAGCGTCTTCATCCCAAATTTCTGGATTTCTTTCATATCCCGCAGATTGGCATAGAAGACCCCGGGGCGGGCGCCGCCTAAATCCGAGGGTTGGTAGTATGCGCCGGCCATGGTCTTCTCACGGAATTCGGGTACCCGCTGCACTTCAAGTCCAGCCTTGGGACGAATGTCGAAAACTTCAGCTATGGACTTATCCATCTCTTCGAGGATGCGCCGATATTCAACCAGGCACTCATCACGGCTATCATCCGTGTTAGGGTACAAGAAGCGCTCATCTTCACCAAAAGCCGCTAATTGCTTGGTTGGATTGGTTCCGTCATGCCCTAAACTCTCCAGAATGGCAGTCATCTCCCCTTCGATTCGAGCAACTTCTTTCAACCCAATTTCATGCACCTGCTCAGGGGTCAGGTCAGTAGAAGTCGATGTGCGCAGGCATTGGGCATAGTACGCATCCCCACCGGGCAGAGCCCAAACGCCTTGGTCCACAGTTACCTTGGGTTCCAGGGCGGTGAAATAATCGATCAATTTTTGATAAGCAGGATAAACCGACTCATTGATCTCACTTTCGACGGACTCCAAAAGTTTCGCCTGTTCACTTGAACTGATTTTCGCTTCCCCAGTCTTCTCCTTGAATACTGTATAGATTGGATTCTCGTTAGCGGGTTGATTGATGAAGCTTTTCATCTCATCCAGAACATGGCGAACGGTAAAACTCGGCGGGAAGCATTCCTTTTCTTCGCGGAGCTTCAGACCTTCTAATGTCTGGTCGATCTTGATGTCAAATTTGCGCAGGCGTTTGACATACGTGCGCGCTCCACGCTTATTCTTCAAAGGATGCAGGGTCATCATCAAATTAGGCAATTCAGATTGGATGCCAAACATCTGATTCACTGGATACGTATTATGCCGAAAACTCTCCATCCCCAGTTGGTCATCAACAAACCAATCCAGTATATCCGTGGAAAGGTTTTGCGATTTGCTCATGCGGTCACGCTTATAGCTGCGCAAGATCTTCAAAACGCGTTTCATCTTAGCAATCTGCTCAAGTTCGTGTGCATCCGAGGCATCATTTAGTTTCGTGTTATGCCTGTAGATCCCCAGACGCTCCAACATGCCAATCATGGTCAGGATCTCGGGGCTATCGAATAAGATCTCTAGAAAAACTCGCGTATAAAAATGATTGATGCTCCACGGTTTTCCCCAGATCAAGCTGATCAGCCACCATAGAAATATGATGACTATTACGGTGATAACGACATATAACAGGGTTGGCATTTCTCTCTCCTTGTATAGAGTTTTGGTAATGGTGCAATTTTACAATATACTGCATAGAAGCGCATCGCGTTCAGACTTGGCAGCTTGACCACCCAAATATCGTCAACTACAATGCATCCAATGTCAAATCTTCAATTTCTAAAATTAGGTGGATCCCTGATCACCGATAAAAATTCTCCTCGCACGCCGCGCAGGGATGTGATCGCGCGGTTAGCCAGGGAAATCAAAACCGCCCTGGATAGGGATAAAGATTTAAGACTGGTATTGGGACACGGCTCGGGGTCTTTTGGGCATGTACCTGCCAAAAAGTATGACACCCGGCGGGGTGTGGACTCGGCCGAGGGTTGGCGCGGCTTTGCCGAGGTTTGGTATGAGGCCTCGAGCTTGAACCGCATTGCTATGGACGCCTTTCAAGAGGCCGGACTACCTGTGGTGTCTTTCCCCCCCTCGGGGGCAGTAACAGCATCAAATGGCCAGGTGACCACCTGGAACGTAGATCCGATACGCCTTGCTCTGGGCGCTGGATTACTCCCTGTGGTTTATGGTGATGTGGTTTTCGATGAAATCGTTGGGGGTACGATCCTATCCACCGAAGATCTATTCATGCATTTAGCAAGGGAGTTGCAACCGCAGCGCATCGCCTTAGCAGGGATCGATGAGGGCGTATGGGCGGATTATCCGCACTGCACACAAGTGATCCCCGAGATTACGCCAGAGAATTGGGATCAGGTATCAGCAAGCATTGGCGGTTCAGCCGCCACAGATGTCACCGGGGGAATGGCCAGCAAAGTCAGCCAGATGTTGAATTTGGTCGAGGGGGTGTCTGATCTCGATGTGCTGATCTTTTCAGGGAATGAACCGAATAATGTTATTTCTGCTCTTAGGGGATACTCGATCGGGACAAAAATAATGATTGAAGTGTAGAGACGTCCCTATGGGATGCTGAATCTCTACGTATTTCGTGTCAGAATGAATTTGGCGAGATCTTCGAGCGCACGCCGTTCTGCGCTATCGGGAAAATCAGCCAATAATTGCAAACCACTTTGAACAAAACGCTCCGCTTCATGCATTGATTGATCGACAGCATCACTGGCATTGATCGCAGCAATCAACCGGTTGAGATTCTCTTCATCATGGCCATTGCGATTGATGACAGAACGGAGATCAGGGTCTTCAGGGTGGATTTCGAGGTAATTCAATGTGGGTAAGGTGAGCATTCCCTGGCGAAGGTCATTTCCAACGGGTTTGCCGATATCATGAGGCGAGCCAGTGAAATCAAGAACATCATCAACGATTTGGAAAGCCATACCGATATCGCGGCCAAATTGCCGTGCCGCTTTTACAGCATCCGCATCGGCTGCGCTTAGAATGGCGGCGGCTCCTGTGGCCAGTTCAAACATCGAGGCAGTTTTGGCATAGATCCATTGGAAATACATATCTTTGTCATAGGCGGGTTGATCATCAAATAGATTTTTAATCTCGCCATTGACCATCGTTGCCAGGGTCTCAGCAAATATCTCCATCACACTGACAGATTTGGTTGCAGCAGCCAGGTTTGCGGCGATGGCAAATACCAGGTCTCCTGCCAACACGCTGGCTACTGGGGGCAATGACGCATTGATGGTTTTCTCCCCTCGTCGCAGAGGAGCATCATCCACTAAATCATCATGAATCAGCGTGGCGGTGTGCAGCATCTCTATGGCAGCTGCCAGATCAAGCAGTTGATCGAGGTCTGCGCCGAGCATTTTCCCCATAAGCAGCGTAACTGTGGGCCGGAGGCGCTTGCCACCCAGAGAAATTAATTGATCCAAGAGGGAGATCAGGCCTGTGGCATTGCCGTTGAAACAAGACCGCATACGATCTTCAACATCCTGGAGATGTTCTTGAACTGGGTTGATAAATTCCGTTACCATTATTTTCTCTTTAATACGGCTTATTCTCATTCGCAACAATGAATGATTCCGCTATGACCCTGACGCCAGGTTCAGAATTTTGCGGATTGTCTCCCTTTTCTTGGCGAGCTGCACCAGGGTTTCCGTGGGAAGCGCTTGGAACTGATCATAAAGTTCTGAAGCTGTCTCAAAGAAATCTAGCATTTCGTGCATTTTCTCGTGCATTTCAGGATTGCTATCATTGCTGGATTCAAATTCTGAAACGGCATCGCGCAGCATCATCAAAGCCGGGTCGAGCTCGCGGCGTTTACGCTCATCCAAGACAGCCCGGAACATCTCCCAGACATCGCCAATGATCTCAAAGTGATCTCGGCGATCCCCCAAAACATGGACGATTTTTATCAATCCCCAACTTTGCAATTCGCGCAGCCCTGTACTAACCGTGGAGCGCGCGACAGCCAATGTTTCACTGATTTCTTCAGCAGTCAGCGCCCTGGGAGAGATATACAGCAGGGCATGGATCTGTGCCACCGTGCGGTTGACACCCCAACGGCTGCCCATTTCTCCCCAGTGGAGGATGAATTCTGTAATAGTCGGATTGAGATCAAGCATATTTTCAGTCATTTCGGTTATTTCGGATTATACCGAAATAACCGACGGGAGTCAAATGCAATAGATCACCATGTAGGATATCCCCGGTGCAGTCCCGAACCGTCGAGAGCGCAGAGATTTGTACAATAAAATTGTTATTCTAAACGATGTGTGCGGTTCATTGGATCTAAAGGATTCAAAAGCAACATTTCGCTGGAGACTATCTTTTTTTGGTATATAATGAAATGGTTAGAATGATTTGCATGGCAACCGCCTATTGAAATCTTCATAACTGACTCTGAGGGGTGGAGGACATCACGGTCAATCATTCGCAATTCTGAACAATGTTCCTGTGTAGATAGGGGAACATGCCATAGTCTTAGGGGTGGAATATGCTCGTTTTTTCCACAATATTTGAGATATCGCTCCAACTCGATAATGGGTATGAGATCGGATACCCCGCGCCTTGGGGAAAATCATAGTGGACATAAGGAGGCAAAAGATGTCCAATTTACCAAGTGGAACCGTAACCTTCCTCTTCACCGACGTTCAAGATAGCACTCGTCTGTGGGAGAAGTATCCTGCTGACATGCGCCAGGCGCTCAAACGGCATGATGAGATCATCGAGAGCCTGGCCCAACAGCAAAATGGCTTTGTCGTCCGACCACGTGGCGAGGGGGACAGCCGCTTCGTGGTTTTCGAGCACGCTATCGACGGCGTTAGTGCGGCAGCGGCTATCCAGCGCGCCCTGCACGCCGAACCCTGGCCGGAACAGACACCGCTGTACGTGCGCATGAGCCTGCACACCGGCGAGGGGGAGTTCCGCGACGGTGACTACTACGGCACCGCCGTGAATCGCTGCGCCCGTTTGCGAGGCATTGCCCATGGGGGGCAGACAGTTATCTCGAAGACAACGTACGATCTTGCCTTGGAAGCTGTTTCCCAAGTGGACGAGTTCATAGACCTAGGGGAACACCCTCTCAAAGGGATGCAGGAACCCGAGCATGTCTTCCAGTTGACTGGGGTAGGTCTTCCCAGCGAGTTTCCACCGCTCAAATCCCCAGACGATGTCGAGGAGCCCCCCGCTCCTGGGGTGCCGCCTTTCAAGGGGCTGCAGCATTTCGACGAAGCCGATGCCGGTCTGTTCTTCGGCCGTGAGATGCTGACTGAAAAGATCGTCTCCCGGCTGCGAGAATCAATTTCGCCTGAAGGGGATCAAGATAGTTTCTTAGCGCTGATCGTAGGCGCTTCAGGCAGCGGAAAATCTTCCCTGGTGCGCGCCGGGTTGATCCCAACTCTCAGGGAAAGCCAGGGATGGCCGGTGCATGTGATCACGCCCGGTGACCATCCTCTACGAGCCCTGGGAGGCAGCTTGACTCATGATGAAGAACCTGACTCCACAACACTCATTGAAAAGATGGCCCGCGATCCACGTGAGTTGCACAATGCGGCATCTCTAGCCCTAAGCAAAGATGATCACCAAGATCATTTATTAGTTGTAGTTGATCAATTCGAAGAAACATTTACCCTATGCCGCGACGAAACTGAGCGCAGAGCCTTCATTGACAACCTGCTCACCGCCGCATCATCGGAGCTTGCCGGACCCACAGTAGTGGTGATCGTGCTGCGAGCAGATTTCTACGGCCACTGCGCCCAATACGCCAATCTGCGCGAAGCCCTGGCTAACCGTCAGGAATTCATCGGCCCGATGACCCAGGAAGAACTGCAGCGCGCCATCGAGGAACCCGCCCGGGGTGGAGACTGGGAATTTGAACCCGGTCTGGTGGACATGCTCTTGCAAGAAGTCGGTGAAGAACCGGGGGCGCTGCCCTTGCTCTCCCATGCCTTGCTGGAGACCTGGAAGCGACGCCGGGGGCGTATGATGACCTTCACCGGGTACGCTGAATCGGGCGGCATTCGAGGCGCTATTGCCAAAACTGCAGAACGGGTATATTGGCGCATGTCCCCTGAAGAGCAAGCCATCACTCGCAACCTGTTCCTGCGGCTGACTGAGTTAGGTGAAGGCACCGATGAAGGCGGGATGCCTTCGCCGGACACCCGTCGCCGGGTCATGCTGACTGAATTACTACCTGGAGCAAAAGAAGTTCCCGAAGCGCGCATCGCCATCGAGGAGGTTCTCCAAATTCTGGTCGAAGCGCGCCTGATCACCACCGCCGAGGAGACTGCTGAAGTGGCCCACGAGGCCCTGATCCGCGAGTGGCCTACGCTGCGGGAGTGGCTCAATGAAGACCGCGAGGGTTTGCTGCTGCACCGTCACCTGACCGAGACCGCCCAGGAGTGGGAACGTCTTGAGCGGGTTCCCAGTGAGCTATATCGCGGCAAGCGTTTGACACAGGTACTGGAATGGTCCTGGGATCATCGTGATGAATTGAACGCCTTGGAAAAAGAATTTTTGGATGCCAGTCTGGCTGATCGACGCGCCCGGCAAGCTGCCGAGGAAGAACGCCAGGCCAAAGAGGCTGCTCTTGAACGTCGTTCGCGCAACTTCTTGCGCGCACTGGTAGGTGTTTTCGCCGTAGCGACGGTTGTTGCGGTATTCTTATCCATTTTCGCTTTCAACCAGCAAGGCAAAGCCGAGGAGAATGCCTTGCTTGCAGGGCAAAATGCTGCCACGGCCACCGTCGCCCAGGGACAAGCCCTTTATGAAGCCGCTACGGCAGTCGCTGCCCAAAATGAAGCTCAAGTAGAAAAACAAAATGCGCTTGAGCAAAGGAATATCGCCGACCAAAAAGCACAGGAGGCTGTAGAAGCATACAGCCTGAGCCTCTCAGTACACGCGCGCCAAGCCCTAAACTCAAAAGATCCTGTTACTGCACTAACCTTGGGGCTGGCCTCGGCAGAGATGAGCGATCCCCCTCCCGGGCAAGTTGTTCAAACACTGATCGACCTGGCAAACGCTCCCGGTCCCCGGCATAGATACACCATCGGTGAGATTCACGAAGGGTTAGCCCAAATAGCCTTAAGCGTTGCCCTCAGCCCCGATGGTGAAACTGCCTTGATGGGCCTGGAATTTGGTTCCCTGATCTTGTTCGATCTGGAAACTGGGGCAATAATCCACAATTTGGAAGGCCACTTTACCTGGATCCATGATCTCGACTTTAGTCCTGATGGTAAGACAGCGCTTTCTGTAGATGACGTGTCGAAAGTCATTCTATGGGATCTCAGTACAGGGAAGGAAATTCGTCAATTTGTTGGACATACTGGAAGTGTTGTAACTGTGGATTTCAGCCCAGATGGTTCGATGGCGGTTTCAGGCGGCTTTGTGTCAGATGACTATCGCGGAGGCGCCCGAACCGACCCAGGCGAGTTGATTCTTTGGGATGTCGATTCTGGATCCGAACTCAGACGCTGTACTGAAGCTCACCGTGATGCCATTATGGATGTGGCATTTACCCCCGATGGACAATATATTTTGGCAAGTTCTGGCGCGTGGACAGAGGGATTTCTGCCGCGATTCGATTTTAGTACTGATCTAAATGTTCTTTGGATAAGCAGAAATATACCCAATGAATATGATCTGATTCTCTGGGATGTTGATAGTTGTGAAATCGTCCAGCAATACGCCACGCAAGACCATGACAATTTCAGCCTGGCTATTCACCCCAGTGGAGATTGGTTCCTAGCCGGATCCACAGATCACAATATCTACATCTGGGATCTGATATTAGGTGAGCAAATTGGAGTATTGGAAGGACATCAAAATCCCGTCATTTCGGTTGTTGTCAGCAAAGATGGCACCACAGCCCTATCGGCTGAAGCATACTCTCACCAACCTGATTGACTGACAAATCTTTTAGGGAGTGCTCCCCAAAACCTAGAAAATA
>CAZLNX010000015.1:0-38601 GCA_964560795.1 uncultured Anaerolineales bacterium | reverse complement strand
CACGTGCGTGCCTGCGTTGCGAGCGCGGCGGCCTCCGCAGGCCCGGTGTGCGAACTATGAATCATTCCCCCTTTGTCACCTAATGGACAAAGCAAATAAAAGTCATACAATACAGGTATGGCAAAGCGAAAATTTGAACTCACCGAACAAGAACGAAAAGAGCTAATACGGGCCTATCGACAATGCAAAGATACAAATACGAGGACACGCTATCAAGCGGTACGCCTGTATGGAGCGGGTTACCCTGAGAAAGTGATCGAAGAGATCACAGGCTGTAGCCGAGCTAGCTTGATGGAATGGTGTCGAGCCTATCGACGGGATGCGTCACAAGGTCTGGTAGATAAACGAGCCGGAGGCAATAGCGCCAAACTGACAAAGTATCAGATAGAAGATCTGCAACAGCGGCTGCATCAGTACACGCCCCAGGAATTGTTTGGGGCAGGAGTCACAACTGCAGATGGACAGTTTTGGACAGTTGAAGATCTGGCCAAGGTGGTTCAGGCGCAATATGGTGTCGAATACAAGAGCCGCACTTCGTACACCAGCCTGTTGGCGCTTTGCGGTTTCAGCTACCAGAAGACCGAGAAGGTCTTCAAGTCCCGCAGCGAGGCCAAAGTGGCTGATTTTGAAGAACAGCTTGAAAAAAACTAATCGACGTGGCTCAAGAAGCACCCGATACTGTCTTTTTGGCCGAAGATGAAGCTGGATTGTACCTGCAAGCCACTACCTGCTATGTCTGGTTTCCAACTGGGCAAACACCCATTGTGCGAGCTGATCCAGGACGAGCCATGACACACTTCTATGGCACATTGAATTTGCAAACCGGACAAGAAATTGCAATGCGTTCCGATATTATGAATGCCGAAGTTTCAGCGCAGCATTTGGATATGCTCCTGGAGGCCAATCCGGACGTGCCAATCATTCTATTTTGGGATCGGGCTCCCTGGCATCGCGGCAAACCGATTGAAAAAATACTAGAGGAGAATCCTCGTTTAGAGATCATATTCTTTCCAACGGCCAGCCCAGACTTGAACCCGCAAGAACACGTCTGGAAAGCTGTCCGCAAAATCGTCAGTCATAATCATCTGGAAGCGCGGCTGCCGGAATTAGCCGATCGCTTCTTGAACAAACTCAATACGAGCACTTTCACCAGTCCATTCCTGGACAAATATGGCTACTCTGCTATTTGTCCGATGTTTATTTGATTTGACCATAAGATGATTATCTTGATCCGTCATGATCCCGCCCAAAACGTCAACCGCTGGTACGCGGTCGGAGTTCAGCCCACGCTGTTCTGCCATCACGCGATAGTGTGTGGATGGGGGCGGCGGGGAAGCGCCTATGCGCGCTGGCGCATTTTCTCGGCTGAGAACCGCGCCCAGGCTGACGGGATGGCTAAAGCGATCCTGGAAGCGAAAATAAAGAAAGGCTATCAGATCACAAGAAACCAGAGCGAGTTCCCGTGACCGATTTACAACTAAAACAGACAGGAGCATGAAAAACATGGATTATTCATCCACTATTGAATCGCACATGCGTAACCCAGTTAGGTTCCAAGAGCATGTGTTTCGGCTGATTGATCCGCCTCGCGGTAATGTCTTTTTGGGTGCCAGACAGAGGAAAGCCCCCTATAAAAATGAAGAAAGAAAGTGCTGGGGAAGGGATTTATGCCATCTTCAACCTTGCGGTATGGGATTTTCGGTATGAGTTGATGATGCTTCAAAACGAGGAAAATCTACTCACAGGCAATCATCCGGGGCACATTATTTTGGGGTTGAAAGAACCATTGCAAGGATGGAATGGTAGAAGCGCTCGTGATTTTTCATCCCTATTGGGGAGAGGGATAAATAATAGGCCTTGGTCCAGACTGTGCTACTTAGCTGGACTAGACTGTGCTATTTAAGAATCACTATGTTGAGTCACGATCTTTATTACCCACACATTCCACCGATCCCAGAGTTCCCTGGCATCAGCCGTCGTAATGACTACTGGCAACGCCAGGCGATCACATTATGGTTGATCACTCAGGGGTTTTCACTACGGGTGGAAGTGCAATGGATTGTAGCCAGGTTTTTTGGTACTGATCATCGAAGCGGAGCATTGATGCAAATACTATCTAGACTTAGAGACAAAGAGATATTGAAATCCAAAACGCTCGCGCTCCGCGTATTCGCCAGTGGATACACACAGTTCACTGTTGTCTGCTTGACTGATAAAGGGCGCGAATTGGTGCAGGAATTGGGTTGGCAAGCATATGAAACTGAGTGGGAACGCATGCAGCGTTTACACGAGAAAGGGAACTACCAAGGCCAGCACACGGCTGCGGTGTTGGCTTTCGTGTATCAGGCTAGACTGCGAGGTTGGAAAGCGAGTGTAATTCCGGATGTGGACGCCGGTCGATTTTTCCCGGATGTGGTTGTGGCAAAGGGCGGGGAGTCGTACTACGTTGAAATCGAACTGAATATGCAGAAACCGAGCAAGTGGCACAATATGGCACGCCATCAGGGAATTATCGCCTTATGTGCGCGCACGCCTGAGCATCGTAGGTTATTGTTGGATGAAGCCAAACCTGCGGCAGTAGCCAATAATTGCGCTCAACTTGGCACGGACTTGCGGACCTTGTTTGAGCAGGCTAACAATGACAATCTCCTGTGGTTAGAAAAGACAGGGATGAAGTGATTGTAAAAGAACCGTTAGAAACGCGGATCGTGAGCCAAGTAACGGTTACCATGCCGTAATTTTCAAGTTGCTCAAGAATTTTTTTTCGACCGGAAGTAGTACTTGCCATCCTTTGCACACATATTATCGTTGCCGATTAATTATGGCAATTTGGGCAATGGATTCACGCCGCTGGGTTGTAGTTTGCCTGTCAATATATCAACTAAGGCCCTTATTTGGTCTGCTGTAGTTCCATACGTAGCCAGGTAGGTAGAGATCGCTGGAAAATCTAAGATATCCGTTGGTGATTTCAATGCCACGACAATCAGCGGGGCATTTGTGTTGAGCATATTATTAACCAGTGTATGTTGCCAATCGTCATCAAATCGAAACCTGTTTATATGGGAGTCCCATGTAAACAGGATAACTCCATCATAGGATGCTGCTTGATTTGGCAAGCTTTGAAGATAACTACGCTCTGGAATCGCTCCCAGCCAGTAATTTGAGTAGGTTACGATGGTAAAATTAATCCCTTCAGTACGTAAGGAATTTTCCAGGACCGGATATAGCCCCCAACCATCAATAGGTCCAATGATTAATAAATTCCGCATAGATTGATGTAATGGAATCAAATTACCATTATTTCGAACTAGCGTAACCGATTGAGATGCGATTTGTCCTGCTACGGTAGCGTGTTGCCCCCAATTTGGGGAAGAAGCCTGCGTCAGTGGGAAGGAGTTCAAATCATATTGGTATTTTAATTGAAGTAATCGTTCAACAGATTGATCGATTTGTTGTTTTTCGATTTGTCCCTGATTTATCGCCTCCTCGATGGCGGCTTTGGTCTGTTGAGCTTGTTGCGGAGATACGATCAGAAGTAGATCAACACCAGCCTTTACTGCTTTTTTTGAAGCTTGTGAAACCGTTCCGAAACTACCTGTTATTGCATCCATACTCATCGAATCGCTCAAAACGATCCCATCAAAACCTAATTGCTCACGCAATAGCGAGATTAGCGATTGGGACAAAGTAGCAGGTAGTTGCTGGCCATCAACTGCCGGGAATGCAATATGACTAGTCATCACGACGGGGGCACCAGCATTGATGCCCTCAGAAAAGGGCGGCAAGTAATTGGTTTGTAATTCTTCGAAACTTGTATTGTCTACTGGGAATGTGAAATGGGAATCTTCTGCAACCCCACCATGTCCTGGATAGTGTTTAATGGCAGGTATCAATCCAATATCTCTGTAACCCCGCACAGCATTGGCCACATACAATTTCGCATTTTCCGCGTCACCACCATAGGATCGCAACGAAATGACTGCGTTGTCATAATCTGTCAGGACATCCGCAACTGGGCCCAAGACCATGTTTATTCCACTATAACGGAGTTCTTCGCCCGAGCCAACCGCTGCTAGATAAGCCCAATTGGGGTCTCCAGAGGCGCCAACAGCCATGGCCGGAGGAAATACAGTCACACCATGATCAAATCGAATTACGTAATAGCCTTCATGATCCATGGCAATAAGCAATGGCAGTATTCCTGCAGTGCTAGCGCAGTTTTGCAAATCGTTTGTGAATTGGCGCAACTGATCCGGATTGATTACATTTCCACCAGTGAACACAATCCCTCCTGGCATGACTGAGGCGATCTGACTGCACGTTTCGGCAGTAATTGCAGTCCCTTGTACGCCCATTAAAATCATCTGCCCTACTTTTTGCGACCAGGTCATGTTGCGAAGCTGTTCCGTAGCCCAAGGAACTTCTGTGGGCGGGGCATCTTCGATAATTTCGGTAGGGGGTGCATCTGATGGTACAGCCTGGTTGTCATCTGGTTGGGGTGATGGTTGAGTTATTTGTGTTACATGTGGCTCAAAAGGTGTGTTAGAAATCACAACTAGCGTAGTAGCTAGTGAGGGAAGCGGCTCAGAAAGATTCGAATTTCTTATAATCAAGCATAGGGCAATCGAAGTAATAACTACTGCGATGACCATTGTGAGCGAGATGACTTTTTCAATACGTCTCATTTGTTCACCACTTTACAGCTGGCATGATCTCGTTTGATTTCCAATTTCCGGTAATATTTTGTTTTCCTGAGCCATCACGATGGATACGGTAAATATCCCAATTACCTTCATCTGCAGACGCAAAATAGATCCATTGGCCATCCGCACTCCACCATGGGGTTACACCTGGACGCCAAGGTTTTGTCGACCGGATAGTGTCTGCAATCACCTCTTGCGCAGAACCATCAATGTTGGATACACAAAGATCGTCTTCACCACAATAGTACGCAATAAGTTGCCCATTTGGCGATAGTGCAGGATAACTGCCTTTAAACTTCCGTTCGGCAATTCCGTTATTGTAAGTGTAAATGCCATTACGATTATTATCAGCACCATTTATCCTACTGACGCAAAAATATAGATTCCCCATCTGATCCCATGTTGGATAGCCACTTACTTCACTTTGTTGATTTAAATCTGTGCGAAAAACTTCAGTTCTAGTTGAGAAATCATAGATTACAAGATCATGATGATCACCATCAACTCGCATAATCCCAATATATGTTCCATCAGGTGAACAGCGTGGGACACCAGCCCAGCCATTGATAAACTTAGAAGAGTTTTCAGGGTAATCTAAATCCACGAGATAGACAGCTTGAGCATTTTGATCCGTCGTGTCTTGCGCCTCAAAAGCAATTATATTTGTGCCACAAAAGGTTGGCCAGAATAATTGATTGTATCCAGGAGGAGTTGGGATTTTCATCGTTTCACCAGTCCAAGAATTCATCAAGTAGATTTCAAATATCCCATCACGATCGGACGCAAAGGCCAAATCATATGATGATTGTGGAGTATTCGATAGAACAGGTGTCGCTGTGTCCAACGGCTTGAGTGTCGGCGTTTTTGATGGAATATCTGTTGGGAATGAGTAATATGTTGATGTAGGAATTGGTGTGTTTTGATCTTTAGGGTTAGAAAATGACTGTACCAAAACATCAAGCGTTTTCTGAGCATCAGTCATTGGAGCGTCATCAAGAACAAAACCTCCAATCGCCCAATCTAGGCCAAGATATAATCCAACACAGACAAGAAGAATTCCAAGGCCTCCCAAAAACAGATAAGGCCATTTTTTCTTTTTCTTGGTCTTCCCATACATTCCTGTAACTAAGGCATCAACTGTTTCAGCTTCCCCGCGATCTATCGTACCTATTAGCTCATGTAACGCAGCTACTAACTCATTAGATGATGGGTATCGATCGATTTTTTCCTTGGCCAAACCCGTTTGAATAATCTCCTGAGCCGTATGAGGTAAATCACCCCTTTTTTCACCTATTTTTGGTATGGGAGCATTAACATGAGCTAATGCCATTCTGATAGGAGTATCAGCCTTAAAGGGTTGTTCCCCCGTCAGCATCTCAAACAATATAACAGCCAAAGAATAGATATCACTGCGCCCATCAATATGTTTGTCTGTTTGAGCCTGTTCGGGACTCATATACGCTGGCGTGCCAACCAGATCATAAGTTCCCGTAATAGTGGTATCAACATCAGTTACCTTTACAATTCCAAAATCAGATAGATAAGGATTACCCTCACCATCAAACAGAATGTTAGCTGGTTTAACATCACGATGAACAATCCCTTCAGCATTTGCCTTATCCAACGCAGGGGCTAAGCGAGCCAATATTTCGGTGGCTCTGTGAAGTGATAATGGTGCATGTCTTTTTATGTATTCTTTTAATGTACCGCCTGTCATATGGCGCATTACCAGATATGGTTGCCCATTTTGCTCGCCATAATCATAAACTGGGACAATTGCTGGGTGTTCTAAGCTCGCAATAGCTTGCGCTTCACGATTGAAACGCTGGATAAATTTTGGGTCGCGCGTAAGAGCTTCAGGAAGAACCTTGATCGCCACCTTGCGATTAAATTTTGGGTCAAAAGCACAATATACAGTGGCCATGCCGCCCTCGCCGATTTTCTTGATAACCTTATACCGCCCAATATTTTCAAATTCCATTTTTCCTCACCTTTCCAGAATGATTTGTTTCATCAAAGATATCAAATGTTGTCTGGACTGATATTTCCCTTAAGTACGGTGCACGTTCTCTGAGCTTCGGAAGAAATAGATCAGCCTAAAAATTGAATTATTACCCATACTATTTCGAGTAGCTTCTCCATGTTTCTTCAAATATATCATATTGATTACCATTTCAGAGCAGGCATGATTTCATTGGAATTCCATGCATCAGTCAAATTTTGCTTCCCGGTACCATCCGATCGAATCCGATAAATATCCCAATCCCCATCTTCTGCAGAAGCATAATATACCCATTGACCATCTGCCGACCAAGCGGAACTCGCCTGGATATTGAAACCCGATATTTTCTTGCGAACAACATCAACCAATCCCCGCTCAAAGCCAGAGTCTAATAAACATAATTCTCGAATATTGTCACTCGGTTTGCTACAAACGTAAACCATCTGGTTTCCATCAGGAGATAGAGATGGATTAGCTCCATCAGCGATTTTATACTGGTCACTTCGTGACAAATCACTATTTCTATATATCATTTCTTTATAACTTCCTTGCTCAATCACATAGAATATAAATTCTTGACCATAGAGAGGCCAGGAAGCGTAACCACTAACGAATCCATTCGAGGGGAAGATACTATAGGTGTTCTGGTTTTGAGTATCCAAAATATATAACCCCCAAATGGAACCGACATCAGCGGAATACGACAAATATCGTCCATCGGGAGAACACCTTGGCACCCCTAATCGCTCAACTCCGCTTTGTTGGGAGAGCATTGACGTCCCCGATCCACCCGGGTCTAATAGTGATATCCCTTGAGATTTTGTCTTATTGGTATCATAAACTTCTGCTGCGATTACATCCCCGCAAAATGACGGCCACCAAACTCGCTCGTAATCAGATGGGCGGGGAAGTTTTTTCCACTCTCCTGTCTGAGTGTCCATCAAGTAAACTGCAAATTCACCATCCCGGTCGGATGCAAATGCCAGATCATAAGATATTTGCGGGGTCAGAGTATCAGTTGGGGTTGGGGAATTTGTCGAAGTTGGAGTAACAGATGGTGTTACTGTGGGAGTGTCAGAGGGAACGATCATGAAAGTATTTGTTGGAGATGGCGTAATCTGAGTCGACTCAACCAATTTCGTCTCTGTATTCGGTAATCCGGATATAACAGAAGACTCTCTTTGTACGGTAGATGATGGTGTCTTCGGCACTTTAAAAGAAACCGACGGCAACACACTCGGCAATATCAGCACTCCAGCAACTGCCAGCACTGCCACGGCGGCAATCACGCTTATTATAATAATCGTCTGTCTTGTGAAATACCCTGGGGCGCTGACCCTGATCTTTATTCCCATCCCCATCTTTTCCAGGGCATCAGCCATTTCCCCCATGTCATTAAATCGGTAATTTGGATCTTTTGCCAGCGCCTTGTATAAAAAGCGTTCTGCGTGAACCGGTATCGACGAAACGATTTTCGAGGGCTTGGGTAGTGGATCCTCCACATGCTGATAGATCACTGCCATTGGTGTATCCGCTTGATAAGGCTTACGCCCTGTCAGTAATTCATAGAAGACAATGCCCAACGAATAAATATCTGTTCGAATGTCAATGGGCTGCCCTTTACCCTGTTCCGGAGACATGTAAAAGGGAGTGCCCATTCCAACGCTGGTTCCAGTCAAGTCCATCGTCTCTTCCGATTCAAGCATTTTGGCAATACCAAAATCGGAGAGTTTCGGAATACCTGCCGATGTAATCAATATGTTTGAGGGTTTTACATCACGATGAATTAGATGATTCTCATGGGCATACTCCAAAGCACTGGCTATGGGAGTCAACAGCTTTGATGCTTGCTGCCAGGGTAATTGCTGTCCTAATTGGAGCTTGAGAGTTCCCCCAGAAACATATTCCATCACCAGGTAAGGAATTCCTTCATATTCTCCAAAATCGAGAACCTGAACGATGTTAGGGTGATTGAGTTTTGCCAGCGCTTTGGCTTCGATTTCAAAGCGTTTTATAGCTCTTTGTGAATCAAGGCGTTCGGTGCGGAGAAACTTGATGGCCACATCCCTTTCGAGACGTGTATCATAAGCTTTGTAGACCGTAGCCATGCCCCCTTCCCCAAGTTGTTCAAGGATGTGATAACGGCCTATTGATTTTCCTTTCATTTCACCCTTCATTCCTGTTCAAATACGCTACCCAAAGTTGCACAACAGTGCGATCAATCAAATTTAACATTCATCTGTTCTAAAGCAATAACTGTCGTAGTGAATATCTATGTCTGGGCCAATGACAATATGAAAAGCAGCGCCTGCATCCGTTATAACACAAATAATATCACCTGCCACTACCGGCCAGTGAATAATGAATCCATGACCACCAGTGCCATCACCGGTATAGGCACCAATTTCTTCTCTATTGACGGTGATAATTGCTGGCATCGTTGAACCGAACCAAATTCGAGATGAAGGATAAATCGCCTCCCCACATCCATCGGTATCCTCTCCATTAACCACCTGTTTATGTAGCGGACCCTCCTTGCTTACGTGATCCTTGTCGAATTCTGCATCTCCATTGGAATAGAAGACCCACTCCAAAGCACCTGTGCCAATAGTTGCTATAGAGCGGGGTAAAAAAGCCATTGGATCGTCTACTTCTGATTCGGTAATCGGATATACAATTTGCTTCGATTTTGTCACAATATAACGTTTAATGATACTGTCAGGGCTAACCACAAGAACATCAATAAAATTGCAGCTTGTATCGCCTGTACAATTCCCTTTTTTCTGCATTGCGTCAATGCGCTCGTCGGCAAGTTCTTGCCATTGATCAGGATTTGGTGAAAAGTATTCCCCGTGCCAATTCTCTCCTGGAATGAGACCAGTGAGTTGATATGGGATATCTGACGGCAGCATTAAAACAACGCTTCCTCGGGTTTCGCCACCCTTCAAACAAATCCCTGCCAAGCAGACAGGACCGGAAGTCCAAACATGTATTTCATTTTGGTCTACGGACACTTCCCAGGTTCCATTTTCTGCTGCTGGAACGCTGCCGGTTTTTAAAGAAAGACCTGGTGTGGATGTAAGTATTGGGATCGAGGTTGCTGTTATGGTTTTAGTTTCAATAATTGTAGACGTATCCGTGACTTTGGTTGGAGAAACGATATTTGTAACTGAGTCTTTAGATTGCAAAGGTGCGCCAGGAGTCAAATCGCGAAAAAACATAATCAATCCTAGACATATCATGGTCATCACGGCTCCAATAACTCCTGCCCCAATTTTGGAAATCCAACCAGGAGGATGGAATCGAAGTGGATTTGGGATATGGAAATATTTCCCTGAAGCGATCTTATCTAAAATGGCCGCAAATGAACCCATATCCGGAAATCTGTTTTCGGGATCTTTATTAAGTGCTTTCAAGATGGATTGCTCGACATTTTGCGGAATATCCTGCAGATATTCCTTGGGCCGAGGAAGGGGTTCATTGGCATGCTTCATCAGCACAGCCAGCGGAGTATCTGCCTGAAACGGCTTTCTCCCAGTTACCATTTCGTAAAATACTACCCCTAAGGCATAGATATCTGCTCGCTGGTTTATTTCTTTGCCTGAAGCCTGCTCTGGTGCCATATACTCGGGTGTACCAACCCCGACACCCATCAGGGTGAGATTGCCGGTCTCAGGTGTTGATCCAGGGTCAATTGTCATCCCGATCTCTAGTAATTTGGCAATGCCAAAGTCTGAAATGATGGGTCGCCGATTTTCTGCAATGAGAATGTTAGCCGGTTTTATATCTCGATGAAGTACGCCACGCTGGTGGGCATATTCGAGTGCATGGGCAATGGGAGCAAGCATACGAGCAGCCTGACGACATTGAATGGGCTTGCCAAGATATTTCTTCAATGTGCCGCCGGGAATATACTCGGTCACGAAATACGGCACACCATTATATTCTCCGTAATCGTGAACGGTGAGGATGTGTGGATGGTTGAGTTGAGCCAGGGCTTTAGCTTCGCGCTTGAAACGCGCAATAGCTTTGTCCGACTCTAAGCGTTCACCGCGCAAGAACTTTATTGCCACTTCGCGCTCCAGGCGTGTGTCGAATGCCTTATACACGGTTGCCATTCCCCCTTCCCCGAGCTGTTCGAGGATGTGGAAACGACCCACAGACATGCCAACAGATTCTAATGTCATATGTCACCACCTGATTTTGGCTAACAAACTTACTGTTAATCTTTTAGTTCATTTACCTGCTTTATACCGATAATTTCGCTTGAGAATGGTATTCATCAAGTTTTTCCAGAAATTGTGCCGTGACATCTCGGATGAATCTTCACCTCTTCCCATAACAATCATCAAAATCCCCCCCGGCATCCCAGTACGTCCAATTTCCGGTTACTATAAACTCTTCGCGCATCAATTCCACACCATCAACTAGAATCCTGACCTGCCAAGGTCCGGAATGTAATCCATCGGGCTCTGTCAGTGTTACCTTTGATTCTATGCCGTTACTCTCCCAACTCCAGGCACATGAATAATAAGCCCATTCTCTGCCATCCATACTCCATATGCGTTCGTATTTTGCTCCATAAGGGATATTCTCATAGTCCCATCTAAAGTCGATTTTTGTGATTGCTTCGGTAAATTCTCTGGTGGCGTTTGTTCCAGTGCAAGTGCCTGGACAGGCAATGAAATTAGAAATACGAGGGGCCACTGGTGTTTCTGTTGGAACAGAGCTAGATGTTTGTGTCGCCGTCGGAAAATGGGTAGACGTTACAGTTGGTTCCGGTGTGGATGTGCTTTGCTCTAAAGGTGCGACTACTTGCTCACCGGGCGTTTCTGTAAATATAATAATTTGAGTTTGAACTTGTGGTATTGCATCATTTTGCGTAACAAACCCCCTACCAAACCAAACTGCTGCTACGCATACCAAACTAATCCCGACAAATACTAGTCCCCCCACAATAATCCAAACCCAACGAGGAATTTTATGTTTTTCGGATAACCTTTCACCCTTTAATCCCGTAACCAACGCATCAATTGTTTCCAATTCGCCCCGCTCGATTTTTGATGCTAAATTACGTAGAGCATCCACCAATTCCTGTGAAGAAGAATACCGGTCATTACGTTCCTTTGCTAAACCTCTGTCTATGATCCTCTGCATAGAATCTGGTAGATCACCCCTCCTTTCAGTGATATGGGGTATGGGATCCTGGATATGGGCGACCGCCATCCCGATTGGGGTGTCAGCTTTGAACGGTTGTTCTCCTGTAAGCAACTCAAATAGAATTACTGCCAAGGAGTAGATATCACTACGCCCATCCAAATCTTTCTGGGTGCGTGCCTGCTCGGGGCTCATATATGCCGGGGTTCCGATCGTATCGTGAGTGCCCGTAAGGGTGATGTCAGCCTGAGAAAGTTTAACAATCCCAAAATCGGAAAGGTACGGGTTGCCATCTTCATCAAAAAGGATATTGGCAGGTTTTACATCTCGGTGGACAATACCCTCGGCATGTGACTTATCCAAAGCCGGAGCCAGACTGGACAGCAGTGCAGCAGCCTGTTGTACAGAAAAAGGCCCATGTTGTATCAGATATTCTTTTAGGTTTCCACCAGCCATGTAGCGCATCACAAGATATGGTTGCCCATCCTGTTGACCATAATCGTATACCGCCACTATTGAAGAGTGTTCCAGACGAGCAACCGTTCGCGCCTCGCGGTTGAATCGCTCTACGAACTGAGGATCTTTCATCAGTTCTTTGGGCATAACTTTGATGGCAACTTTGCGATCAAACTCAGGGTCATAGGCGCTGTATACAGTAGCCATACCACCCTCGCCAATTCTTTTTTTTATTTGATATCGACCAAAATGATCAAATTGCATTTTTTCTGCCTATCTGGAATGTCCCAGAAGTTGGATCCAGATTCTTTTATTGTCATCCCGACTACAAAAATCTAGAAGCATCATCCATCATACATTTCTACCAGAACATTCCGACCCGATTACGACTTCAACTATCCCACTTGGATTGAAGTTACCGCCAATTCACACTAATAACTTCATATTTCTACGGTGCATTGACAAATTGAGTGTCATAGATAGCCCATGTATCTTGATCAAACTCGGATACCAAAGATACATCCATAACATCATTTGTGTCCTGCTTTCCATCAACAAAATAGTATGCTAAACGTACTCGCACTATCGCACTGTTTTTAGTTTCGGATATCAATTGAGCGGAAACGATGTTTACTTGATCAACCTTACTCCACCATTCTAAATATGGATTGTAACCGGTATTGTTATGAGTATCTCTAAAATATTGAGTAAGCATACCCCATGCTTGTTCATATTGTTTTTGGTTAATAGTTTCATAATACTCGTGAACAAAATCAACTGGGGTAACTTGGGAATTTATTTCTGGTGCTTGTATTGTAACGGATTGTTTAATAGAAATTGGAGATTCCGTTGGGATTATTGTCGGGGTATTGGTTTTGTAGGTAGTCGAAGAAGGCGAGGTGGTTGCCAATATTTTTGGTGAAGGTGAGATAATCATCACGCTCTCTGATGTACCTGAATAAACAACCGGGGGAGAGTTCACAGCGGTAACCTGATGCGCAATATCTTCAGGTACATAGGCCAACTTGTAAACCAAGATTACGATTACCAAAAGCAAACAAGCAATTATTGTAATCGTCCAGATCTCTTTCGGCAGACGTTTAGCTCTCTCCTTGATGAGTTTTCCCGTTACCAGCGCGTCAATAGTTTCTGCATCTCCCAGTATCGTATTTTGTGCGAGTTCATACATCGCTGCACAAAATTCTTTGGCATTAGCGAAGCGGTTCCACCGCTTTTTTGCCATGCCTCTCTCGATGAAATCTTGAGCCATTGGAGGCAAGTCTCCTCGCAAAGTAGACAATTTTGGGATCGGCTCATTAATATGTGCAACAGCCAGACCCATGGGTGTATCTGCTTTGTAGGGCTGTTCTCCTGTTAGCATCTCAAACACAATCACTGCCATGGAATAGATATCACTGCGTCCATCAAGTTCCTTCTTGGAGCGCGCCTGTTCCGGGCTCATGTAAGCTGGTGTGCCCACTATCGCTTGAGTACCGGTCAGTGTAATGTCGGCATGCGTCAATTTGACAATCCCAAAATCAGACAAAAACGGATTACCATCTTCATCGAAAAGGATATTTGCGGGCTTTAGGTCTCGGTGGATGATTCCCAAATTGTGTGCTTTATCTAATGCTGGGGCGAGGCGAGAAAACAAATCAGCAGCTTTTTGAACAGATAAAGGTCCCTGCCGCTTCAGGTATTCCCGCAGAGTTCCCCCAGCCATATAACGCATAACGAGATATGGTTGACCATCTTGCTGACCATAATCATATACGGGCACAATAGATGGGTGTTCCAAACGTGCAATAGTCCGCGCTTCCCGATTAAATCGTTCAATAAATTGGGGATCCTCAGTAAGTTTTTTGGGTAATACCTTGACGGCCACTTTACGATCAAACTCAGGGTCATATGCGCTGTATACAGTTGCCATCCCCCCCTCGCCAATT
This sequence comes from uncultured Anaerolineales bacterium, assembly GCA_964560795.1. Taxonomy (GTDB): domain Bacteria; phylum Chloroflexota; class Anaerolineae; order Anaerolineales; family UBA11858; genus NIOZ-UU35. The sequence goes on along the minus strand of CAZLNX010000015.1, from coordinate 24,337 downwards.
ATTTTTATAATCTGATAACGCCCAAATTGATCAAATTTCATGATGGATCACCCTTCTGGAATGACCCAACGGTCGTATCCAGAACCCTCAATTGTCCAGCCTGTTAACCCTAATCTTGAGCGCACCTTCCACCACACATAGCCATCTGCGCATTCCGGCCCATCAATTATACCTATCGCCTCGCCCGGGTTTATTATCCCTATAACTGTTGCATTGGTATCTGGAGCTTCTCGCACTCTGTTTGCTGCGTCCGAGAACGTGCTTACAAAGGCATCCATGCCTTTTTCAAGAGATGAAGATTGTGACCCAGTGCATGCATTTTTGGTTGGAAATGGTTCGATCCAAAATACTTTTCCATCTGTCTCAGCTATCCAACCCCTTTCACCAGCCGACGAAGCCACTTCCCAAAGCATCCACCCATAATTGCACTCAGGTCCACCGATCACATTGATATACGCTCCTTGATCAGCATGCCCAACGATATTGTCGCTGGGATTGGTATTGGGCTCACTGCGGATATGGTTGCCGCCATCAGCAGTCACTATACCGACATCCCCAAGGTGCAGCCGCGAAGCTGCGCAACCAGGGAGCGGAAAATAAATCTCTAGCGTAGGTGACAATGTTACTTTCTTGGTTGATGTTGGGTTCAGTGTTTCGGTCGCAGTTGGTTCAATCAGTTGGGTAGCAGATGGTTGTTGGGCAACAATTGTTGATGTGGCTAGAGAACTCTTGGTCAGGGTTGGAATTTCCGGTTTCGTTGGTTGTTGCATTGAAGTATTGTCTTTCGTCACGGTAACTATAATGCGTTGCGAATGACGAGAATTGACCATGATGATACTCACTACGATTATGATGATAATCAGGAAAATGCTCCCCAAAAACCAAACGACCTTAGGAGATTGCCTCACCCACCCAATTGATTGCAGCCCTGTTACAAGTGCATCAATGGTCTCGGAATCACTTCTTTCTATGGCACTTGCCAGGTTTTTTAGTGCAGCCACTAGTTCTTGGGATGTGGTAAACCTCTCCTGCCTTTTTTTTGCCAACCCCCTTTCGATGATTGTCTGAGTTGATGTAGACAAGTCCGTTCGATGGTTTGAGATTTGTGGAATCGGATCATTAATGTGGGCAACGGCTAAGCCCATGGGGGTATCTGCTTTGAAGGGCTGTTTTCCTGTGAGCATTTCAAACAAAATCACGGCCAATGAATAGATGTCACTCCGTCCATCCAATTCCTTTTCAGCACGCGCTTGTTCGGGGCTCATATAGGCTGGCGTACCCACAGTTGCCTGAGTACCAGTCAGTGTTATATCAGCCTGGGCTAATTTGACAATGCCAAAGTCAGAAAGATGTGGATTACCATCCTCATCAAAAAGTATATTTGCAGGTTTAATGTCACGATGGATTACCCCTTGTGCGTGAGCTTTGTCTAAAGCTGGAGCAAGGAGAGCCAGAAGTTCTGCAGCCTGCTGGATTGAAAGAGATCCTTTCTGATTCAAGTATTCACGGAGGGATCCCCCAGCCATATAACGCATCACCAAGTAGGGCCGTCCATCTTCTTCTCCATAGTCATATACTGGAACAATGGCCGGGTGTTCCAAGTTGGCAATAGTTTCTGCTTCACGATTGAAACGTTCGAGAAAGCGCTTATCTTTGATCAATTCTTCAGGAAGCACCTTGATGGCGACCTTGCGGTTGAATTTAGGATCGTGTGCAAGGTAAACAGCAGCCATACCCCCTTCACCGAGTTGTTCCCTAATTTGATAGCGACTTATGGTTTTGCCAATTAGATTACTCATTCTCGATACCTTTATGGAGTTATATCCATGGCACAGCGGAAACCAACGAAGATCCCGGTATAATCAGGATTTTCCCTGAAGCGATCGGCGACACGTACATAACCACCAATATACTGTCCAGTACCATAGTAGGAGCCGCTGCGCCTGATGCGAGAATACCCTGTGTCTGGTCCTGGGGGGTTGCTCTGTGGTGATTTTTCATAATAACTAGGATCATACCAATCCGCCACCCACTCCCCCACATTCCCGGCCATGTCATACAACCCATACACATTAGAGCCTAATCTTCCAACCCCAAGGGATGCTTGCTCACCACAAATTGAGTTTGATCTACATGCTGCTGACACATAAGTCAAATCATCTCCCCAGGGATATACTTTTCCTTCCAACCCTCCTCGAGCGGCATATTCCCACTCAGCCTCGGTTGGTAAGCGTCGCCCAGACCACTCACAGTATGATTGTGCATTGTGCCAACTTACCTCGACCACTGGGTGGTTTGCATAATCACTATCGGTATAGTTTGTACTTTCTGGCAGGGTACAAGCACCGCTTTGCTCGCACAAAGCATACTGCGCATTGGTCACTTCAGTCTGATCCATCCAAAAGGAATCTAAATAAACTAAATGCACTGGGCGCTCATCGCTGTCGCCGATCTCGCTGCCCATTGAGAACTCTCCAAATGGAATATAAGCCATTACCATACCATCTTCCGGAGATACCTGTGTTGAGCCAATACCCAAAGAAGACGTGGGTGTAATTAATGCTGAAGACGATATTTCAGGGGGCATAGTTACCTGGGGTTCTTCAGCGCTATACGATGATATCGCGGCACAACGAAACCCTGTTGATAATCCAGAACTGTACGGCACTGACCAATCTCGATTTGGTATACGGATTCTCCTTTCGCTGCTGACCCAGGATCCGCCTCGTTTGACACGGTATGTCCCCAATGATGGTCCCTGAGGGTTGCTTTCGGGCGAATCCTCGTAGTACCTGGCGTCATACCAATCTGCTACCCATTCACCGACATTTCCTGACATATCGTAAAGCCGATAATCATTGGTGAAATAGCTCCCAACTTTTTCGGAACCAGTCGCGTCACACACGGCATCATCGTCGAATTTTGCCCCATTTTGAGTCTCTTTTTCACAAACCGGCTCATCAGAACCCCAAGGGTAATTCATCCCCTCCAACCCACCACGAGAAGCATATTCCCATTCGGCTTCTGTCGGAAGGCGTCGCTCCGCCCATTGGCAATATGCTTGTGCATCATGCCAGCTTACATTTACTACAGGATGTTCGGCATGGTCACCATCATCGTAATATTGCGTTGATTGAGGCAACTCACAGAATCCAGAGTCTACACACAGCCGATACATGGCATTGGTCACTTCGGTCTGATCCATCCAAAATGAATCTAGATTAACCTCGTGAATGGGTTGCTCGTCACTATCTCCATCCTCACTTCCCATGAAAAATGTCCCAGAGGGGATAAAAACCATGACCATGCTATCCTTCAGAGATACCTGCGTTGATCCGATGCCTGGAGTAGGCGATGGTGTTGGGGTGATCGACGGAATTAATGTAAATGTAGGGGATGATGTCAAACTTGGCGAGGGAGTAATACTGGGGGACAACGTTGGCGTCTCAGTCTGCGATGGCGTAGAAGTTTGCGTGGCGGTAGCCAAAAAGGCTAGCAATTCGGGTCTTGATTCGATCAGTGCTGACCCCAAAAACCACAAGCCAATCAACACAGCTAATGTAAAAATTCCTATACCGATTGCAACGAATCCCTTTCTCCTTTGCTTGGGCTTTGCGGTTTCACTCCTGCCACTGCTCAGCAGTTCAAGTGTTTTAGCAAAGCTGTTCATGTCCTGATAGCGATTACTGGGGTCTTTAGCCATCGCTTTGAAGAGTATCCCATCGATATCCCCAAGCAGACTAGAAACAAATGTTTTTGGGTGCGGTAGGGGATCATTAACATGCTTAATCACCACTGCCAAGGGCGTATCAGCTTGAAAGGGTTTGTGCCCGGTGACCATTTCGAAGAGAATCACCCCTAGGGCATAGACATCTGTGCGCGCATCGGCAGCTTTCCCCAACCCTTGCTCTGGGGCCATGTACTCAGGAGTCCCTACGCCTACCCCGGTAGCAGTCAGCGCAGTTTCATCCTCCAACTCCATCAGATAGGCAATGCCAAAATCAGTCAACTTCGGGTCACCATTCTGATCGATCAAGATGTTAGACGGCTTGATATCCCGGTGGATAATGCCTTCTCGATGGGAATGCGCCAGGGCTTTGGCAACAGGTGTCAAAAGGCGCGCTGCATCTTCAGACTTCATGGCCTTCACCAAGCGTTCTTTCAGCGTACCCCCAGGCATGTATTCCATGGCCAGATAAGGTGCGCCCTCGTATTCCCCGTAATCATAGATCTTGATGATGTTGGTGTGGGAAAGTTTAGCCAGGGCTTTGGCTTCGCGCTCAAAGCGCTTGAGGATGCGATCCAAGGCTTCGCTGCCAAAGGCTTCTTTACGAATCAGCTTGATGGCGACATCGCGCTCCAAACGGGTATCATAAGCCTTATAAACTACGGCCATACCGCCGCGGCCAAGCTGTTCCAGAATATGATAGCGACCAATTTCTTGGCCAATATTGATTGACAAATCATTCCTTCCTATTCGTGAATATTAATAAAAACAGGGTGAATATCATCTGTTTCACCAAGAATGAGCAATGGTATTTGAATTTCAATAACCTCACCCCAGGACTGTCTCGTTCCTGAACTTGAGAAAGGATGTGCCAAAGAATGGCACTCACCATCAAGCTTTTCCCACATGGCAACCTTGCCAATGCGGAAATTCGAATGAAATTCATGTCCTCGACTACAGTCCCCCCCAGGACGTAGACTCATATTCAACTCAATCCCAACTGATTGACTTAAAGGATTTACGGCTAACTCGATCATTACATAAAAAAACTCGTCATCTTGATGGATGAAGATATCCTTCATCTCAATCGTGCTTCCACTATAAAAATTTAGCGGAAAAGGCTGAAGATGTTCCCAGTCATCTTTATTTCCATCGACAGTGATCTCTACAATTGGTGTGGAAGTGGGCGTCGAGGTAGGAATAATAATCAGGGAATCTCCCAAGGGATTCCAGTCAGGCGACTGATCATCCGCCGGGTTGTTGGTCAGGTTCGTCAGGTCGCTGCCGTCGGCGCGCATGATATAGATTTCTTGATTCCCATCTCTGTCGGAGACGAAAGCGATGAACTCCCCATCCGGTGACCAGACCGGGTCGCGATCATCAGCAGGATGATTGGTCAAATTTACTGCATTAGTGCCATCGGCGTCTTCAACAAGAATTTCCCAGTTTTCATCGTCGAACATTTCTCTTATCACTCTGGAGTGATATTCCGTGTTTTCTAAGAATAAATCAAAACCTTGTTGGTATCCCCACGTATTTCCCTCCCTATCTGAAAAATATTGACTATACATTACACCACCAGTATTTAGTACTGCATCAAAGGTGTAGACAATGAAATTCCCATCTACTGACCAAATTGGGAATTTTTCACTATATTCACCAGCGTTACTGTTTACGGGGCCATTGGTCAATTTAGTCTGAGTTATTCCTTCGGCATCCATTAGAAATATTGTAGAGTTGCCGTTTCTGTCTGATGAAAATGCGATCGTTGATCCATCTGGCGACCATGCTGGACCATCGTCTTTACCTGGGTTATTTGACAAATTTTTCAACGCGGAGCCATCCCCATTGATCGAATAGATTTCCCAGTTCCCGTCGCGGTTGGTGGCAAAGGCCAGCTGTCCGGTAATATTTGAAGATGAAATAGTTGTCTCAAGCTCAGAAGCAGATAGGGCACAGCGAAAACCGCCGAACTCGTCTGCGAAATTGGGGAGCTCTTTGAAGCGGTCAGCCACCCGTACATACCCCCCAATATATCCCCAATCATTCAAAAGCCATGATCCACCACGTCGGATGCGATAAGAGCCTGAATCCGGTCCCCTCGGGTCAGTTTGTGGCGATTCAGCATAGTACCCCGTAGCGTACCAGTCCCCCACCCATTCCCAGACATTCCCGGACAAATCATATAATCCGAACACATTGGCGGAAAACCTTCCCACACCAAAGGTTGCCTGATCGCAGGCATTAAATGATCCTGGTGTACACACCTGCAATTCATCTCCCCATGGGTACACTTTGCCATCCTTACCACCCCGGGCAGCTTTCTCCCATTCAGCTTCGGTTGGCAATCGACGACCCGCCCATTCACAGTATGCCTGGGCATCTTCCCAACTCACTTCAACTACTGGATAATTGGCATATTTCTCATCAGCGTAGGTTTCCCCACCGGGCTGGCTGCAAATCCCATTCTGTACACATAGGCGGTATTGGGAATTGGTTACTTCCGTTTGATCCATCCAAAAAGCATCTAGATATACCGCGTGCACGGGACGCTCGTCATAATCTCCCCTTTCGCTGCCCATAAGATATTCCCCAGCTGTGACATAGGCCAACACCATTTCATCGTTGGGAGATACTTTCGTCGAGCCGATGCCTAATGTGGGGATTGGCGTTGGGGTAGCTGAGGAAGTCAGTGTAAACGTTGGGGATGCTGTCAAACTTGGGGTGGGAGTACCACTTGGCTGGGTTGTTTGGGTCGCGCTGGGTTGTAATGTCGATGTTTGGGTTGGCGTGGCGTTTGAAGCCAGGGATTGTACTCTAAATCTATCCACCATTGGAGAAAATATATAGTAACCAATCAGCACTGCAATGCCAAGCGCCCCCACGCCAACGATAATTCTTCTGGTCAGTCTCCCTCTGGGCGTTGCAGCTTCCCCTCGACCAGTCCCTATGCCCTCAAGCATCTCAGCCACGCTGTCCATGTCAGGAAAACGACTGTCAGGCTCCTTGGCCAGCGCTTTGAACAAAATGCCCTCGACATTTTTAGGAAGATCTGAGACAAAAGATCTCGGCCGCGGCAAAGGGTCGTTGACGTGCTTGATGACAACAGCCAGGGGCGTATCGGCCTGGAAGGGCTTGTGCCCGGTGACCATCTCATACAGGATCACCCCCAGGGCATAGATATCAGTACGCTCATCGGCCGCTTTCCCCAACCCCTGTTCAGGGGCCATGTACTCGGGAGTACCCATGCCCACGCCTGTGGCTGTTAGGGCGGTCTCTTCCCCCAATTCCATCAAATAAGCGATGCCAAAATCAGTCAGCTTGGGATCACCGTTCTGATCGATGAGGATATTGGAAGGCTTGATGTCGCGGTGAATGATGCCCTCTTGGTGAGAATGCACCAGGGCTTTGGCGATTGGCGCCAGCAGGCGCGCCGCCGCAGCAGGGGACATTGGCTGTCCCAGACATTCCTTTAGCGTTCCCCCAGGCATGTACTCCATGACCAGGTAAGGTGCACCTTCGTGGTCCCCATAATCGAAGATCTTGATGATATTGGCGTGGGATAGTTTTGCCAGGGCTCTGGCTTCGCGCTCGAAACGCTTGAGGATGCGTTCCAGGGCTTCACTTCCGAAGGCCTCCTTACGGATCAACTTGACGGCAACATCGCGCTCCAGGTGGGTATCATACGCCTTATAGACCACGGCCATGCCGCCGCGGCCGATCTGTTCCAGGATATGATAGCGACCTATGGATTGACCGTTTAATTGTTGCATCCCGCTAGTTAATTGCCCATTGAAAACCTGATCCGAGTATTAGAGATTGAATTCCCAGCAAGATCCTTGAAATTATGTCCTAGATCTATGTAAGGATTGTTGGTATCAAACCAATCTCCGCAATTATTTTTTATTACATAAGTACGATTTCCCGACCAATACGTGGATGTGCATTGATTCCTGAAACCTGAATAACTCACACTTGTAGTATTTTTCATTGCCTCACTGAATGTGATTGTGATTTGAGATAGATTCTGCGGCACTCCTTTTTCGCCATTCGCTGGAGATGATGATACTACATAGGGCGCAGATGTATCGACTGTTGGTTGTGGGGTATTCGTAGATGTCAGGGATGGTGTATAAGAGGGCGTATATGTGGATGTTTGGGTTGGTGAAGGTGTAATTGTTGGCGTAGATGTGATTGTTGGAGTACTACTGGGAGAAGGGGTATTACTTGGAGATGGAGTAATCGTATTGGTTAATGTTGGTGTTGTAGAATTTGTTGGAGTTGCTTGGAATTTTTGGATTACATTTTGAATTCCATATTGTTTCTCGAATACGCCGATCAATACAATCAAAAGAATAACTAAACTCGCTGCAACATAGGGAATTCGTTTTTTTGCAATTTTCGCTTCTTCACCTCCACGACTGCTCACATGTTCAAAAGATTTAGCAAGTGCGTCCATATCCTGATAGCGGTCGGAAGGATCTTTGGCCAGCGCCTTGAACAAGATGCGCTCTATATCATTTGGTATATCACGAACAAATGTTTTGGGGCGTGGCAGAGGATCATTGACATGCTTGATGACAACAGCCAGGGGCGTATCGGCCTGGAAGGGCTTGCGCCCGGTGACCATCTCGTACAGGATCACAGCCAGGGCGTAGATATCCGTGCGAGCATCGGCCGCTTTCCCCAACCCCTGTTCGGGAGCCATGTATTCAGGTGTCCCAACGCCCACCCCTGTAGCTGTCAGGGCAGTTTCCTCGCCAAGTTCCATCAGGTAGGCGATGCCGAAATCGGTCAATTTTGGATCCCCGTTCTGATCGATGAGAATATTGGATGGCTTGATGTCGCGATGAATAATACCCTGCTCGTGTGAATGTGCCAGGGCTTTGGCGATCGGGATCAGCAGGCGGGCTGCCTGTTGGAGATTCATCGGTTTCCCCAGGTGATCCTTGAGGGTGCCCCCAGGCATATACTCCATAACAAGATAGGGCGCGCCTTTATGTTCACCATAATCGTAAATCTTGATGATATTGGAATGGGATAGCTTGGCCAACGCCTTAGCTTCCCGCCCGAAGCGCTTGAGGATGCGATCCATAACTTCGCTGCCAAAAGCTTCTTTGCGAATCAGCTTTATGGCGACATCGCGCTCCAGGCGCGTTTCATAGGCTTTGTAGACCACGGCCATACCGCCGCGGCCAAGTTGTTCAGTGATGTGGTAGCGATCTATCGAGTGTCCCTCATACATATAGGCGTTGCTTATGGCTTGCAGAATACTGCGAAATCTGTTTGGCTATTGCGTCCTTTTGCGCGAATTCTATATGTGCCTTCTACAGTAGTAGTATATTCAGCTTGATGTGATTGATGGTTTACGATCGACATTAACAAATCTCCGCTCGGGGTGTATATTTCGATCGTCAAGTATCCACCGACACCAGCTTCAATTGTGCTGTAATTTACCATCGACCCATAGCACCAGGTATGACCTGGGAGGTCAATTGGATCGAATTGCTCTGTTCCACTCAATCCACCAGTATCCAAATAAAACGAAAATACTCCCATTTGCTTTACATCCACTGCATAAGATATAGTGACTGTTTCGGCGCCTCCCAAACTTGCTCCCGCTGCTGGATTCTGTTGAAAGACAATGTCTGGCTCTAAATCGGGCAAGTATTCAGACACCTTTTCAACTTGAAATCCTGCTGCTTGAATACGAAGACCGGCAGTATATGAATCCAACCCCACGACGTCGGGGACTGGCAAATTCCCGATGGGAGTCTCCGATGGTAGAGAAGTCTCTGTTGGTGCAACAGTGTCAATAATAGTGGGAGTTTGCGAAGGCAGTGATGTCAACGTATTGGTGGCCGTGGGAGTTGGTGTCTCTGATGGTCTGGACGTAGGGGCAATGGTAGAAGTATTTGATTCTAGCGGAGGTGTTGTTTCGGTCACAGTGGCTACAGCATCTATGGGGATCGCATCTGACGGCCTGCTGCTGACCCACAACCCGCCGAGGATCAACCCCACAACGAGCACAACGCCCAATATCCAGAACCAAATGGGTTTCAGGCGGTCCTTTACGGAATGCCGATCTTTTGCCTTCCGCCGTGGTGATTCTTCATAGAGTGACAGATCAATTTCATCGCGGGTTTCATCTCGATCACCTGGGACCCTTACCCTATCGCCGAAATGGGTTATTTCATCCAGCGCATCCGCGAAAGCCCCCATGCTTTGGTAGCGGTCCGCAGGCTGTTTCGCCAAACCCTTCCCAATGATCTGCTCCAATTTTCGAGGTAATCCAGACACAATACTTGTAGGTGGCGGCAGCGGATCGTTAATGTGTTTTATCATGATGTCCAAGGGTGTATCACCCTCGAACGGTTTCTTCCCCGTAACCATTTCATATAGAACAACGCTCAGGGAGTAGACGTCAGCCCGGGCATCGGTCTTTGTTCCTCGCCCCTGTTCGGGTGCCATGTATTCCGGTGTACCAATGCCAACACCCGTTGCCGTCAGCGTGACGGAATCCTCTGTATCCAATAACTGTGCGATACCGAAATCAGTGATCTTGGGAACACCATTGATATCGAAGATGATGTTGGATGGTTTTATATCCCTGTGAATGATCCCCTGATTATGGGAATGATCCAATGCTTTTGCAATAGGTGTAATCAGTTCTATGGCATCTTCAAATCCCATGGGCGCATCCAGACGTTCTTTGAGCGATCCGCCCGACATATACTCCATTACCAGGTAGGGGGCGTTCTCGTAGGTTCCGTAATCGAAGATATTGATGATGTTGATATGGGAGAGTCTGGCCAGAGATTTGGCTTCGCGCTCAAAGCGCTTTAGCACTCGCTCGAGTGCTTCCGGACTAAATGCTTCTTTTCGAATAATTTTTATGGCCACTTCGCGTTCGAGACGCGTGTCAAAAGCTTTGTAGACAACGGCCATGCCCCCCATGCCAATTTGTTCAAGAATTTGATAGCGATCTATGGATTTGCCGATCATGGATTTCCATCCCGGAGTTTGTGTTTGCTCGTTATTTGCGCTAAGGTTTATTCTATCATCAACCGATTCGTGACGCGATGTGCCGCCTTGTAAGGTTATGGCTCAACATCACTTGCACAACGGAATCCAGTAAGTGAGGAATTGTTAATAGCATTCTCTTGCCGCCCTTCTCTTTCTGTAGTACTTGCTTCAATGTCTCCACTAAAAAGATATGAAGCGCCTCGGATCACACGTTCAGCGAAGCGAAAATAAAATTCGGATTCATCCCTGACTGCCCCCAAGGGGTTTTCATAGGGGGACTCGATGTAATATTCAGAATCATAATAATCCGCTACCCATTCCCATACATTACCTGACATATCCAAGGCTCCATACGGGCTTGCCCCAATCGGATAACTTCCTACAGGAACACTATCGCCAACACAACCTTTTGTGTTGGCTTTTTGACAATCTATCCCTTCGCCCCAGGGATATTTTCGTCCATCTGTGCCGCGGGCGGCTTTTTCCCATTCAGCTTCCGTCGGCAAACGCCTGCTACCCCATTCGCAATACGCCTTTGCATTAGCCCAGGAAACACAAACAACCGGATATTCTGAGTAATTTGCACTATGAAGTCTACGCACTGTTGGTTGTAGATAGTAATTTGTTTCATCTTTTTCCGAACAATTAATATGAGATATGTCAATGCAATTCCCGGCTTCAACACATTTTAAAAATATGGCATTGGTGACTTCGGTTTTGTCAATCCAAAAGGCATCCAAATAAACCGTATGCACCGGGCCTTCGTCCTCTTTGAGATTGTCGCTGCCCATAATAAATTCGCCCTCCGGCACATACAGCATCACCATGCCATCAACTGGCGAAATGCGAGCAGAACCGATCCCCAATGTCGGGGGTGGGGTATTTGTTCGCGTAGGCGTTAATGTCGCGGTCTGGGATAACGTGGGAGTGTATGTTGCCGTAGGACTTGGTGATGGGATTAGCGTCTCGGTTCGAGTTAGTTGAGCAGTCGGAGTTGGAGACGGTGATGGGGTCATTGATGAAAATAGCAAGGACAACGAATGGATTGGATGTTCAGAAGGCAGCGAAACCCATAAAACAGAAACTATGCCAGTGATCACCAATAAAAATGCTATGACCATTAGATTTCTTTTTATTCCACGATGAATTACCAGGCCCAGCTTCCTACCTTGCGATAACTGCTCTAATTTGATAGCAAATTCAGACATAACCCGAAAACGATTGTTGGGGTCTTTTTCCAACGCTTTGTACATTACGCCTTCTACCTGAATGGGCAATCCAGGCACTAATTTCCTGGGGCGCGGGATTAGTTCATTCGTATGCTGAAACAGCAAAGCGATAGGGTCATCCGCCTGGAAGGGTTTTCTCCCAGTGATCAATTCATAAAATACAACACCCAGAGCGTAAACATCTGCCCGATGGTCTACTGGCTCCCCTGTGCCCTGTTCAGGAGCCATGTACCAGGGGGTTCCCACCCCTACGCTGGTTCCGGTCAAGTCCAGAGTTTCTTCTGATACTTGTAATTTCGCCACACCAAAATCAGCCAGCTTGGGCGTTCCATCCGCATCGATCAGGATATTCGAGGGTTTGACATCCCGGTGGATCATGTTTTGTCGGTGAGCATATTCCAGAGCATCCGCGATCGGCGCTAATAGCACCGCGGCATGCTGCCAGGGTATAGGTTCCCCTATTTTCTCTTTGAGCGTCCCCCCAGAAATATATTCCATCACAAGATAGGGGGTGCCTTCATATTCTCCGAAATCCAGTACTTGGACAATATTAGGATGATTGAGTTTTGCCAGCGCCTTGGATTCGATTTCAAAGCGTTTTAGTGCTTTTTGCGATTCGAGCCATTCAGCGCGGAGGAACTTAATCGCTACATAACGTTTCAAATGAATATCTCGAGCTTTGTATACCTGAGCCATCCCACCCTCAGCGAGTTGTTCAAGAATTTCGAAGCCAGCAATATTTTTCCCGATTAAATTTTCACCCATATTCTTTCATCCTATACCCTATGGAATATCATCGGCTACACACCGGATTCCGATTTTATTTGTGCTTGGATTACCCGATGTCATCAGCCGAAAAGATGTCGTAATATCGAAAATATCTGAATTCCAAGAACCGCCTCGTACCAGGTTTTGACCGCCGGACGGACCCGCAGGGTTTTCGTAAGGTGACATAGCATAGTAACTGCTCCCATAAAAATCGCTCACCCATTCGGCAACATTGCCCGCCATATCCAAAACCCCGTACAGGCTTGCTCCCGAGGGGTAACTTCCCACAAGTGAAGCAGCACTGCTTCCACAATCACGATAGTTCGCTCGCTGACAATCGATGCCTTCACCCCAGGGAAATGTTCTCCCATCTGCGCCGCGAGCTGCTTTTTCCCACTCTGCTTCGGTGGGCAGGCGTTTGCCCGCCCATTCACAATAGATTACCGCGCTATTCCAGCCGATCCAAACCACAGGATAGTCTTCATACTCTGGGTCTCGCAGCCTGATATCCGTTGTGTCTTTGCAGTATCCGGCATGTACACAACGCAGATACATTTCATTCGTCACTTCAGTTTTGTCAATCCAGAAAGCGTCCAAATAAACTGTATGCGCCGGACTTTGATCCGATGTCCCGCTCTCGCTTCCCATGATAAATTCGCCTTCTGGCACATAGAGCATGACCATATTATCTAACGAAGATGTCCGGCTGGCGCCAGCCCCTAGCGTAGGCATTGCAGTGATGGTTGGTTCTATTGTTGAGGTAGCTGTGGGCTGAGGCGTATCTATCAAGACAGAATCCGGGGAGGGAATCTGCGAAGGCTGAACGGTACTCGTTGATGCAACCAAATCATCCGCTGGAGATGCGGTTGGCGGAGATATCGGGATAGAAGACTGTTCCTGGTGCTGTATGCTACGAATCCCGAGCACTGCCAGAATCATCAGCATACCTAACACGCCAATGAGTGGGAGGGGAACTGCTGACCCTCTGGGAGATTCAATCTTGAGTTTTTGTCCCGCTGCCATCGCTTCCAACGCATCCGCCATAGCATCCATGCTCTGGAATCGTTTTTCCGGTTCCTTGTCAAGCGATTTCAGCAAAAATACCTCTACAAACTTAGGCAGCGAAGGTACAATCTGCGTTGGTTTTGGGAGTGATCCTTTTATGTGTTGGTAAATCACCGCCATTGGTGTTTCGCCTTGATAGGGTTTACGCCCTGTAACCAACTCATAAAACACAATACCCAATGAATAAATATCGGCTCGAAAATCTACCGGATGCCCTCTGCCCTGTTCCGGCGACATATACCAGGGCGTTCCGACTCCCACACTGGTTCCAGTTAAATCGACTGTCTCATCCAGTGCAAGCATCTTGGCAACGCCGAAATCTGATAGCATTGGTTTTCCATCTCTAGATATCAAAATATTAGCAGGCTTGACATCACGGTGGACGATCTTGCTTTTGTGGGCATGCGCCAGAGCACGGGCTATCGGCGCCAGCATTTGGGCCGCTTCTTGCCAGGGCAGCGGCGTACCCAGGCCCTGCTTCAAGGTCATCCCAGGGACATATTCTATAACCAGGAAGGATAGACCTTCATGCTCCCCGTAATCGAGTACTTTGACAATGTTAGGGTGGCTTACCTGTGCCAGAGCCTTGGCCTCGATCTCGAAGCGTTTAGTGGCTTTCCCCGAGTCTAATCGCTCCGTGCGCAGAAATTTGACGGCCACTTCGCGCTCCAGGCGCGTGTCGAAGGCTTTGTATACCGTGGCCATTCCCCCTTCGCCGAGCTGTTCCAAAATGTGGTAACGACCTATATTTGTGCCCTTCATAAATAATTAGTGCAGTAAGATTGATTATTTCGAATGATCCACTTCCAAAATCAACCAGCGACCATCTTCTAAAGCCGCAATGTGTTTCCGAGTTCCTGAGCCATCTCCATCTGGCGTAAAAATAAACTGCTGTCTTTCTCCACTTTCGTTATCCCAGTATACGTCCGCCAGCTGATACTCTTCGGCCAATCCGCCATTTTCATCTAAAACTAGCGTTTGTAGGAATTCAGGCATCGTGTCAAAATCAATCAAACCATCCTCAATGAATTTCATCACAGTACCATTATTTAGGATCTTTGCCCACTGACCAATTTCTTTGAACCCTGGAAATCCCACCCAATTCTCATTTTCTGCCACAATTGGGCTGCCTTGTGTATCAACGCACCTAAAGGGGATCAGGTAAAGCAACTCTGGTTGATCAGGAAAATATCCCAGGCTGCAAGTGTAGGATCCAGATATCTCTATACCTAAATCCGTTTCAACAAGCTCAGTTCCGGAAACGGATGGGGTTTCTGTCAATAAGGCGGAAGAAGATGGCACTTCACCATCTGTAGCACAGCGAAAACCGAAATCGTACCTGATACTGTCCTCCAGGGTTGCGATGCGGTCGGGGATGGTTGAATAACTTTGAAACCACGATCCCCCTCGTACAATTCGGTAGTTACCATCAGTCATGATATCGATGGTATTGCTTGATGCTGGTCCTTGGGGGTTGGTGGAAGGGGAATCCTGATAATATTGAAAATCATACCAATCGTTGACCCACTCGAAAACATTGCCAACCGCATCATAAACGCCATATCCGTTGGGAGAAAAGGATTTAACTGGGACGGTTCGTTCTCCACACTCGTCAATCTGAGCGCCGTTCTCTGCGACGGATGAACATACAGGAACTTCATTTCCCCAAGGGTAGGATTGCCCCGCCAAGCCTCCTCTGGCGGCCTTTTCCCATTCGGCCTCTGTGGGCAAGTAGCGTCCCGCCCATGCACAATATGTCTTGGCATCGTCCCAATACACGTTGACAACTGGATGATCGGCATAGTCGCTATCCGAATAGGTGTTGGTTCCAGCGGGCAGATTGCAAACCCCACTCTGCACACAAAGAGCGTACTGGGTATTGGTTACTTCCGTCTGATCCATCCAAAACGCGTCAAGGTATACGGTGTGCAGAATGGCATCATTGATCTCTAAGCCATCCCGCTCTTCCGCGTTTTTCCCCATTTCGAACTCCCCTGCGGGGATAAATACCTGTACCATGCCATCCTTTGGAGAGGTCTGCGTGGAGCCAACTCCCCAGGGTTGTGACTCGAGGGATAATTCCGTTTGGGTTGTGGACTGAACACCCCAAAATACAATCTCTTCCCCATCATACGTGGCCAACTGCGTCCCATCAGAGGACCAGGCCACGGGAGCATGCTGATTCTCCAGGGTAGCCAGTGCATCCCAAGTTGCCGTGTCCCAAATGCGAACGCCGCTCTCGCTCTCGCCGGCAACCATGGAATCATCAGGAGACCAATAAACATGATAGGCAACATTCAGTTCAGCGGCTTTCCGCAGCTTATCGATTTCTAAAATAATGGTGATATCTTCATCTGAAAAATTAGCGCCGCTTTCTTCCCAATTTCCATAAGCAATGTACTTGCCATCGGGTGACCATGATATTGTCGTCAGAATATCATGACCCTGAATGGTACGGATGATTTGTCGAGAAGAAAAATCCCAGATTTTCACGGTGGTATCCTGACTAGCTGTAGCAAGCCTTGTTCCATCCGGTGACCAGGCTACTTCACGGAAGCGATTTCCATGATCGGTCGGCAGGTAGGACATTTCACCTGTCGCCAATTCGTAAAACCCGATATTGGTATTGATCATCGCCAAAGCCAACGTATCCCCATCAGGAGACCATTCTGAATAGAAGCAGCATCCGGTCTGGCCGCTAGAAGGCGCAGGCAATACATCCCCACTATCAATATCCCAAATCTCTAAGTAGTCATCGGTGTGATCAGTACCTACTCTTATAGCCACAATATGGTTAGTGGGGTGTAAGGCGAATTCATCACTCCTGTTATATTGCTCCCCCTTTAGTGAAAAAACTTGGCTCACGAAAGTTGAATCCCAAACCTGGAATTCTTCACTACTAAGGATGGCGATGATCTCTCCATCATTAGACCACTGGATATGTCTGACACCAGCAAATGATTGGCGTGTCAATTCACTCAACGAAGCGATATTCTCCACAGTGATCGGAGAAAAAGAAACTGAAATCTCCGTCGCCGTTGGCAATTCGGTTTGGATCGGCATGGTTGTGCTGGTTTCGGTAGGCTGCAGGGTATCTGTCGGGACACTGGTAGCTGTGCTGGTGGCTGTGCTAGGGGCTGTGGGAGATGCCTGCATTTCTACAATTTCAACGTCCGTTTCGGTGACCTGACTCACCGCGATCTGGTTATTGCTGGCAACCTGCAGGACAACCCAGACCGCCAATCCTGCCAGGATCACACCACCTACAATCAACCCCCAAATAGGAATAGGAGATTTTGGCTTCTTGGGTTTTCGCCGTCTCCTAGGTTTTGGAAGGACGATCTGATCATAGGTTGCATCCGCCTCAGTCGGCTCAGCACTCTCGCCGACAGGTTTTTTTTCCATCAGCATCTTTTCCATTGCTGCAGCAAATTTACCCATGTCCCGGTAGCGCTGCTCAGGTTTTTTGTCCAGGGCTTTCAATAGAATCTGCTCAACCGGGCGCGGCAGCCCCCGCACCAGGCGTGATGGCCTCTCCACCGATTCATTGATATGTTTGACCACTACGGCCATAGGCGTTTCACCCTGGAAGGGCTTGCGGCCGGTAACCATCTCATAGAGCACCACGCCCAGAGCGTAGATATCCGAGCGGGCATCGGCTTCAGCCCCCATCCCTTGTTCTGGGGCCATGTATTCCGGGGTGCCCACCCCCATGCCGGTGCCTGTCAGAGTTTGAGTCTCTTCGTGGGAGAGCAATTTAGCAATGCCAAAGTCAGAGAGCATCGGCTGGCCGTCAGCGGCGAGTAAGATGTTGGCGGGTTTGATGTCGCGGTGGATGAAACCCTGTTGGTGCGCATAATGCAGTGCGTGGGCAATGGGGAGCAGCAGAAAAACAGCCTGGTTCCAGGGCATGGCACCAATCAGCCTTTCCTTGAGCGTACCCCCAGGGAGATACTCCAACACCAGGTAGGGCGAGCCGTCATGCTCACCGTATTCCAACACCTTGACAATATGGGGATGCGAGAGCTGGGCCAGAGATTTGGCTTCGCGCTCGAAGCGCTTGAGGATGCGGTCGAGATCATCGGGGGGGAAAGCGCCGCGCCGGATGATCTTGATGGCCACTTCCCGCTCCAGGCGCGTATCCAGCGCTTTGTAGACCTTGGCCATGCCCCCTTGGCCGATTTGCTCAATGATCTGGTATTGACTTATTTGCAGATTTTGTGTCATAAAATCTTTGAAAGAACGTGCGGCGGAATATCTATGGGAAACATACGATATTAAGCTGCGTAGAAAGCGTAAGATTAGATTCTACAATCCTAACTTTAAATACTTCATTGTTGAAATCGCTCGGATCAAAATATTCGGAGTTACGATGCGGAATTGTATATGCCGTTCCAATCACGTTGTAATCAGGATCAAGTAATTGAATCCGAACAACCTCGTTGTTCAAAAGTAATGCCGCATAACATTTTATATGGGCATTGTCGATAATGATATTTTTGACCTGACCTTGTTCATTTTTCCCGATTGCAATGCTTGCAACAATGACTGGTTGTGGAGTTCCGAGTGGTTCTTCTGTGTGGGTAATCGTGAGAGATAAGGTGTTTGTTGGCAAGATTGTTTGAGACGCTGTTGGTGTGACCGAAGCCGTTAGAGTAGGTGACTGAGTTGGTGTTTTGGTTGCAGTGGATGTTGAAGTAAATGAAGCGGTTGGGGTCTGTGTCGGGGCGCTTGTGGTTGTACTAACGGCAGATGGAGAAACCTGGATTTCTTCGGTTGCCGTGACCGTTTCGGTGACCAGACTCACCGCGACCTGATTGCCCCCAACAAGTTGAAGGACACCCCAGGCAGCCAGTCCCGCCAAGATCGCCCCTACCGCAATCCAGCCCCAAATTGGAACACGAGTCCCGGGTTTCTCTGAATTCCGGTGCCTTTTCCTTTTGGGCAAAACTAGCTGGTCGTGGGTAACATCAAACCCATCCGAACGCTCTTCCTGTACGAGCAGCTTGCCGTCCAGAAGTTTTTCCAGTTCATCAGCGAATACGGCCATATCCCGGTAGCGTTTCTGGGGCTTTTTAGCCAGTGCTTTGAGCAGTACCCGTTCGACAGGGCGAGACAGACCGCGAACCAGGCGTGATGGTTTTTCCAATGGCTCATTGACATGTTTGAACACAACTGCTAAGGGTGTCTCCCCTTGGAAAGGCTTGCGCCCAGTAACCATCTCGTAAAGCACCACGCCCAGGGCATAGATATCGGAGCGGACATCAGCTTCGCCCCCCATCCCTTGCTCTGGCGCCATGTATTCAGGGGTGCCCACCCCCATGCCGGTACCGGTCAGCGTCTGTGTCTCTTCATGGGTGAGCAGTTTGGCAATGCCAAAGTCAGAGAGCATCGGCTGGCCGTCAGCGGCGAGTAAGATGTTGGCGGGTTTGATGTCGCGGTGGATGAAACCCTGTTGGTGCGCATAATGCAGTGCGTGGGCAATGGGGAGCAGCAGAAAAACAGCCTGGTTCCAGGGCATGGCACCAATCAGCCTTTCCTTGAGCGTACCCCCAGGGAGATACTCCAACACCAGGTAGGGCGAGCCGTCATGCTCACCGTATTCCAACACCTTGACAATATGGGGATGCGAGAGCTGGGCCAGAGATTTGGCTTCGCGCTCGAAGCGCTTGAGGATGCGGTCGAGATCATCGGGGGGGAAAGCGCCGCGCCGGATGATCTTGATGGCCACTTCCCGCTCCAGGCGCGTATCCAGCGCTTTGTAGACTACGGCCATGCCCCCCTGGCCGATTTGCTCGATGATTTGGTAGTGACGGATTTGTTGTCCTTGCATCTTATATTGTTAATTATAGTAGAAAATCGATTCGTGCAAGGGGGGAATCCTACCTTGCATCCCCCCATCAGAAACCCAGAAATTCAGTAACCAGCATTCCAGACCTGCCCTGAGCGAAGCCGAAGGGATCACGGCGAGCGGACACACCGAAAACCGAACTTGCTGCTCGAATCATCGGGATTGTTGAAGAACCAATTAGCAGAACGCAAGTTCCTACCACTACTGAACCAGGAGCCGCCCCGCAGGACGCGATAGTCCCCAAACGATGGGCTTTCTGGATTGATGGATGGGGAATTGCTGTAATAGTTTCCGTCATACAAATCATGCACCCACTCCCAGACATTTCCGGCCATGTCGTATAACCCATAGCCATTGGAGTGATAACTCATCACTGGTTCTGTGCTTGTATCATCGCAGCCAGCATTATCATCAAACTTGGCGCCGTTTTGGGAACCGGGGGTGCAGACTGGGTCTATGTTCCCCCAGGGGTATTGCTGCCCTTCCAAACCGCCCCGGGCGGCTTTCTCCCATTCCGCTTCCGTTGGTAATCGCCGCCCAGCCCACTCGCAGTACGCCTTGGCACCATACCAACTCACGTACACAACCGGGTGATTAATATAGTTCTGGTCACCAAAATATTTTATTGAATTCGGAAGACTACAAGCTCCCACATTCACACATTGCTCATACATGGCGTTGGTCACTTCGGTCTGGTCCATCCAGAAGGCATCCAGGTACACAGTGTGAACCAGCTCTTCATCGCTATTTCCATCCTGGCTGCCCATTTGGAACTCTCCCGCAGGAATATACACTTGCACCATGCCATCGATTTCCGATTTTTGCGTTGGTTCAACGCCAAGAGTTGGGATTGGTATGGCGCCGGGGGTGGCAGTGGCTGTTGGCATGGCGGTCGCAGTTTCCGTCGCTATCCAGGCAAAAGGCCCGACCTCATCCGATCCGCGGCCAATCAGTATGGCCAGGGCGAATATTATGATGACTCCTACGACTGCAATCCAACCCCACACGGGAATAGCCCGCAATTGGCTGCTCACGTTATGGGTTTTGGGCTCTTTCGTCTGGGATTCTCCACCCGGTGGAGTAATGGCGAAATCATCATAGGTCAGATCAGGGTCTTCGGATGGGCGTATGGGGATTTCAGCACTTCTTAAAGTAACCTTCTCCAATGCTTTGGCAAAGGCAACCATGCTTACGTAGCGGTTCTCCGGCTCTTTGGCCAATGCCTTGATGAGCACTTTCTCGACATTGGCGGGTAATCCGTCCACAAAGCCTGATGGCCGCGGCAAGGGGTCTGTGGCCTGCTTAATAATCAGGGCTGCCGGAGTTTCAACTTGATAGGGCTTGCGTCCGGCAAGCATCTCATAGAACACTATCCCCAGGGCATAAACATCCGTTCGCTCATCCGCCTGGCCGTGGAACTGCTCCGGTGCCATGTATTCTGGTGTACCCACACCCATGCCCGTTCCAGTCAGATCTACTGTGTCTTTTACATCAATGATTTTGGCCACCCCGAAATCGGAGAGCATGGGTTGGCCATCTTCAGTGATCAGGATATTCGATGTTTTGATATCGCGGTGGATCATGCCCTGGCGGTGAGCGTAATCCAAAGCCTTCGCAACTGGGACCAATAATCGTGCAGCCTCCTGCCAAGACATTGGCCGCTCAAGTTTGTTTTTTAGCGTCCCACCTGGCAAGAAAGGCATTACAAGATAGGGTTGACCCTGATATTCACCGTAATCGGTTACTTTTACTATGTTTGGATGGGTCAGCCTGGCCAGGGCTTTGGCTTCGCGCTCGAAACGTTTCAGCGAACGCTGCAGGACATCGGGAGCCAGTCGCTCGGTGCGGATGATCTTTACGGCGACATCCGCTTCCAGGCGCGTGTCATAAGCCTTATAGACAGTTGCCATGCCCCCTTCGCCAAGTTTTTCTAGGATGTGGTAGCGATCTATGGTTTTGCCTATCATGATTAATTATTTGGAAAACTAGAACAAAGATCTTTTGCACTTCTTGGAATTGTCCAGTTGATATTTTTCGTCGCTGAAAAATAAATTGTACACTCTTTAGCCACCCTACTACTGCCGACATCGATAGCTTGAACATAAATAGAGTAGGAAGACCAGCTATTCAATGTGAAAGGGAATGTTTTTCTTTCTTCAAAACCCACATCCAGTGTCACTCCAGAAAGGGTTGCTTTAATTGCTGTATGAGAATAACCATCATTGAGTGAATTATCAATTGTTAGCGTGAATGTCGATCCAGTTGGCACCGGCGTTGAGCTTGAAGTAGGTGTGATTGTGTAGGTTGAGGTTGCATTTGGTGTAGATGTAAATGTAATGGTCGGCGTCAGAGACGATGTGCTTGTATACGTCGGCGTGGCCGTATTGGTTGAGGTGAAGGTGGGTGTTGGCGATGGCGTGATTGTCAATGTAGATGTCGCGGTTGGTGTTGCCAGCATCGCCAATGGACCTTCACCATTTATACCGCGCCCGATCAATAGTGACGAACCAACCAGGATAATAATACCAACAACTACAACCCAACCCCATTTTGGCGCACCTTTCAACCACGCAACCAAGCGATTTGGTTTACGCTTCTCCCTCTGTTGAGCGGATTTTGGCACTTCAACAGCCAATTCATCATAAGTCAACTCTTGGGCAACTTGACGTCCTGCTGAAATTTCTACAACATTCGAAGTGATCTTTTCAAGCGCTTTTGCGAAGGTCGCCATATCAGCATAGCGATTCTCCGGCTCCTTGGCTAGGGCTTTAATGAGCAGGTGGTCAACCTCTACTGGCATTCCGGGAATGATACTTGACGGACGCGGCAGTGGATCATTGATATGTTTGACGACTACTGCCATAGGGGTATCGGCCTGGTAGGGCTTTGTGCCAGTAACCATTTCGTAAAGCACCACCCCTAAAGCATAGATATCTGTACGAGCATCCACTTCCTTCCCTAACCCTTGTTCAGGTGCCATGTATTCTGGCGTCCCCACACCCACGCCGGTTCCTGTCAGGGCAGTAGAATCGCCGCTCATCTCAAGAATCCGGGCAATACCAAAATCGGTCAGCTTAGGCGCACCATTCTTGTCGATAAGGATATTTGAGGGTTTGATATCACGATGGACGATGCCTTCTTGATGGGCGTGCGCCAAAGCCTGGGCGATGGGTGCCAATAATCGAACAGCTTCAATAGGCGGCATAGGCTTGCCAAGTTTCTCTTTCAATGTGCCACCAGGCAAATATTCCATCACCAAATAGGGAGAATTTTCGAACTCGCCATAATCAAAAACATTAATGATGTGTGTATGCGATAACCGCGCCAGAGCCTTAGCTTCGCGCTCAAAACGTTTCAATACACGGTCCAAGACTTCAGGGCTGAAGGCTTCTTTGCGGATCAACTTGATCGCGACATTACGCTCCAAGCGTGTATCAGAAGCCTTATAGACCGTGGCCATACCGCCGCGGCCAAGCTGCTCGAGGATGTGGTAACGATCTACATTTTTACCGATCAGTGCTTTCATTTAATCCAGTCACCTATAATATTTCCTTTGACCTAACTCCCAAGCAATCCCTCGACCATGACACGTGAAGGTGTTGTGGCCGCATCTTTGATTTCTCCCCACCCTCTTACAATACCTTTATAAACGTTTGGTCCAGATGTGGATACTTCTGTTCCAGAAACATGTACTCCCTCCCAAGAATTAGCATCAGCATCAAAGGGGATATCATAGCCATCGAGTACTCCTTGGTTATCATAAACTCCGTGTGATTGGCTTGGAAGCGGGCTCCAGGCTTCGAGATTATTTCCAACGATGTGTTTTTCAGTAAATATAGAATCTGGATGGCCAAGAATTTCGTTTAATCCTGGCACAATATCCCCAGGTGCTTCAAAGCTAACATAACGATCAACATCTGGGTTCCTCGGTGCGTAAGTATCTGGCGATCCAAACGAGGTGACGGTCTTTACATCGAGATGCCCCGTAACTCGCGGATCTACAGATAGATTTTGGGCGACCATGCCCCCCTGGCTGTGACCTGCCAAATGGACGGTAGCACCATCCGGTAAATTGGCATTATTCAGGGCGTCCACGGCACTATTTTGATAGCTACTATCCCCAAACATGGCTTCAACCGCACTGCCCCAGTTATGGCCTTCATCCACCCCTCCGACGGTACCGCGCAACAATACGAGATACTCACCATCACCAATTTGCAGGATAGCGATGGGCATGTCTTCCGGCATATTCATGACCATATAGGCCAGTTCTTCAGCATTGCCTGGTGGTTGACTCCAGATGGTTTCACAGCGATCTTTGGTGCCACCCGACATACCCCCGCAGACCATTTCACGAATATCCCCAATTGAATGTCCCGGCGTTGAGGTGGGTGTTGGTGTATAACTGCTAACCACTGGTGCCCAGGCCGCGATTGCCAGTGCAGCAGCACCCTCTTCCCATTGATCGACCTCGCGGTTGCATTGAATGCCCAGTTGATTGAGCGCTTCACACTGCCTTTCCAGAGCGCGCACCAAAGCTTCGAACTCCGCACGAAACTGATCTGCACCGCCGCCCGACCAATTCATGCCGCGTACCTGCCCACTGAGATCATGTACTTCTCGCAAAAAATTGTCCGCTTCCTGACACGTGCGCCTTGATAGATCACGTAC
>CAZLNX010000014.1:0-42388 GCA_964560795.1 uncultured Anaerolineales bacterium | reverse complement strand
CCGATTCTTCCAGACCATTTCAAAAATGGGATCTTATTTTTGCACACCTCCTGAGTGCGTTTAGCGCTATTTATCGTTGAGCGGAGGCGCAAGCCGCAGTCGAAACGCTTATCATCCCCTTCGACTGCCACTTCGTCAAGCTCAGTGTCCGCTCAGGGAGATTATAGGTTTTCTTATCCGCAACTTAAGTTGCTTTAAGTCGCATTATGAATTTAATGATAGTTGCTTTTTAAACGCAATTTTCATATAGTATAAGTAGCAAACGTCTGCAATCGATCAAAGGAGGAAATCATGCTTACGATAAGTGCTATAAAAGCTGATGTTGGTAGCATTGGCGGTCACACCGAACCTTCAGCGCAAATGCTTGGTATATCACGCCAGGCTATGGAAGAAGCGAAACAAACCGGAATAATTATCGACTTTGATGTCACTCACACTGGCGACGATATCTGCCTATTGATGACACACGATCATGGCAGCAACAGCCCTACGATACACAATCTAGCTTGGGATGTTTTCATAGCAGCGACCACAGTCGCTAAGGAAGAAGGTCTCTATGGAGCAGGCCAGGATCTACTGAAAGATGCCCCATCTGGGAACGTGCGAGGCGCGGGTCCTGGTGTAGCAGAGATCACTTACGACCCTTCCGCATCAGAACGTCCAGCAGAACCTTTCCTAGTTTTTACTGCTGATAAATGCGGTCCCGGGGCGTTCAATTTCCCTCTTTGGGGTGTGTTCACCAGCCCAATGTATAACGCCGGTCTGATGCTGCCCAAGATGAAAGTAGGCTTCACATTTACTGTCATTGACATGGAACATGCTAAAGGAGATCGCGTCATCGAGCTCCAATCCCCAGAGCAACACATTGACCTAGCAATCCTGTTACGAGACGAGAATCGCTTCGGCATCCAGGCAATCTACTCGAGGAAATTTCCCAACCAGCAAGTCGTTTCCGTCTCTACCGACCGGTTACACACCATTGCTGGAGTATACAAAGGCAAAGACGATCCTGTGGCAATTGTTCGAACACAGGGTATTTTCCCTGCTCCCGAGGAAGTGGTTAGTCCCTACATGGTTGCCCACTTTGTAGCGGGGGATGCCCGGGGCAGTCACCACATGCCCATGATGCCCATCTCCATCAACACAGCAGTCGCCAGTGCCTATTGCGTACCCCTGGTAGCTTGTATGGCATATTCAGTCACGAAAGTGGGTAAACTCTCAACTGGTGTAGATTTGTTCGGTAATCCAGTCTGGGATGCTACTCGACTGAAAGCACAACGCAAGGCTGAAGACATGCGCCAGCAAGGTTTCGTTGGCCCAGCGATGCTGCCTGTGACTGAGTTGGAATATAGCGATTTTCGCGATTCACTGGCCGAGTTAGAAGCTCAATTCATCATAAAAGAGTAAATTTCTCCAATCACAGAATCTGGCCAGGCTGCAGGGAGTGGTAAAAAGGATGGTGTTTAATAAAATCAATGCAATTAGTGTCATTCTGAGCGTAGCGCAGCGGAGTGAAGAATCCCTGAAACCAAGTCCAATAAATTAGCAAAGCCAAAGGGACAGGATTCCTCGCTGACCGCAGACCCGCCTTCGGCGCGCTCGGAATGACACGGGAAACATTTGTGCTCTATGAATGCAAAACACCACCAACTTGACCAATTTCAGGCTGAAAACTTGTCCAACTGGGCATTTGTATATGGTAGAATTTTTCAGTTTTCAACCAAGGAGTGACTATATGTCAACCGAACAACTCAAAAAACGTCGAGAAGAAAGAGCTAAGAAAATGCGCACCCAACGCATCATACTTATTGTTGCTTTACTTGCTTCAGCAGCAATCTTCAGTTATGCATCGTGGAAGCGCAACCAACCATCGGAAATCACGCAAATTCAAGGAGAAAATATGACTACTACTGAATCTGGCCTGGCCTACGAAGAAATCGTCGTTGGCGAAGGCCCTCAAGCCCAGGCAGGAGACACCGTTTCTGTTCATTACACAGGCTGGCTCGAAGACGAAACCAAATTCGACTCATCCAAAGATCGCAATCAACCATTTGAGTTCCAGCTTGGTGCCGGGATGGTCATCAAAGGCTGGGACGAAGGCGTCGCTGGCATGCAGGTTGGCGGCACGCGCAAGCTGATCATCCCATCTGAATTGGGATATGGCTCGCGCGGTGCTGGCGGCGTAATACCCCCCAATGCCACGCTGATCTTCGAGGTTGAATTATTGGCGATCAACCCCTAAATGCAGAAGTTCAGCTTTTTGAAAAAGCTGAACTTCTTAATATTCATCAAGTAAGAACCCGGCTGATCACCGGGTTCTTTTCATTACTTTCTTAGTGCCGTTATCGTATTTCGCTAAACAGCCAAGGCTTCCATCTCCTCACTGAAGAGGACACCCAGCCGGGCAATCCCTTCGCGAATCATCTCCGTGGTTGCGTTGGAGAAATTCACTCGCATGGTGTTCTTTCCACTGCCATCGGGGTGGAAAGGTCGGCCAGGGACGAAGGCAACTTTGCGCTCAACGGCTTTGGGGAGCAATTCTTCTGCATCCATGCCATCGGGTAGAGTCACCCAAAGGAACATACCACCCTCGGGCTTCGTCCATTTGACGCCATCAGGGAAGTGCTCTTCCATGGCTGCCATCATCACTTCCAGACGTTCCTGATAAACAGCACGAATTGTCTTGGCATATTCATCCAAGAAGCCATCGCGAGCGACCTCGTAGGCGATCATCTGATTCAGGGTTGGAGAGTGCAAATCAGCGCCTTGCTTGGCAAAGACTACCTTCTGAATTACTTGCAGGTCAGCGATCATCCAGGCCATGCGGATGCCCGGGGCCAAAAGTTTTGAAAACGTACTCAGATAGATCACGTTGCTGTGATACTGATCGCCCCTGTCCTCTTGATATTGCTTATCGATCACGATCACAGGCGGAATGTTCTCTCCGAAATAGCGCAGCTTACCATAGGGATCGTCTTCCACGATAGGGATGCCATATTTATCGGCTAGCGCGACCAATTCCTGACGGCGCTCTAATGGCCAAGTTACACCACTAGGATTTTGAAAATTGGGCAGCGCATAGATGAAGCGGGGACCTTTCTTCAACTGCTCTTCAAGCATGTCCGTGCGCATACCATTTTCGTCAGAGGGCACAGTAAGGTATTTTGCCCCGTATGCGTTCCAGGCTTGCAAGGCCCCAAGATACGTGGGGTTTTCGACAACCACGTAATCTCCTGGATCAATGAACAACATACCCAGCAAATCCAAGGCTTGCTGCGAACCCGAGGTCAATTGAATATTCTCAATAGCTGTATTAATTCCGTAACTGGCTGAATGCTCTGCGATCACTTCTCGCAAAGGGACAAATCCCTCGGTGGGTGTATACTGCAGCGAATCGGGCCCCGCCTCTGTCAGGACTACGTCGCAGGCTCGTTTGAAATCATCAACGGGGAATACATCAGGGGAAGGCAACCCTCCAGCAAAGGATATTACACCTGGTGCGCTGGAGTGTTTGAGAATTTCTCGAATAACCGAACTATTGATCAGGCTTGCTCGATTTGCGAAACGCTTCTCCCAATCGATTTGCATTTTCTTCTCCTATGGTTTTAGATTGACTCTTCTGCCACAGAGAGCACAGAGAACAATGAGAGACTTTGCAATAATTCTCTTTTTACTCTGTTTTCTCTGTGGCCTTTTTCAATTCGCTTACATCAAAAGACCGGCGCTGGTAAGAGCACCGGTCTAATTATACTATTTCGGGAAGCGGCGTAGGACTGTCGCCGCGCCGGGTAAAGCGACACGGTCACCCATGCTAAGCTCTGCAGGTGCCTTACTGGATTTCTCCGGGGCACCCTGGTAGATATATATCTGCGTACCCATCTTAGCGTATTTCTGCTGCACGAAAGCCTGACCCAAAAGATAGCCTTCGCTGTCGGCAGCGCAGCTGGTCACGGTGCCAATCATTTTGCCCTTATCGTCCATCACCGGGTCGCCAGGATGCGCCATGCGCACGCGCTGCTGGTCGAAGCGGAAGCGCACCACCACGCCAGCGCGTTTGGCTTCACGGGCCAGGTAGGCCTCACGACCGATGAACCAGGGCTTATACACTTTGACGTAGGAGCCAAACCCGGCTTCGGCAACACCTAAACCGAGAGCCTGCCCTGAGCCTGCCGAAGGGTCGCCCCCCATCTCATGACCGTAAAGGGGCAAGCCAGCTTCAGTGCGCAAAGAATCGCGCGCCCCCAGGCCACAGAGCAGTAGACCCAAAGGTTTACCAATTTCCAGCAGCTTGCGGCACAAATCAGGAGCTTGATCGGGATGTACGAACAACTCAAAGGCCATCTTCTCGCCGGTGTAACCCGTGCGAGAAACGATCAAGTCAAAACCGCCCACCTCAGCGTCACAAAGCTCTGTTCGTTTGAGCTTCATGATGCGCTTGCGAGTAGCGTCATCCACGCCCAGGGACAATAAAATGTCACGGGAACGCGGACCCTGCAAGGGGATGTCAACCCGCATATCCGCCCCCTCTTTGGGATCACGCAAATTACGCAGGGTTACCCCTCGGCCGAAGGCAGTCGCCCACGGACGGGCATTGTCCACCACCACCGTCCCCTCACGCACGGCGTTCAACCAGGCCCAATCCTTATCATCATTGGATGCATTGACCACCACCAAGTATCTCTCTTCAGCCCGACGATACACCAACAAGTCATCGATCACCTCGGCGTCGGGAGTCAAGAAGTGGGTATACAGTGACTCGCCCACCGTCAGGGATGCAATATCGTTGCTGCAAACGCTGTCCAGGAAAACAGCCGCATCGGGGCCTTCAGCCTGGTATACACCCATATGGGCGGCATCGAAAAGGCCAGCCGCTTCACGTACAGCCATGTGCTCTTCCATCACTGAGCCATAGCGCACGGGCATCTCCCAGCCGGCGAAGGGCACCATGCGCCCACCCAACTCAACGTGTAGATCGTAAAGCGAGGTTCTTCGTAGAGACGCAGCATGCTGCGTCTCTACAGATTCATCCCACTTGAATTCTTCTTTGGATCCGCCGCTAGCGGCGTCGGCTGCGTCCCCATTTTTGATGCCAACGAAATAAGGTTTCTCTGGGTCAATGGCTTCACCGTCTTTTGTGGAGTCGGGGGCCTGGGTTGATTCTCGCACCCAAACAGGACCTGCCACCTTACGCAGTATGTCGTCATCGACCTGGACATAGCCATCAGAAAGATCGCGCAGCCAGGCAGCGGCCAGGGCAGCGATATCTGCATCCAGGCTGACCCGATATTCATAATCGCTGACACAAGTCAGCGTGGCTTCGATCTCGCCTTTAGGAGTGACAAATTTGGTCGGTTGGGAGTCACCAGCACTGAGAGCTTCCACATCGCTGGACATTACGACATTCAAGAACTGGCGCACTTTCTCCCCACCGATGTCAAAGGCCACGCGCTCACCTTCGTATTTATCATCAAGATAATTGA
This sequence comes from uncultured Anaerolineales bacterium, assembly GCA_964560795.1. Classification (GTDB taxonomy): domain Bacteria; phylum Chloroflexota; class Anaerolineae; order Anaerolineales; family UBA11858; genus NIOZ-UU35. The sequence goes on along the minus strand of CAZLNX010000014.1, from coordinate 36,908 downwards.
AGTGAGGGTAGCCAAAATCACCAGGCTCGAAATCGATGCCGGCCTTTGTGGCCAATTCGCGCACTTTGAGTTTGGCTTCTTCGAAGGCTGCAAAATCGACCTTGGCTCGTAAGGTTTTTCCTTGGTAATACGGCGTGGTCGCCTGCAGAATATCGGATATAGCATCGGCCAGAGCGATGGCTTCCACCTCTTTGAAGCCGCGCTGTGTGACCCAGGGCATCCCCATACGTACACCGGTGGGGCGCAGCGCTGATTTATCGCCAGGGATAGTGTTGCGGTTGGTGGTCACTCCTGCAATATCCAAGAGCCGGGCGGCCAGGTCACCGGTCAGGTAGGCGCCATCTTCACCCTTGATGGATTTGGTATCCAGGTTCATCAAGTGGGTGTTGGTGCCCTTGAAGGGGATTGTGAAGCCACGCTCTTCGAAGCGCTTGGTGAAAGCAATACAGTTCGCCACTACTTGCGTTTGCAGCTCTTTGAATTGATCGGTCTGGGCGATCTTGAAGGCCGTCGCCATGGCAGCGAAGACGTTGACATGGGGTCCACCCTGCTCGCCGGGGAACACGGCCCGGTCGATCTTGCGCGCCAGGAGTCGGTTGGTGGTCATGATGATAGCACCGCGCGGACCATTGAGCGTCTTGTGCGTCGTAGACGAGACTACATCGGCGATGCCAATGGGCGACGGATAAATTCCTGCGGCCACCAGCCCAGCAACGTGCGCAATGTCAATCAACAAGTACGCGCCAACCTTGTCTGCGATCTCGCGGAAGCGCATCCAATCGATCTGCCAGGGATAGGAAGAAACCCCGGCAATGATCATCTTAGGTTTGTGCTCTAAGGCCAGAGCTTCCACTTCGTCATAATCGATCATTTCAGTCTCGGGGTTGATCGAGTACGAAACGATATTAAAGTATTTCCCCGAGCGATTAACTGGCGATCCATGGGAAAGGTGCCCGCCAAAGAGCAGGTTCATGCCCATGACCGTATCGCCCGGCTTAACCAGGGCATGATAAACAGCGTTGTTGGCAGGTCCGCCAGAGAGCGCCTGTACATTGACGTAGATATCATCGGCTTCATAGCCATTGGCCGCGAAGGCCTCGGCGCAGCGGCGCCGGGCCAGGGCTTCGACTACATTGGCATACTCAACACCTTTGTAATAGCGCGGGTCGGAGTAACGCCGGTCTTCTGGGATGCGCACATCGTAGTCGAGGATTTCTTCCTCGGTCAGGAAGCGTGTGTGCTCCGAGGGATAGCCCTCGGCGTAGATGTTGTGAAAAGCCGTCGATAAAGCTTCCCTCACCGCCATGGGGGAAGTGCTCTCACTGGGAATCAAGATCAATTTGCGGAACTGGCGCTCTGCTTCAATTTCTGTCAGTTCGTGAAGTTTGGGATCTAACTCGGCGAGGTCGCCGCGAAAAAGGAAGTCGGTCATGCGAGTCTCCTGAAAATCTGATTAGTTGTCTGACAATCGAATTGTAGTCCCGTGATGGGCTTGGGTCAAGTAACGATTGACATGAATCGACCCATCCCCTCGCCCCTTCCCTACTGGGAAGGGGAGTCTGACTTTAATTCATGCAATATATTTTTCAGAACATAAGTTAGATTATTCATTATCTCTTGGTTGGTAAAACGAATTACCTTCAAACCTCTATTGGATAGCACTTTCGTCCGCTCAGCATCTTCCGTTTTTCGTTAATCATGAATTGGGCCATCTACTTCAATTATTAATCCAGCTTTATGACAATAAAAATCGACAATAAATCCATCGATAATTTGTTGTCGTCTAAAATGCCATCCCCCCAGTCGATTTGCACGTAGTTCGTTCCACAAGCGACGCTCAGCAGGCGTCATATTTCGTCGCAACTCTTTTGCTCGTTCGAGTTTTTCTTTCTTTACTCTTTGTCCAGTAACTATATTTTTCTTCCCCATAATCTCCCTTCCTTGGAATTAAAGCCACGCAATAATCCTAGCATACTCCCCCTTCCTTTTAGGAAGGGGGCTGGGGTGGGGATATGGTAGGTCAAGTTTTACGCAGAAATTCAATCAACAACGGATTAACAACCTCCGGTCGTTCATAATGCGGAATATGCCCTGCTTCTTCTATGGGATGAAATTGCACTTGAGGGATGGCATCCACAACATAGTGGCTATACGCAAAGGGAATGGTTCGATCTTCCCTGCCCCACAGGAGCAGCACAGGTATCCCGCTTTGACCAATCCGCCTGTAAATGGGCAGCGAATCCATTAGGACATCTCCACGCATCGTGGAGAGTAATGCCCGCTTGAAGCCCCGGTATTGCATTTGAATCCGGTAGCGATCCTGAAACGCGGCCACATCCTTGGGGTCAAAGAAGTCTTCGGTCATACTCTTGAGTAAAGTTTCGCTACCAAACAAACCCAGAAACAACTCACCAATTCCGGGAAGCAGCATGATCTTTAGAATCGCAGGCGCCTGAAGCGGCACACCCGCTGGATCAACAAGGACGAGTTTTTCTACCAACTCAGGGTGGCGATCAGCAAAATTAGCAATGATCGGTCCACCCATGGAAAGTCCTATCAAATTCAGGGGCGTAGAGAGACCCAAAGCTTCTATCAATTCCAACAACTGCCGGTCAAAGAGGTCGAAGTCGTAGCGCACTCGCGGTCGATCGGAAAAGCCGCGCCCAAAAAGGTCATAGCGTAGGACGCGATATCCGGCAGCGGTCAGCGCTTCGAACGTTGGGTCCCAAACGTAGTATGGCACCGAGAACCCGTGCACCAGAACTACGGTTTGCCCATTCGAAGGCCCACTCATTTCGTAATGAGTCACACCGTCCGAAAGCTGAAGAAACTCGCCGGGGAGATCCGCACGAGTTTCTTTGTCTAGGGTTTTGGTTTCTCCTAAGTAAGGGAAAGACATGGCAGCTGATAGCTGTTAGCGAATAGCAGCTACAAATAATTTTTCACGCAGCCTGAGCGGAAAGTCTGGAACGTTCTTCGACTTTACTCAAGCTCCGCTCAGAATGCTCCAGACTTGTAGTCGAAGGGCGATACTAAATCTTACCCAAACCCTGCAGTACTCGCTCCGGGGTCAGGGGAAAATCATCGAACCACACGCCCGTGGCATCGTGGACTGCGGCGATCACGGCTGGGGCCAAAGGGATATAGGGCATCTCGCCCATTCCACGCGCACCCCATGGACCGATAGGATCAGGATATTCGATGATCACTGTACGCACTTTGTCGGGTACATCCAGGATGCCAGGGATCAAATAGGTCGACAAATGCGGCGTCAGTGTGTAGCCATCTTCCTGCACAAACTTCTCCATCAAGGCGTAGCCAGCCGCCTGAACAATGGCGCCTTCGGTCTGGCCCTCAACCTGCTGCGGATTGATGGCCTTGCCAACATCGTTGGCTGAGACAATATCCACGACACGAATCTTTCCTGTCTCGGTATCGACTTCCACTTCCACAGCTTGCGCCACATAACCATAAGAGAAATTTGGGATGCACTCACCAGTTTCTGGATCAAAAGGCGTGGTCGCTGGCGGGCGATAGACGTATCTGGCAATAGCAGGCCGCTCTTCGTCCTGCCATTTCTCCAAGGCCTCAGCCGCCGCACCCCTTACCGAATTGCCAGACATAAAGGTCATACGCGATGCTGAGACACTGCCCGAGTTCTCCGTCTCTGCAGAATCCGCACCAATGAATTCGATCATCTCCAAGGGAATTCCCAAAGCCTCAGCAGCCATTTGTTGGATCACGGTATGTGTGCCCTGACCAACCTCCGCAGCACCGTGACGAACTACGGCTCGTTCGATTTCCACCTCGCCATAAAGCTCCACTGCAGCCCAGGCATTTTCAGGGAACCCATAAGAGAAGCCTACATTCTTGAAGCCGCAGGCAAAGCCGCGACCGCGGGCCACTGTCTTTTCGAGTTCGCCCAGGGCAGGAACCTCTGCCCAATTCGCCACCTCAGCGCATTTCTCGACCACCAAAGGCATGCTTACTCCCTTGGGCATGGGCGTGTTCACAGAAAGAATGGAGCCATCCTTGACGATATTGCGCATGCGGATTTCAACCGGGTCCATATCCAATGCTTCGGCCAGTTTGTTCATCTGGCTCTCAGCAGCGAAGGCTCCCTGGGGGCCTCCAAAACCACGAAAAGCACCGCCTGGAATGTTATTGGTATAAACGGCATACGCATCAACATGCACGTTGGGAATCTCATAAGGGCCGGTACACATCAAGGTAGCATTGCCCAAAACCTTGGTGCTGGTATAAGCGTAGGCGCCGCCATTGGCAATCACTTCGACCTCTACCGCCGTCAGCGTGCCATCCTTCTTAGCGCCCCAACGCGTGCGCAGATGATACTTATGACGTTTGTGATGGCCGATCATCGACTCTTCGCGATTCCAGATGATTTTCACTGGCCGCTTGATGCCCCGCTGATTCAAGCGCCAGGCTGCTAAAGCCAAAACGATCTGCACTGAGAGGTCTTCACGTCCCCCGAAAGCTCCGCCCACAGCGGGATGGATCACGCGAATTTGATCTTCGGGTAAACCCAAGGCATGGGCGATCTGTTCTCGTTCTTCATGCAGCCATTGGCTGGCACAAGCCACGGTCACGCGGCCTTCCTCGTCAATGAAGCCAACACCCGCTTCGGGCTGCAGGTAGGCATGCTCCTGCTCAGGTGTTTCGTAATCGCCCTCGATGATGACATCGGCACCGGCAAAGCCCTGATCCATATCCCCTTTGCGGATCTTATAATGCAGCATGATATTACGATCGCTGTCGGGATGCACTAAAGGCGCACCCTCCTGCATGGCATCGCGAGCATCCGTTACGATGGGAAGATCATCATAGTCGACCTGGATTAAATCCCGGGCCGCCGCAGCGATGGCTTCGCTTTCGGCAACAACGCAGGCTACCTGATCTCCGATGAAACGTACTCGGTCGGCGTATTCTTTCTCTGATCCTGGTCCACATAACACCGCTTGATCATTCATGATCAAGCCGTACTCATTCACAGGCACGTCCCTGGCAGTGAAGACCGCGATAACCCCTTCCAAAGCTTCGGCTTTGCTGGTGTCAATTGATTTGACAATCGAGTGGGGCCGATTAGCAAAAAGGATCTTCATGTATGCCTGATCGGGCATATTGATATCGCCGGGGAAAAGGGCTTCTCCGGTCACTTTGTCGTGGGAGTCAACTCGATTGATTGATTTTCCAACAGATTGCATAGTAATTCCTTTTAGACACTTGTTGGTTGAGTCTATAGTTTAGTCATACGGTCTTGCTCGATAAAAAGTATCCGCCGCAATATCGCCAAAGTCGTGGCATAGGTCGGATCCATGCCAAAATAGGATAACGACCCTTCCCCCAGATTTTTGCCCTTACTAAGGGGTGTATCCGAGGCGTAATGCATAATGCCGAAATCAAATGGTAGATTCTGTAAATAGATGATTTCGTCAATGGGGTGTCGCTTAGGACGATGCATCTCATAAACCGCAGAAAGATACGGTCCTGCTTCCATCTCGATATCGGTATAGCCTTCCCGGTAGAAAACATCCATATAGGAAGCGTTCTGCAAAAAGGTTCCCTGGACAGTGACCGCCTTCTGATTATCAAGCACGGTGCCATAAATCAGATAAGGCGCCACATCCGCTGCCACAAAGGCATTCGAGAAGATAAAGGTGCTGCGCGAATGTTCGTCATGTATAACATTAGGGATCATTACGTCCCCGATGACGCCGTTCAGCGTGGCAGCCTTGCCCATGATATACACACCCAGAACATCGCCAACGTGCGTGGCCACCTCGGTGAGAATATTATAGGCACCCAACCCCAGGGGGTAGTCAATGTTCAATATCAGGGCATCGCTTTCTACCAGACAATCATATTCCCGATCACAAATACGTGGATCCATCAAATCTAAGGGGACTTTGGCTAATTCGATGATCTGGGCATCCACATCGAAGAAATGCTTACTGTCAACCCGGGCGATCCCATAGTCTCGCTCGTAGTTGATCCGCGTATCCTGGTAATCCTGCCCCCGAGGAGTTTGCAAGAATTTCTTCATCACATAATACAGGAAATTTTCCTGACTGGAGGGCACCATCTTCGCCTGAATATCGTCCCACTCTTGCAGCAAACCCCCATCCGCGGAGCTTTCCAGATACTGCACCAGCGTTTCCCGCTCCTTCAGGGCAAATCCTGACAGCAAGTTGACCAGGCTGTGCGTATTGCTGGAAACAAAATAAACTGGCCGAACCCGGATATCTGGACGGGCAGCTTCGATATTTGCCCACCAGGCATTGGTAGCGCGACGATATTCAGTCAGCGTGCCATCTAAGAGGCGGATTTGGAATTGCGCCGATCGATCTGCCATTTGATTTAGATTGTGAGAGCAGGCATCACCCCAAACAGCCCGCAGCCGTTCCAGATCATCCAGGGAGATGTGCAAGGCGGCTGCCAATTCTGCTAAGGATTCTTTGTCTAGAGTATCAACATCCAAAGAAATTGATTTAGGCAGCGCTTGCATGAGCTTGTGGAACTTCCCCCACTCAATTTGATAGGCCGTAATCAAAGGCAGCACATCGTCGATATCTGATCGACTGGCTATGATGACTGCTAAGGTTTCATCGCCATCGAAATAGCAGCGCCTGCGACGGGCACGCGCTCGCATTACCTGCCAGCTTTCGATATCCCCAATTCCCTCGCGCTGAAAAACCTGGACGCTCTGTCCCAGCACAATGGTTTTAACCTGGTTAATGCAATCGGGTAAGCGCAGAATACTGTAGATGAAGGCCGATAAATCCGGCTTGCGATCACGTGCCCCAGGATGCAGCAGCGAATTCATCCCCGAGTGGACTTCTTCCAACGTGCGGATTTGCACCTCGGAGGTTGATCGCAGCAGCGAATAATACGTTCGCAAGTAGAGTTCGACTTCTTCAGACGCCGTGTAAGGTACAGTTCGCTCCATAGCTTATGTTTCCTGCGCAGAGGGCACCGCTTGCGGATTAGTGGGACGCTCCACCAAATAGACACCCAAAAGGATGGCCGCGCCTCCAAAAATCGAGGCGAACAAGAGCGGCTCACTCAGGATAACCGCAGCAACGCCAACTGCAACTAGTGGTTCCAGATATAGATAAGCACCTACCTGAGAGGCGGGTATCGCTTGCAGAGCATCATACCAAAAGACATACGCCAACCCCGAACAGGCGATTCCCAAAAACAGAATACCCCACCAACCATTGAGTGTGAGTTGGGATATTTCTGCCACACCTGGACCCGTAAAGAAACCAACGGAAGAAATCAACCAGCCAAATCCCATCACATAAAACATCATCCAGGCGGGGGAATGTTCACGCAATCCGCGCCGCGAGAGCACAGAAAAGATGGCCCAGTTGGGTGCGCTGGCCAGGATATACAAATTCCCCGGCATTCCCTGCGAATCCATATTCAAGGACCCGAAATCGCCACCCGAAACAACCACCAGTACACCGATCGTCGCCAGGGCGATCCCGCCAATCTGGATCCAATTCAAGCGTTCTTTCAATACCAGCCATCCTAACAAGGCCATGAAGATAGGCGTTGTGGCCACAATCCAGGCAGTGGTCGATGCTTGAGCCGTTTGCAGGCCCGTTGATTGCAGCCATTGGTGGTAGGCAATCCCCAGAAAACCTAATAGCAGGAAATATCCTGCATCGCGCCAGGATGGTAATTTAAGTTGCTCACGGGCAGCCACGGCAACTCCGATGATCGCCACGCCCATGGCAAAACGTAACCACACCACCGTGATTGGGGACACATCGCGCAAAGCCACCTTGGTGGCAATAAACGAAGCTCCCCAGGCTACCACGGCGAACAGCACTTTGAGAACGTTGATCAGCTTAGTCGACTGCATATTGGTTTCTAAAATAACCGCTGAGTACGCCGAGAGCGCAGAGAATTATATTTTTTATTCTTCGGTAAAAATACATCAGCGTTCATCCGCGTTCATCTGCGGCTTCACATTAGAACCATCTAAACATTGGCCTCGTCCACGGGATGGAAGCCAAGATTACCAGCAAGGTCACTGTAAACCAGATCGCCGCCTTACGGAATTTCTCTTCATCCAACTCTGCTTTCTTCGAAACCGCACTACCGACATGGCCCAGCACAACCGCCAGGATCATCATGCCGATATGCTCCATCCAGAAGCGCGCTTGGATAGCATTGAAACCGCGCAAGAAAATTAGGATGATACCCAGCAACATCTGTACATCAATACCCATCGTAAAGAGCATGCCCGCTTTACGATCTGCATCCTGCCAGGATTTCTTTCCAATCCAACCAGAGTACATGCGGAACAAGGTGTATAAGATCAATAACAGAACGATCCAACGAACAAAATTATGAATTACAAGAAAAATAGATGCAGCCATTCTTTACTCCTATATAAATTTACAAACGCCGGCAAATGCAGATTTCAGTCAGTAATTACTAAAAAATCAGCGAAAACCCGCGTCCTAATTGGTTGATTTTGGATACAACTCTTTGTACGCAATGAACCCTATCACCACATAGGCCACAGTCTTAGGGATCATCAGCATACCCAACATAGGGACTTTCTGAACGAACATGATCACAGGGATATAGCAAGCAAACGAGACGATAATGCTAATTCCAATCCAGAAAAAGGGACGGTCATTTGCCTTCAGCGCATCGCGCAGGATGAGATAGGTCACGCCAGCACCGATGATGAAAAAGGGAATATTTCGAACTATCGCCCAGGGTTGAGGCGGCACGAGGCTGTTCCAATCATTTGCCGGGTTAATCATGAAAGAAAATCGCAACGCAGCCGCGGCAAAGAGCAAATAGCCAAACCATCCAAACTCTCCGTCAAAGCGTGCTCGCCAGGCGAAGAGCAACAGAATATAAAACAGCGTGACGGTGATCGCTGTTGCTAAAGTTCCCCATCCCAGCAAACCGATCTCAAATCCCATCACAGGTACTCGGGCGTCTAAATCCCCGATTGCATAGCCCAATACGCGAAAACCGACATGCCCAGTATCACCCAAGGCTAACAAGAAAAATGCCCAAAGTATAAACTGGGCAACGGCGCGATCCTCTGGAAGCACAGTATCCCGTCGCCGGTCCATGACTAACACCAGGCCCCAGATAACAATCAGGTAGGCCACGTCGAAGGATATTTCCATCCACATTTGCAGCGTTTCAGACATAAGAATTTTCCATCTTATCTACGGCGTCTCTTTGCTTTACGAGGCGGCGGCGCGTCGGTGGGGCCATATTTTGGCGGCCCCATGGTGCTGTACAATATCGAATAGATGATCGTCAAGATACCAAACCCAATGACGAGAAGAACCACGCCCACAGCAAGGTTGGCATACAAATGACTTATATATCCTATATACGGAATAGCCACCGTCTGAGCCAGATCGGAAGGCATCACCATCCAACCGTTCTTATAATTCGCTTTAACGAGTTCAACTGCGCCAGCGTACGACATTACCGGCAGCAGAATGAGCAGCACACAACCGATCCCCCGCCAAACTGGATGAATGCCTTTTTCCTCTCGCTCATCTTGACGAGCCATGCGATCGTATCGTCCCATATTACACCTCCACCTGACTGGCTTTTTCTATCGCAGTGACAATTTTGTAATACCCTGTACAGCGACACAAATTACCAGTAATGGCTTGCTTGATTTCATCTTGCGATGGTTGTGGAAATTCTTCCAACAGCTTCGCCGCAGACATTAAAAATCCAGGCGTGCAATAACCGCACTGCACTGCGCCTTCATGGATAAACGCATCCTGCACCGGATGCAAACGCTCGGGCTCAGCTAATCCTTCAATAGTTTCGATCACCGCACCATGCGCTCGCGGCGCAGGAACCAAACAGGCCATCACGGCGATTCCGTCCAGGAAGACCGTACACGCGCCACACTCTCCCTCGGCGCAACCTTCTTTCGTGCCGATCAGGCGAGCGTCATCTCGAATTAGATTCAACAACGTCTTATCGTAGCCCGCGTTGAAGGTATATCCCTGGCCATTGATCGTGGTTTGGATGATTTCTTCCCCAGCGAATTGACTGCTGCCGTTGCGACCAGCCACGTCCCCAGGCGTTGCCTGGCCCCAAAGCAGGACGGGCTCTGCTGGGAATTCGAGCTGTTCCTCGCTTTTTGAGATGGCAGCCAGCCCCCGGAGCGTCATCACTCGCACCATCTCTCGGCGGTAAGCGGCTGATCCGCGGATATCATCAATGGGACGTGATGCTTCCATGGTTAGGCGTGCGGCTTCGTTGATCGTATCTTCGTCGAGCTGGCGACCCTTCAAATATGATTCAGCCTCAGGGGCATGGATAATGGTTGGGGCAACCGCTCCGAGCGTAATCGCAGCGTCAGTCACAGAATCACCATCGAAGGTCAACAGCAAGGCCACATTGATCACAGATATCGCCTGGGAGCGGCGTAATCCTAATTTCATAAATGCGCCGCGCTGATTTGGCATCATCGCCGGAAAGACGATATCCACCAACATCTCATCGGGGCGCATAACGGTCTTACGCACGCCCTTGTAGAACTCATCGAGCGAAACTGTCCGTTCCGAATCCTTTGAGCGCAGGGTCACGCTGGCACCCAAGGCCATCAGTGGTGTGATGGTATCGTTAGCCGGCGAGGCCGTGATCAGGTTGCCAGCCACAGTGCCGCGGTTGCGGATCTGCGGCGCACCGACTTCCCAGGCAGCCCGCGCCAGTGGATACGCTCGCTCGCGGACCAACTTCGAAGCCACACAATGGTTGTGCGTGACCATCGGCCCGAGATGGATAAAATCGTCCTCATCTAAAACGACCTGATCCAATTCAGGGATGCGCGTGATATCAATCAACACATCAACCCCTGTGCGGATTCCGCGCTCCATCTCCAGGATCAAGTCGGTTGCACCCGCCACAATGCGGGCGCGCTCCCCATATTCCGATAAAACGTCTAAGACTTCATCTATCTTGGTAGCATTGATATATTTTTGCCACATAGGTTCTCCAAAATTTTAAGGATACTGCACACCACACGTCATTAGATTAGGTTTGCAGCCAACGCCTTGGCTACTGCCTTTGCATCTTCTGCCGATACAATTCCAATTAACTCGTCTCGCTCCGTTGCCTCTGCTAACTCATCCGCATAACGCCCTGTGCCACTCAACGCAACTACTGGGCGACTGGCTTCGACACTTAGTTCTATATCCAGGCGGGAAATTTTGCCGCCATTGATTAGGGTAGTCACCGAGTAAGAGCCGCGAGATAAATAGCTGGCTGCGTCGACAATCCAAGGAGATTCATCGCCATACTGGTTTCCAGGCGTAAGCATGAAGTGAGTGTAATTTTGATCTAATAGACCAAGTTTCTTGCCCCACCATAGAAAACGCCTATTCTTGGGATCGTCGGGCCATGTGACAATGTCTGCAACCGTTATCCCAAGCAACGGGAAATCATACCCGTTTATATGTCTCGTTTGGCCCATCAGGTACATTACGCCCATCTTGGTACCCCCAGATATAACTGCTGCACCTAATGATTGGGCTGTCTCTGCAATAACATCTATTGACTGTTTGGTTACATCCAGATCTTGTTTAAAGACCATGCCACCAATGAGCACAATCACGGGTTGACCTTGTTTCAAATCTATCGCGTCTAACGCTTGAGGAACAAACCCTCGTTGCTCAGGGAATACTGCCTTTGCAATTTGATCGGGAAATTGGATTTCAATTTGGCGCATGATCACCCACCCGACATCTGCTTGCCGTCACCGCCCGCGCGCAACATGATGATCTCTGCCATAATGCTTACCGCGATCTCTTCGGGTGTCTCAGCGTTCAACTCTAAACCCGTAGGAGAGTGCACTCGGGCGATCTCTTCTTCACTGACGCCGGCTTCTTCTAACATTTTCACTGTTGTTGCCCAACGGCGTCTTGAACCGATCACGCCGATATAGGCCGCATCATGCTTCAATATACTCGGTAATCCAGCAGCGTCGATGGGTGCGCCTCGTGTGGTCAGCACTAGATAGGTCCAGGGAGTAATATCCAAGTGTTCCGGCAGATCAGCCATCTGCACAGGATAGAATTCATCGGCGTCAGGCACGGCCTCAGGAGTGCAGAATTCTTCACGATCATCACTAACCGCGACCCGGAATCCCAGCCATTTAGCCAGGTGTGCAACAGCCTTTCCCACATGTCCCCCACCAATGACAACCAGCAAAGGACTTGGCACAATAGGTTCCACAAACACCTCCAACTGACCCCCGCAGACGCCTGGATCACCGCTCTGGGGGTCTGTCATGGAATAGTTGATTTTTCTCGCTTTCCCTTCAGATAGCGCTTCTAATGCTTCCGAGATTACCCGGCTTTCCAATTCTCCTCCCCCAACCGTACCGACAAAACTGCCATCGGGATACACCAGCATCTTGCTGCCTGTGCCGCGCGGTGTTGACCCATGGCTTTCAACAATGATGCACAAAACACCAGCACCCCCCTTCTCTTCTAAGGTAGATAGGGCTTGATAGACAGATACCATACTAATTTCCAAGCAAGCCTAAAACCGCGGGGAGCAACTGCTTCTTTCGAGAAACCACACCTTTAGCATACCGAGTGCCATCATCCTCTAGCGGATATGGCAAATCATCCAATATCGGAGGTGGATTGTTCAACAACAAACTACTGGCGCTGCTGACCACATCCGTGACCATCAACATGGCAAAGTCCAAAGCTCGCGCTACACGAAGTTTTTCGAGCGCGTCCGCCAGCGCTTTTTGATGCTCGCGCAATTGCATCATATCGGTGACCTCTGCCTGAGAAACAGCAAATTTGTATCCGCCGGCTTCATACGTCTTTAGGTCTGTAGAGATGATCTCCTCAGGATCTCGGGTTGAGAGTCCCGCTCCCGCTTCTAGAACCATTTTTCCAAAGGAATCCATATCTTCATCTCTCAGCGGACTTCCCCATGCAAAAGTCCAGCGCCCCAATCGTTCTGCAGCTTTGCGGTCACGATCAGTAGATGTAGGCGATGTAAACAGCAGGGTATCTGATATTACACCAGCCATCAGGATCCCAGCGATTTCTGGGGGAGCACTCAACCCTGCTTCTTCGATACGTTCTGTCACCAAGGTGCTTGTACTGCCGACAACATCAACTGTAAAGCGGATCGGCTCCATGGTTGGCAGATTCCCTAAGCGGTGGTGATCGAGAATTTCTACTAACTCAGCATCTTCGACCGCACCCAATGCCTGTTCTGCCTCATTGTGATCGACCAGCACCACCCGCAAACGAGGCGGGTTGAGCAGATCACGTTGACGACACACGCCCATATAGCGCCCCTTATCATCGACCACCAAAAAGTGATTGCGTTCCTCCCGATAAACACGTGGCAGCGCATCCCGAATGCGCGCCGCAGCAGGAAAAGCAGGCACGCCGGAATCTGTGGCTTCATGACAGGGCACTTCCAGGAGTTCCCCAATGCTCATTTCTTGTCGGCGTGGGTGTGTTCCCACAGCCTCTCCGAGGAACGAGAACATCGTCAGGCCGGTGATCAAACCATAAGGAGTACCATCGGCATTGATGATCGGTGCTACACCCCCGGTTCGATTGGCGATCGTCCAGGCTTCCCGTAAAGGACTCTCCGGAGTAGTCGTATCCACACGGCGGGCGACATTCTTGAAACGCGGCGATGCATCTGTGAGCAACTCAGGAGACTCAATCCCAAGCTTTTCAAGGACCCAATTCGTCTGGGGGTTGGTTGGTCCTACCCGAGCTGGGATGGCATCAGTTTCATCGCGCTCGCGCAACAACCAGGCATACCCAATTGCCGAGGCAATTGAGTCGGTATCAGGATTTACGTGACCTACAACATATGTACGGTTGTTCATATTTTTGAATTGTCATTCTGAGCGACCGCACTTGCGGGAGCGAAGAATCTCTCAATATCACTGAATTCAGAGATTCTTCGTCACCCCTGTGGGGCTCCTCAGAATGACATAATACCAATTATTCCTTCTCTTTCAACGCTTGCCAAACTTTCTCCGGCGTGACGGGGTTAGCATCGATATTGACACCAACCGCATCATAAACAGCGTTGCCTACGGCAGGGGCGACTCCGTCAAGTGGAATTTCAGCCACAGCCTTAACCCCAAAGGGGTGACTCGGCTCGAAGGTTTCTACAAAGATAGTTTCTAGTTCAGGCATCTCGTGCGCCATGAAGATATGGTAGTCGCGGAAATCTACCTCACGCGGTTGCCCTTTCTCATCGTAAACCATCTCTTCGCAAACCGCGTAGCCTAACGCCTGAACCATGCCACCTTCAATCTGGCCCGAAGCGGTAATGGGGTTGACGATCACGCCCGCGTCGACGGCCATAACCAGTTTATCGACAACAACCTGACCGGTCTCGGTATCGACGGTCACTTCGGCGAACTGAGCGGCGAAGGGCGGCGGCGCTACGGGTGAGACATATGAACCTACAGCCATGATCTGCTCTTGCTCTTCATGGTGGAGGGCGTTCAGTGCGATTTCAGCCAGGGTGATAGATTGTCCATCTGGGGCAATGGCTTGCCGATCTGCCAGTCGAATTGTCTGATAGTCCGTTTGTTCGAGTAATCTGGCCGCACGAATCTTGATGCGTTCGGCGACTTTCTCGGCGGCATTTGCCACAGCTGCACCGGAAACATAGGTCGTTGATGATGCATAGGCACCGACATCAAAAGGAGTGAAATCTGTATCCGAGGAGTAGACTATTACATCGTCTAGAGGTACGCCTAAGATCTCAGCAGCCATTTGGGCAAGCACAGTATCCGATCCCGTGCCTAAGTCCGTGGCACCAATTAGCAGGTTGAAAGACCCATCATCGTTGAGCTTTATACTAGCCCCACCCATATCAAGATATGGTATCGCAGTTCCTTGCATCATCATAGAGATGCCAATGCCCCTGCGAAGGTGGGGTTTTCCTGGAATATTGTTCCAGTCATCATTGCCATATTTTTGATCCCAACCCACGGCTGCCTTACCTTGTTGGACACAATCCTCTAGTGCACAAGTTTCGATAGTTTCAGGGCGCGGCTCGCGGCCTTCGCTCCAGGCAGTGCTAAAGGGGTGCAGTTCTCCCGCTCGCAATGCGTTCTTCAAGCGGAATTCCAAGGGTTCGAGGTCTAACTCTTGGGCGATCTTCTCCATATGGCGTTCAACGGCCCAGTAGCCCTGGGGAACGCCGTAGCCGCGATAGGCACCGCAAGGGGGATGGTTGGTATAGACAATATCGGCATAGAAGCGAATATTAGGCGCTTCCCGGTATTGGCCATCGCCGACATACAGCGCCATGGATTTATGGCCAGTATTACCTGTCACCGTCAGTGCGTGGGCGCCATTGGCACCCGTGTCACTAAGGGCATACATATCATTGGCCGTGATTGTGCCATCTTTCTTGACACCGGTCTTCATGCGGATGCGCATGGGATGGCGCGAGCGCGCAGCGATGAACTCTTCTTCACGCGTATACTCATAAATCACCGGTCGCTTTGTGGCGATGGTCAGGTGGGCAGCCACATCTTCGTTTAGAATTTCCTGTTTGCCACCAAAGCCCCCACCAATACGTGGCTTCACAACGCGGATTCGCTTCACTGGTAAACCCAATACTGGTGCCATGACGCGTCGCACATGGAAGGGGACTTGCGTGCTGGTGCGAATCACCAGGCGATCATCCTCATCCCAGTACGTAACAACCACATGCGGTTCGATATGCGCCTGCTGCACTTTAGGAACCACATAATCGGCTTCGAAGATCTGGTCAGCTTCACGAAATCCCTTATCTACATCCCCGATGTCAATTCGAACTTCGGCCGCCAGATTTCTTGATGCATCAGAGTCTGCAAAATCAACATATTCTGGTTCATCATGAATGATCGGAGCGCCTTCTTTCATCGAGTCTCGCACATCCAGGATTGGCTCTAAGATTTCATATTCAACATCGATCAGACCGAGGGCTTTCTCGGCAATTTCAGAGGATTCAGCTGCCACAAAGGCAACCCGGTCCCCTACGAAACGAACCTTATTATCCAGGGAGAAACAGTCCAATGGTCCAGGGATGGGGTCAGACTGTCCCGCTGTAGAATACACTACTCGAGGGATATCCTCGTGTGTTAGCACCGCAGCGACACCCGGCATGGCACGCGCCTTGCTGGCATCAATTGATTTAATCCGGGCGTGGGCATGGGGGCTGTGAAGGACTTTTGCGTACAGCATGCCGCGCATTTCCAGGTCGGCGGCGAAGGCCGGTTTGCCTTGCACTAATTTGATGGCATCAACTTTGGGTTCCGGTTTGCCGACTATTTGGAGTTCTTCGACCTCAGGTGTAACTTTGATTTGGGGCATAACCTGCGTCTGGGTGGTAAACCCATCTTCAAAGCCATCCGCGGGACTGGTGGAATCGCCCTCTGGGGGTGTCCATTCTGGCGGTGCAGGAATCGGTCTGCCAGTGCCTTCAATTGGGTCCACGTCCTCGCCGCGCAAGATCGCCGCGGCGCGCAGCACAGCCTGCACAGGTTTCTTGTAGCCCGTACATCGGCACAGCACGCCGGAAAGTGCATCTCGAACATCGGAATCCGTGGGGGACGTGTTTCGTTCGAGTAATTCTTTGGAGGCAAGAATCTGGCCCGGGGTACAGTAGCCACACTGAATGGCGCCCGTTTCCACAAACGCCTGTTGGAGTGGATGCAGTCCATCGGTCTGCTTCCAACCCTGATCTGGGTGTTCTCCCAAAGCCTCGATAGTGGCGATCTTATGTCCCTCAGCTTGCGCAGCCAGATAGAAATCGGCATTGATGGGTTTTCCATCCAGTAATACAGTATCGGCGCCAGTTTCACCATCTTCAGCGCCAAACTTGACCCCGTAGAATCCCAAAGCGCGCAGCACCTTAAAAAGTGTATCGCCAGGAGCTGCTTCTATTTGATGTTCAATTCCGTTGATAAGCAATTCAAGTTTCATGGCTATTCCTAATTGATCTCTTCCAAACAGCGCTTGGTCAACGTAGCCGCCACATCGCTACGATACTGGGAAGTTGCCCATTGATCGCCAGCTTCATGATAAGCATCTTGCGCGGCGATATCCGCACCTTGGGAGTTAGGACCATCCATGGCCACTAGGGGCGAGCTACCGTATCCGCCCAATACAACCCGCGTACGGTCCGAAGGCCACTGCGCCACTGCCACACAGACAATGGGTAAATCAGCTGGGGAACGCGCCACATATTGATAAGACAGCTTGGTATTCAAGGGTATTGAGATTTCGGTGATCAGACGCCCCGGCAACTGTTCGGACCGCAATGGCAGTAATTCTCCATAGGGAATCTTCTCATCCCCAGGTTGTACGAGCAACTCTGGCGCTAACGCCAACATCGCAGTGCCAAACGGAGAACGTCCATCCGCTGCCATCAAGGAGCCGGCCACTGTGGCAACCTGACGAATATTGTAAGTTGCTTCATGGCGTATGGCGCTTTTTAGGGCAACAGGCAGTTCTGGAATATCCAACATGGCTTGCAAGGTCACGGTCGCGCCGATCTTTATGCTGCGTCCACCAGCTTTTATCATGTTTAAGCCCAGGGCTTGGAGATCAACAACGGCAACTTCCTTATCTGAAGGTTGGGTGAGCACAGAACCGCCCCCGAGTGCAACCGTCACGGGATCTTTTCTAGCAAGCAAACTCAATGCATCTTCAACGTTTTCTGGACGATGATATTCAATAATCATAGGCGTCTCATTTCTTCAGACTGTTACACTATCAGGATAAACCTTCCACCCCAAGGCATCCATATCGACATCTTCTAATTTTTCAGCAGGAACATCCACCAACAGCGCTTCCGCTTCAACCAGCAATTCTCCATCTGGTCCATAGATTTCTGCTACGGATGTTGCAGTGCGTTGCTTGCTTTTTACGGCGCGTCCGACGATCTTGATTGGCACCCCAGTGGGTACATTTTTACGATACTTCATGCTTATTTTGGCCGTGAACATAAACCTGGGGCTTTCCGGATCAGGGCCCATATGCACGCGCCCAAGCACTTCATCTACTAGAGAGGCAACTATGCCGCCATGAACAATACCTGGGTACCCTTGAAATTGATCCGGTACTTCGTAATCAACAACAACTTCCCCAGATTCAGTCTGGTAAAAATTCAAGTGCAAACCGAGCTCATTCTCAAGACCACAAACGAAACAATGTTTTGAGTTTGGTAGTTTTAACTTTTTCTCAACAATAGTCATAGTATCCTGATAGTTGATCCGACTCTAGAGAGAACTAAATGTATCAATTAGTAATTTGAAATCTCCGCCAACGGGATACAAAATTGGGCAGGTACAACCGCGGTCGGTATATTCTTGCACCTTCGCACGGGCCTCTTCAGGTGTACCGGATGCGGTGATCTTATACACTAAATCATCGGGCACAAGATGCTTGGCGCTCATAATCTGTTCATGCGTAGCCGGCCAGCCTAAAATTGATTGGATCTCGGCAACGACATCATCAGAAACATTAGAGGCTTTGGCGATATGCGGTTGTTGGGCCAGATATTGGCAAAGCAACATTTTTGTCGTATCAATCGCTTCATCGTGATCCTGCGCCACCGAACAGACGATCAGCTGCGGGCGGTCAATATCATCCAAAGTGCGACCAGATTTTTTCGCGCCAGCGGTCAGCAGTTCCATAGCCTTCTCATTGTATTCTGGGGCCACACAATAATTCAGTACGGCTCCATCGGCAATCTCACCGGTCAATTCCATCATCTTAGGACCAGTTGCGCCGATCATAATGGGCACATTGCGGGGCTCACGTCGTCCATGCACCACATCAAGTTCAATGCCCTCGACATGGTGGAATTCGCCGTGGAACGTTACCCGCTCTAGGGCTAGCAAACGCCGCACAACTTCAACAGTTTCGCGCATGGCCAACAATGGTTTGTGCCGAGTGATACCTACATTCTGCGCTAAGGGATCCCACCAAGCGCCAATCCCTAGAATTGCCCGGTCAGGGGCTAGATCATCCAGAGTAAGGAATGTCGAGGCTAAAAGCCCAATATTTCGCGTCCAGTTATTCAGGACACCAGAGCCAACTTTAATCTTCTCTGTCACGGCAGCGTAAGCAGCCATGGGAACAATGGCATCACGCACAAGGCGCGACTCCGCCTGCCAAACAGCTTCAAAGCCTTTTTCTTCAGCATACTTCACATATTCCAATCCATCGCGCAAATCGTGGGAATCTTGTAAATATAATGCTACTCTCTTGGTCATAGTTTTCTCCTCTAAAAATATTGTGCAAAGCAAATTCCAATAATCTTATCTTGAGCCGTTATCCTAATGAGTTGGGCCAGAGTTTGATAGGAAATATCTCATCCCTCTCTGGCAACGCAGTGGGTTGCCTAGTTTATAGAATTCTTCATGAAGAATCTCGCTGGAAGTCCAGACGAGCTTCAATCAGTTCTAAATCTTCCGGAACATCTAGATCAAGGTTGAGTGAAGACAAATCACATATTTCCAATCTAGCCCCGGCTTTCTTGGCAAGTTCACAATGCTTCTCAAACGAATCAGGACCGTAATGATATTCAATCAACCCCGCAGGGGAAACTAATAACGCATTAGTGCCTCTCTCGTGCCTATCCGGTGCGACCACAACGACTGGCGGATCGGTGGCTCGCTCCAACATCAAATTGATATCTTCCGATGTGATCAATGGCAGATCAGCCGGGAGGATCAACACGCCGCGCGTCTCATAGGTTTTGGCAACAATCGTGGCACGTTCCAATGCAACATTCAAATGGGGTGTCCCATTTTCGAGTACAGTGCGCGCGCCTAAATCCCTAGCTAACGACAACGCTGATTGATCTCGGCTGATGACCAACACATGTTCGATCTCTGGAATATTTTTTAAAGTTCTAACTGTATTATCCAACAAGTGCCGATTTAGATCAGCACGCTCCTCCTCCGAAAACACGCCTGCCAGACGCGACTTCCCCCGGCGCAAGGGCTTCACGGGTACGATCGCCCAAATTGTCATGCGATATTCACGCTCCTTTCGCAATCATAGTTTATCCAATTTTATCAGAGATAATTTCCTCGCCAAATTGCATTACTGCATTGGCCAAACGCTGACGATCGGATCGTGTTTTCATGATTGTATTGGTGACAAAAGGAATAACTCCCAAAGCCTGGATGCTACTCTCATAATCTTTGTCAACGGTATCGATGACGATTCCCGATAAAAAGCCTTGATAGTGTTGAGCTACAGCGTACGCTGATGGCTGAATTCCTAATTCGGCGTACATCTTAGCTGCCGGACCTTTAAGCGCTTTGCCCCCAATGATAGGGGACACAGCGATGATTGAGCGGCTGTTCAAAACTGACCTCAGGGTCGGTACCGCTAAAATGGGATTGATACTCACCCAGGGGTTGGACGGGCAGACAACAACAATATCAGCACCAGCGACAGATGTCAGCACACCCTCAGCAGGACGTGAGCGTTCAACGCCGGCGAAGATAAAATCCTTCACTTTAGGCTGGCATTTCTGCTGTACAAAATACTCCTGAAAAGGCAACACACCAACATCAGTGTGCACCATGGTAGCGATTGGATCATCACTCATCGGCAAAATAGGATGCTCAATTCCCCAAGCCTTACAAAAATCTCGCGTGACTTCACTAAGCTTATCACCCTCACGCAGCCTGCGCGTACGCTCAAGGTGTGTGCCAAGATCTTTGTCTCCAATGCGGAACCAATCTGCGCCGCCCAGTTGCGCAACAGAATCGAAGGCGTTCCAACTTTCATCAACGCGGCCCCATCCGGTTTCGGGATTGGCCAAACCAGCCAATGTATAGCAAACCGTATCCAGGTCGGGGCATATCTTCAAGCCCCAATGCTCAAAATCATCACCGGTATTGACGATGATGGTCAATTCTTCGGGCGGCAATACCTGGGCTAAACCATCTGCCAGTTTCGCACCGCCAACTCCGCCAGCCAGAGCAACAACATTCATATTATCTAGGCAGCACCTTGAATATTACGCGCACATCATCAGGTGGGCCCCAAAATTCGTCATCTCCCGTATATTTTTTGCATAAGAAATTGATATGCTCCCGCCCGCCTTCTTCGGTGATCTCGACAACCTGACCGCGAACCTGCAAAAATTTCAGCCAATCATCTGGGTCTATTATGGTCAAGGCGATGTTGGGGATTGCGCGCATGTTGCGGTCTTTTACACGGCCTTTCAATGTGTTTATCAGGATATGCTCGCCATCAGTGTTAAACCAAACCGGCGTAGCCTGGGGTGAACCATCCGGCATGATTGTCGCTAAAACAGCATAGGCCTTGGTCTCATCTTTCAACAGGTAGTGAAACTCTTCAGGGATATTTTTCATTATCGTCTCATTTTGACATCGCGAGGAGTGCAAGCAACAGGCGCGGCGGCCGCAGCCCGTCTTCAACGTCGGCGGGTGGCTCGCAATGACATCTATTCTGGATATTTATCCATTTTCTTCATCGGAACAAATCTTCATCCTTGGGGCGGGTCAATTCGTTCAAGGCTCCATCCCGCAAGGGGTAAGGGAAGCCGCGCACATGCACAACGGGTGTTCCTTCAGCAGCCTGTCCCATCATCAGGGATGCCGCAGCTGCCAACTCGTCCGCAACGCCAACTTCAGTGCTCTCTAAGATGCGTCCAAACATGTCAGGCTGCCCGCGTAAATCGGCGACGCCCGGCAATCCACTGAAGCCAATCGCGACACCGACTGTACCTAAACGCCAGGCACGCCCATGCGAGTCGATGATCAACACACCAATCTTCGAGCCAGACTCGGCTTCTACCTGCTCCCGCAAGGCTGCTGCCGACGCATCGGGATTTTCTGGGAGCAACAACACCCATTCGTCGCGTTGACTTCCGATGTCTTCGGAGACACCAGAAGTCTCAAACCTGACATTTGAGTGATCGATGCCAGCATTGGCGCAAATAAATCCACGTTTGTGCTCAACCACAATCAGTCCAGGGCGCGTCCGAACAATTTCATTGCTCTCGGACAGGATCAACTCAACCACCCGCGGATCCTTGTGGGTTTGCTCAGCCAGGTCGATTGCCCTTGGTGTTGGCATCACCGTCGATAACTCAACCATCCTGCCCTCAGCCTTAGAAACAATTTTCTGCGCTAAAACGAGAATGTCACTATCTTGAAGCGTGATGCCAGATCCATCAATTGAATCTAGAATGATCGAAGCCAAATCATCTCCAGATTGGATCATCGGGATACCCGCAAGTGGCGTTAGGGTAAGAGTCATAGAACTGCGCACAACAAACTGAAACAGCTTACTGCTTGTCGATACCTGTAATGCCAATGCTGGCCGTCTTGCTGCGGTAATACTTATTCATGCTGATCAAGAGTGCAGTCAAACCTTCAACCGTAATGGCGTTCTTCAGACTGCCGGCGTAATACGCTCGCATGCCCGCGGCCTCGGTTAGCTGAATCACCTGCTCAGCAGCATCAACATCATTGGAGCAAATCAACACATCGGTATCGATGGAGCCGCCCAAATTCTGCTTCAAAGCATGGGCGGGAACATTCTGATATGCACCAACAACGCGCACTTCGTCACCCAAAATTTCTTGAGCGATCTCAGCCGCAGCAGGTGGTGCCGGGGGCTTTGGGTCGCGGAAATCGATCCGGGCGGTAGCGTCCGCTAAAATCTTACCTCGCAGTGTTTCTTTAAGACTTTCCACTGCAGGTTGGTGAGCTGTGGCTACCACGGTCAGCACACTGATGTCAGCCGCACGAGCCGCATCAGCATTTTGTAAACCCTTAATCGAATCGATGCCGAGAGCTTCGTTCAATTCACCAGCTACCCTGAGGGCCTTTTCTTCCTGGCGCGAGCCAATGATGATCTGATAGCCAGCAGTAGCCCAGCGCATGGCCAGGCCTGGGCCTTCCTTGCCAGTACCACCAAGAACGGCAATAATTGGTTTTGATTTGTCCATTTTTCTCCTAATAACAATCACGGAGACACGGAGAGCACTAAGGATTTTATTTAAGCCGAGAACAAACTCTCATACTTTATCAAACGCAGCAAACTCTGTGTCTCTGTGGAAAATACTATTCAACTATCCGTATGTTCCGACATAACTCTCATAACGCTCCCAAATTGTCGGAGCGATTGCGCTCGCTTCAGCAGCTATGGCAGCTTCGTCCAATGTCAGCAATTCGCGGTCCTTCATGAGTATTTTGCCTGCGGCAATAGTTGTAGTGATCATGCTTTCGTTGAAACCAAAGATGATTTGCCAGGGTAAGTTGCCTGCGGTCAGCGGTGTATGGGGATGGTAATCCACAAAAATGATATCAGCATGGGCACCAGGGGTCAGTTCGCCAAGGGGAGCCTCGGGGAAGAATTTCCCAGCCAGAGCGGCGTTATTGTAAACACCCATTTGGGCGACATCCATACCATTCATCCGGCGCGGATCATGGTTGACGACTTTGTGCAATAAGTAGACTGTCTTCCACTCATCCCACATCGTGGATGAGAAGCCATCTGTGCCTAAACAAACCGGCACACCCATGCGCAGCAATGACTCGACTTGCGCCGCACCGACTCCATTATTCATGTTGGAACGAGCCTGATGTGTGACCCATGTATCGGACTCAGCAAGCAGCGCAGCCTCTCGCCCATCGATATGGATGGCATGCGCCACGATGGAATCTGGGCCAAGGATGTCAAATTTGGCCAAGCGATCGACCACCCGCATTCCATATTTCTGGAGACTGTCATATTCATCGGCTTCATGTTCGGCCACATGAATGTGGAATCCTGTTCCCGATCCCGAAGGGGCGGCTGCGCGACAGGCCTCCATGGTGACATCTGATATGCTCAACGCGGCATGCATCCCGAACGTCCCCGCCAGGCGCGAATTGCCCTTGACATAATCCGACTCAAGGAAGCGGACATTTTCAGCGATGCCGGCTTTGGCGCCATCTTCTCCGTTGCGGTCAGTAACTTCGTAGCACAGTACTGCCCGCAAACCAGATTTATCCACCGCATCTCCAATGACATCCAATGAGCCGTCGATGAAGTTTGGCGAGGCGTGGTGATCCAACAATGTGGTGGTGCCATGCTTGATGGCATCGACCAGCATCACTAAAGCAGAATAGCGCACCCCATCTTCATCAAGGGCCATATCCAGAGGCCACCAGAGTCGCTCCAGGATTTCAGGGAAATCTTTAGGGGGCGGGCCAGGGATCCCCATACCACGAGCGTAAGCGCCGTAAAAGTGCGTGTGAGCACAGATATTTCCTGGCATTACATATTGCCCTTTGGCATCGACTTGTTCAGCCTCAGGATAGCGAGCAATCAATTCATCCTGAGGACCAATCTCAGCAATTACCTCGCCTTCGATATACAGGGCTTGCCCGTCCAGGATCTGATTCTGCTCTCCCCAGGTGATGATTTTTCCGTTTGTAATTAGCATATTTCTCTCTTTAATTGTCAACGAACACGACTGCTATTAGGGCTTTTGCTTTGGCGGCACATAATCCACCACAAACCTCTCTTGTCCGAAATTCTCCAATGCACCAGGGATATATTGGCGTAACCAATGGATAGCAGCCTCACCATCCATAGATAAAACTCGTTTGGCCAGGCAAGCGTAAAAAATCCCGGTTCTACCAATACCCGCCATACAATGAACGGCAATATTCTCTCCTGCGCGTAATTTCTCTTCCGCGATCGCCAAGCCCGCATCCAGTGCCGATATATCTCCCGGCACCTGAAAATCTTGGATGGGCACATGCACGGCATCCAAGCCCTGGGAGCGATAGAAATCAGGCAAATCTCGGCGAGCACGCACAAGATATTCTTGCTGCTCTGTAAGCACAAAAACGGCATTCACCCCTTGTTCTTGATATGCATCCCACACCAAACTTACAGGGTCGAAGGAGCTAAAAGGCATTGGGCTACGAAAGGCCTTTCCCTTTAGCCCCAGGGGGATTTCAGTAATGGGTTGGTCAAAATATGTCATTCGAATACCGTTGGTAATGTCGGGTCGAGATGGGCAGTGAAAGCGTCATCTATATGCCTCAGATGGGTCCTCTCACCTGATAAATTTGCAGGTATTTTATCCGCCTCGAAAAATTCGATTTCGGATGTTTCGTCACTGGGAGTAGCCTCGCCACCCAATAGTTCGCAATGAAATACCAGTTTTACAGCATGATAAAGATTCAGCGGCTCAACACGGTTGGCATCGTAGATACCGATCAACTTGGTAGCCTTAACTTGAAAACCTGATTCCTCCCAAACTTCGCGCTCAACAGCCACAGCAGGGGAATCGCCCACATCCGCCCAACCGCCAGGCATTGTCCATCCATTGTCCAGGCGCTCACGCACCATAAGCAATTTTCCATCACGAAACACTGCTCCGCGAACATCCACTTTTGGCGTGGCATAACCTACCTGGTTAAAAAAAGATTCACGCAACGGTCTTTCAGGTAACCCAGTGTGGTCGCTAATGATCTCAGCGGCAATATCCATCAAACGCCGGTAGCGCTTACTCTGCCATTCATTTTCAGCATAAGCATCGCCGGTTTGTGCCAAAGCTTGGATTTCGCGTGCCCACTGTAGCCATCGCGGGACAGAATGATTGGTCATAATACGAGTTAGCGTTAGGAGTTAGGGGTTAGGAATTAGGGTGTATCTAATTCTTAACTTCCTTTTCTCCTAACGTATGAACGATATACTCTTGATCAACCGGCAGGCTATTGATGCGAACACCCACGGCGTTGTAAATGGCGTTGGTGATTGCGGGTATGGTGGGAATGCTGACAATCTCGCCAACACCCTTGGCTCCATAAGGGCCATCTTCGGTGGGATGTTCAACAACGAACGAGATGATCTCCGGCGTTTGTGTAATATTAGGCATGCGATAGCGCGCCAAGCGATCTGTGAAGGGCACCCCGCCCTCGATGATGTAATTCTCAGTCAGGGCATGTCCAACGCCCATGACAACACCACCTTCGATCTGGCCCTGCAGGCCCAAGGGATTGAGGGCTTTGCCGACATCATTGGCTACAATCACTCTAGGTACTGAAACTTCACCCGAGCGAGTGTTGACCTCAACTTCAACAGCCTGTGCAGCAAAGGAAAATGCAAAGTGCATATCGCCACCTTCGCCCAGCGGTTGGGTCTCAGGTGCCCAGTATTCATACATCACTTTTGGCTCACGGCCTTCAGCTTTCATCAGGGCGACGGCATCACCTAACGGAACTTTATGTCCGTTCACTTGAGCAAGCCCTTCAATGAAGCGAATCTGATCAGGGGGTTGATCATACTTCTCTGCCAGCGTGGAAGTGATAGCCTCTTTCAACGTCTTGGCAGCATAACGAGCAGCGTTGCCCGTGACATAGGTCTGGCGCGATGCCGTTGTCGGGCCACCATCGGGGGTCAGGTCGGTGTCCATCACCAGAACTTTTACACGCTCTGGTGGCAAGGCAAATTCTTCGGCAGCGACCATTTGCAAAACAGTCACCAACCCCTGGCCTAATTCTGCAGAGGAAGTACGTACTTCCAAGGTGCCATCGGGGTACAATTCGATTTCAGCACCGGCCTTATCAGGAGCACCACCGCCGAAGCCGGTGTTCTTATAGGCCACGGCGAAACCCCAGGAGCGCACGATGTGCGGAGCGTCGCGATCGGGGAGCGGCATGAATGGAGACTGATAGCCATCTACTTTGGCAAGCTGGCGCATCTCGGCATCAACTTTATCGATGCACTCCATCAGCCCCGTGCTTTCTCGCAAGATCTGCCCCGTGTTGGTTGTGCTGCCAACTTGTAAGGCATTCAGCCGGCGGATTTCAACAGGGTCCATTTCCAGTGCTTCAGCCAGATGATCCATCATATTCTCGATGGCAAACTGACCTTGCAGCGCGCCAAAGCCGCGGAAAGCGCCCGCAGGGGGATTGTTGGTGTACATGGCGTAGCAATCAGCACGCATGTGGGACATTTCATAGGGTCCCGAGGAATGCGCTGTCGCTCTGCCCATCACCTTTTCGCCAAGGGAAGCGTAAGCGCCGGTATCGCCGTAGAGCTCAGTTTTCACTGCTGTCAAGCGGCCATCATTTTTCGCACCGACCTTGACAGTGATCTGGGTTGCATGTCGTTTCGGATGAACTAACAGGCTCTCTTGACGATCGAAGAGCAGTTTTACGGGACGACCAGTCAAATCGGCCAATAAGGCAGCGTGTATCTGACCAGCAATATCTTCCTTACCACCGAATCCGCCGCCCATCAATTGTCCCAACACACGCACACGTTTTTCGGGCCAACCCAAGGCGCGCGCCACCTGATTCCGATCAGCGTAGGGGATTTGAGAGCCGACGTAGATCTCCATGCGCCCATCATCGGTCGGTCGAGCGATGCTGCACTCAGGCTCGATAAAGGCATGGTCCGTGGTTTGGGTGTAGAAAGTTTTTTCGATCAACACATCGGCATCATCAAAGCCATCTTCGACATCACCCTTGCGCACTTTGATATGCTTGAGCAAATTGCCTGATTCGTGCAAATTGGGAGCATCATCATCCTTGGCACGAACGGGGTTATCTACCACTTCTAACTGGTTGAATTCTGCCTCGATCAGATCAACTGCTTCCTGGGCGATGGCCTCGGATTCCGCAGCCACAATAGCAATGGCATCACCCATATAGCGGGCCTTTTCCCCAATACCAACTAGCACCGGCCAATCATAAATCACCAGGCCATGGTTATTCTCGCCGGGGATATCGGCTGCAGTGAGCACAGACACCACACCAGGAAGCGCGCGAGCTCTTTCCGCATCCAGGCTTTCCAAAATCGCGTGGGGATAATCGGACCGCTTAACACTGGCAAACAACATATCGTCGAAAACCAGGTCATCAGTGAACAAGGCCATTCCCGTGGCTTTGCCGATGGCATCTGGGCGAATATTGGTATTCCCAATGGTTTTGAGCGGATCGGATGAAATATCGATTTTCGGGGATGCCACTGGCTCCCCCGTACGCATGGCTTCAGCCGCGGCCAGAATAGCGGCCTCAATGGACGGATATCCTGCGCAGCGACAGAGCGTATCCTTCAAGGCTTTGCGAATTCCATATGAGGTTGCATCCGGATTCTCTTCGAGGAGCGCGTAGGACGTCATAATTTGGCCTGGGGTGCAGAACCCGCATTGGATTGCACCATGAGTGATGAAGGCTTCTTGCAGAGGGTGCAATGCATTCTCGTCACCCGCCAGCCCTTCAATGGTCACTATTTCATGCCCATGGGCACGCGCCGCTGGATAGGTACACGAGACAACCGGATCGCCATCTACTAAGACGGTGCAGGCGCCGCACTCAGCCTCTTCACAGCCAATCTTTGTACCGGTGAGTCCCAAGCGTTTGCGCAGCAAATCTGCCAGCGTTTCACCGGGCAGATCTTCTAATTCGTATCGTTTTCCGTTTACCGTTAAATTGACCATCTTACGATCCTTCACCTGGTGCGGCCGCGTGCCAGGCCATAGTTAATGTTTCAACCAACAAAACACCTGCCATATGGTGACGATATTCTTTCGTGGAGCGGTGTCGGCTGGTGCGGAAATTTGCATCTTCAACAACCTTTGCTGCTCCGGCATTCAAGCTTTCATCACCAAAGGCCATGCCCCTGAGCAGATCTTCGGTCTCGCGCAAGCGCCTGGGGACGGGGCCTGAGGGGCCAATGGAGATGTGCACATCGGCGATAATCTCTGCACCCGCATCGCGCTGGAGCCATACCGCGGTATTCAAGATGGCAATAGCGACACCTTGGGGTCGCATGATCCTCTTGAAAGCTGAGGCTTGGTTCGGCCCCTTCAAGGGCACGTAGAACCCAACCAGGAGTTCCCCGCGCGGGTCCAGGGCTGATCTGCCCGGCCCGAGGAATAATTCCTCCATAGGGACTCGTCGCCGTCCATCTAAACCGGCAACCTCAGCCTGTGCATCCAGAGCCGTTAAGGCAATTGTGCCATCTGCAGCGGGCAAGGCATGTCCAACATTGCCTCCCAATGTTGCTGTATTACGCACCTGGGGACCACCGATCAATCCACAAGCAACAGCTAATGCGTTGGCGTGTTGTTGGACAATTTTCGATTTCGTGATCTTGGAGTGCGGCACGGATGCACCGACAAATAATTCTCCCCCACGGATTTCTAAGGCTTTCATTTCGGGAATTGCTGTTACGTCCACAAGGGTATGGACGGGGGGATGATTACCCTGTTGCAAATCGAGCATCAGGTCAGTACCCCCTGCGATCAGGCAGGCCTCGCCAGGAGCGTCAGCCAGCACCTGTAACGCATCAGATACAGTTTGGGCGTTGTGGTATTTTTTCCAAAGGTTCATAGGATCGGCGCCAAGTACATCACGAGGATGTCATCACAAGGATGGCGGCACTTTTCGAGGGGCGATTCCGATTTGACCCGACGCCGCTGCAAGCAACTCAGCTCACAACGACCGCCGATCCGAACGGTTTCTATTCTATCACGAATTACTATTTTTCAAAAAACCTAAACCCACAATTTCGAAAAAATCATTATAATCTACGGGTCTTCTGGTGCAAAAACACACATCGAAAACTCATTCATGAACATAAAACTAAGACACACCATCATAATATTGCTTACTGGTATCGTATTCTTATCTTCGTGTACATTTAATCTTTCCAGTATTGTTGCTTCACCCACCGCAACGCCAGACATGGTTAGGACCATCGCTGCAGCAATCCAGGCTGTTTATGTCGAGGTTACAGAGACCGCACGCGTTGCGGCTCTTTCGGCAACGGCTACATCGACAGCGACATTTACGCCGACTGCCACTTTTACGCCCAGTCTGACACCTACGGAAACGCTAACCCCCAGTGTAACGCCGACGGAGACACCCACACCCACCGATACCCCCGTACCGCCAAGTGGTATCCCTGAAAACGCAATCGTGGCCTATTTTGTGATCATTGGCTCTGGAGGACCAGTCGCTTGCGGTGATTCGGTGATACCCGTCCTAACCGGCCACTACAAAACCGGGAATACAGTCGAAGATCTTCGAGTTGCCTTGAATTATTTGTTTTCCGCGGGACGATATGTGATAGGGTTGTATAACGCCACGTATACATCCAGCTTGAAAGCTACGTCCATAGATTTCCATCCTGGAAGTGGCCAGGCAGATGCTCAACTCACCGGGAATTATGTCCCTCCCGAAACCAAATGTGATGCGCACCGCTATCGCGCTCAGGTCTGGGAAACAGCACTACAATTTGATGAAATAAAAAGTTTCACACCCTGGTTGGGCGGCGCTTTACTCGGAGACCGTTTATACGCCGCCATGCTGAACGCCGCTGATGAATAAAACTTTCTAATAGGAGATTATTCTATGTCCGACCCAAGAGCCCAAGCGCTCGAATACGCTCAGGAACAAAAGAATCGCTTTCTTTCCCAATTGATTGAGTTCTCTCGAATTCCTTCGATTTCGACAGATCCAGACCGGGTGGGCGATGTACAGAAAACGGCCAACTGGTTGGTCAAACGTTTGACCGATGTTGGACTTAACAACGTCAAGATTTACCCCACCGCCGGGCATCCCGTAGTTTATGCAGATTATCTCGAATCCGGTTCAGATGCGCCAACGGTGCTAATTTATGGGCATTACGATGTCCAACCCGCGGAGCCCTTGGAAAAGTGGGATTCTGACCCCTTTGATCCAACTGAGCGCGACGAAAATCTCTACGCCCGCGGTGCCACAGATATGAAAGGGCAGGTCGCGGCCACCATTGACGCTGTCGAGGCTATCCTGCGAACCAGCACTTTGCCCGTGAATGTAAAATTCATTCTCGAAGGTGAAGAAGAAATTGGCTCCCCCAATCTGCCCCAATTCATCGAAGAGCACAAAGACTTGCTAGCCTGTGATTTCGCGCTGAATCCTGATACGGGCATGATCGCTCCCGACCTCCCAACCATAACCTACGCGCTGCGCGGCCTGGCATACTTTGAGCTGCGGCTGTGGGGCCCATCACAAGATTTGCACTCGGGCGTCTTCGGTGGCGCGGTTCACAATCCCGCCCAGGTGATAGCCGATCTGGTTTCAGGTATGCACGATGACAAAGGTCGTGTCACACTGCCAGGATTTTACGACAAAGTTCGCGACCTTGAAGATGACGAACGCGCCGAACTTGCCCGATTACCAAAGACCGACGCATGGTACATCGAAAACACAGGGGTTTCCAAACTTTGGGGTGAAGATGGCTACACCGCTGATGAGCGTGTCGGGGCACGGCCAACATTGGAAATCAACGGCCTGGTTTCTGGCTTTACTGGTGAAGGCGCCAAGACCGTCCTACCCGCCTACGCTATGGCGAAAATTTCTTGCCGCTTGGTGCCCGATCAGGACCCCGAAGAAGTTCATCAACAGCTTCTCAAATATCTTGAAGAAAACGCGCCGGCTTCAGTCAGGTGGGAAGTCACCATGATGGCCAGCGGACCCGCCTCGATCAGCAGTCGCAACTCTCGCTGGGCGCAGGCCTATCTCAAAGCCGCGGAAACATCCTGGGGTGTCAAGCCAGCCTTCAAACGCGAAGGCGGCAGTGTCCCCGTAGTGACGGCCTTCCAAGAAATTTTAGGCGTAGAATCGGTCAATATGGGCTTCGGACTACCCACTGACAATATGCACGGCCCCAACGAAAAACTGCATCTGCCCACCTGGTATAAGGGCATTGATGCATTAATCCACTTCTTTTTTAATTTGGCAAACTAATGGAAAATCAACTACCAACTTATGGCGGTCAAGCCGTCATCGAAGGCGTTATGATGCGAGGCTCGAATGCCGTCGCCATCGCCATGCGCGATCCCGAACAAGAGATCGTCATCCACACCGAAGAACTAAGCGGCATTTACAAAAGCCGTTGGATAAAAATCCCCTTCTTACGCGGCCTGGTTGGCTTGTGGGATGCGCTGGTCTTAGGGATGCGTGCCTTGACAATTTCGGCGAATCTGCAAACCGGAGAGGACGAACAGCTTGAAGGGGCTGCACTTTATCTGACCTTAGGGTTGTCCCTGGCTTTTTCGGTGGGCTTGTTCTTTATGGCACCTGCCGCGGCCGGGCAACTGGTCGAGAAGTACTTGCACCTGAATGCCTGGTGGGGTAACCTGGCTGAGGGCCTGGTTCGCCTTCTCTTGCTGATAGGCTATATCTGGCTGATAGGCTTTATGAGCGACATCCAGCGCGTTTTCGCCTACCACGGTGCAGAACACAAGACCATTAATGCATTCGAGGCCGGCGTGGAACTTACCCCTGAGAATGTCTCCAAACAATCCATCGAACACCCCCGCTGCGGAACGGCCTTTCTCCTGACCCTGGTGTTGTTGTCTATCCTGATATTCTCGATGTTCGGCCCCATGCCCCTGCACTGGCGCTTGCTCAGCCGTGTTGCAATGATTCCTGTTCTAGCAGGGATTGCCTACGAAATCATCCGCTGGACAGCGAGAAACCTTCACTTGCCCATTGTAA
The DNA here is from genome assembly GCA_964560795.1 of uncultured Anaerolineales bacterium. Taxonomy (GTDB): domain Bacteria; phylum Chloroflexota; class Anaerolineae; order Anaerolineales; family UBA11858; genus NIOZ-UU35. Next base: position 4,333 of record CAZLNX010000014.1, on the reverse strand, counting down.
GAGCTCTCATCAAGCCCAACCTGGCCTTGCAGCGCATGACCACGCGTGAACCCTCTTTGGAAATCATCGAGGTTGGTATTGCTGCTTTCAAAGCTATGCGGGAAGAAGAAAAAGCACTGATCGCTTAAAGCCTTGTATTCAATCAGCCTGCCTGGATTCTGCCATGGCAGGCTTTTTCTTTGTGGCTATACGCACTTCCTGAGGTTTTGATCACTTTTTTAGCAACCTCATCTCTTTTAATATGAAGAAAACTGTCACCTCGTGTGTGCACTCGCTTTTTCGAATATCTGTCGTTATGATCCTGGGTGTCCTTCTGGCCCTGGTTGTGTGGCTGGGCAGCATTTTTCTGTTTGAGGGGAATCCGCAAAACCTCACCCTTCCCGTCACCGCAGCCCAATCCAGCCAAAAGACATATGCAGCTGAATCCCCAATTCAAGCTACTCAACCGGTAATAACTCTTGCACCAACAGCCATCTCATATGCAGCGGCAACCCGCACCCCACATATCACCGCGACACCCTACCCTACACCTGATGCCACATGGCAATCCAACCATGCTTCAAACTATGGAAGCCGAGGTACCAGCAAAATTATTGGATACTCAGTAAATGGGCTCCCTCTCAACGTGGTTTCCTTTGGGACGGGCCACACTGAGCGTATGATCGTAGCGGGCATCCACGGCGGTTACGAGTGGAACACGATCAACCTGGCAAATCAGCTGATTGCCTACCTGAAACAACATCCTGAGATTGTGCCAGAAGGGATGAAGTTACATATTCTGCGCGCCCTGAACCCTGATGGCGAAGCTCGATCCCATGGCATTGAAGGGCGCGCCAATGCCAACGGCGTCGATCTCAACCGCAACTTCCCCTCGCATTGGCAAGAAAATTGGCCGCGCGACGGATGCTGGAATTACGGTCCTATCACTGCAGGAGCACATCCAGGCTCAGAACCAGAAACCATAGCCCTGATGAATTTCATCAAGAGCAACAATATCGATGCCTTGATCAGCTATCACAGTGCGGCCTTAGGCATATTCCCGGGCGGCAATCCACCCGACGATCGTTCTCTCAGCTTAGCCGCAGCCGTCGCATCCGTCAGCGTATACCCGTATCCACCAATTAACACAGGCTGTCAGTTCTCAGGCCAACTGATCGACTGGGTTTCCGACCTGGGCATTGCTGCTGTTGACATCGAGTTGACTGACCATGAAAACTCAGATTTTGATCAGAATGTATTCGTATTGATTAAATTCCTACAATGGCAACCCTAGCAACTTTTAAGTAGCAATAGCCGTACTAGGTAGTAGACGATAAACAAGGTTATTGACGATTATGAATCAACCAAGAAAAAAATGGGTTCCCTGCTGTTTCATTATTGCCGTAGTTTTTGTTGCCGCCCTTTTGGTTGGTGGCGTGTGGCTTTATGATCGCATACTACCCAGCTCAACCCAGAAAGCCCTCTTCCAGGGCGTGGAATACATCCGTGACGTACGCAGTTCTCCCAGACGGATGGTGATCCATGTGATCAAGATAGATCTACGTGATGATGGTGTGCGCGTGCTGGTCACGCCCGGAAACCCCGACGAGGAATTACCTATCAAAGGTCGCACCACATCGCAGTTCTTGAATAGCTTCGAACTTCAAGCAGCGATTAATGGCGATGGATTTATACCCTGGCATAACTATGGAATCTTTGACTACTACCCTCGGGCCGGCGAACGTGTTGACTCGATTGGCTTTGCTGCCTCGGATGGGATCATCTACTCGCAAGACACCGACAAAGAACCTACCCTTTATATTGCACAGAACAAAAACGCTCGCTTCAATGCACCCACGAGCAAAATCTACAATGCAATATCTGGGAACATTATGCTCCTGAAATTGGGAAATCCAATTCCGGGACTAGAAGGTGATCCCCAGCCACGCACAGCGGTAGCATTAGATCGCGCCAATCGACACTTGATCTTTGTTGTAGTCGATGGCCGACAGCCGGGTTACTCCGAGGGGGCTACTCTGCAGGAGTTAGCTGAAATCATCGCTTTCCACGGTGGCTGGACGGCTATGAATTTAGATGGGGGTGGCTCATCAACCATGGTCGTTGAAGGTCCCCTAGGCGCAGATGTGCTCAACTCACCGATCAACAACCGCATCCCTGGCCGCGAACGCGTTGTCGGAAACCATATCGGTATCTACGCCAAGCCATTGAAATGATATAACGCAGAGACGCGGAGACGCAGAGAATTGATTATAGATCTAGCATTTTCTCTGCGCCTTGGCGTCTTTGCGACTCTGCGTTAAGCATTTAGCTCGATGCGCTGGCATAGCGCCTGACACCTACACGAAAAACCATCGACGCCCCAACCACAGCGACCAGGGCAAAGATCCCGCTCCCCAACAGCATCATGGGGTTCAAATTCCCAGTCACCGCCTGCGCGGGAACTGTAGTGATAATCCCAATGGGCACTACCCATGTCAGCAACCATTGCAACCAGGCAGGATATATCCCCACTGGATAACGCGCCATCTGGAAAATACCATCGAAAACCCAGGTGAATAAAAACCCCGGGCTCCAAAACACCAACCCGGCAAAAACTAACAGGATAGCGTACAGGATCGTCATCCCAATCAACATGGTGAGCCCAAAGGTCAGCAGTGACATCAATGGCAATCCTGCCTCCATCTGCGAGGCAGCCAGATACAACACGCCCAAACCCAACGCCAGGTCAATCAGCGCCAAGGGGCGCCAGTGACGAAAGCTGGCTTGAAACTGCACATCGACAGGTTTCAAAAGCGTGAAATCAAATTTCCCTGTCCATACTTCGCCGTCCATGCCGGTGAGAGTATCCAGGCTGGGGCCAATGAATAAACCCCGCAGCGCCCCAACTGTCAGATAAACGCCCAGGATCGCCAAGGTCGCTGAAAAATCCCAACCGTTGAGTGTCTCGATCTGCCCAAACAACACCCAGACTCCTAAAATCCCAGTCCCCAAATTGAGCAACGAATTGAATAAGCTGATCCAGAAGTTAGCCCGATACGCCATCTCATTTTGGGCAGAGATCTTGGCAAAGCTGCCGATTAATCGTAAGTGATACATATCAGCCTCCCACCGCCTCGTAACGTCCCGTGCCGGCACGCCACAAAACTAGATACGCTATCATCGCCATAATCGTCCAAGCACCTTGCACGATGAAGCCAGATAATAATTCATCCGCTGAGAGCAGCCCCATCAGCACCTCGACCGGAAAGCCGACCATATATCGAAAGGGCAGCAATTTGGCGAATAACCCCATTGCATCCGGCAGCAGGATTACTGGCGCAACCTGCCCGCCCAACAAGAAGATCAGCGAATCTTGTAAAGAAAGAAAGGATTGCGCGCGAGTGGTCCAAAAGGCCAGCAGCGCCAGCCAATACCCCCAGAAGAAGCGCAAAGCCCAGGCAAATACCAGCGCTGGGATGAACAGCAGAAAATTCCCTATTGTCAGGGTTAACTCTGGCCGCAGGAAGAACGCCAATATCAAAGCTACCGGCGTGGTGAAGAGCATATAGACCACCTTTCCGGCGATCTCTGTCGAGAGGGTGTTATAGATCGGTGACATTGGCCGCAGCAGCCAGACATTCATGCTGCCATCGCGGATCAGGTCGCCCACGGTCCAGTTGGTTTGGGCATATGTCAATTGGTTGACCAGGATTAGGATCAAATAGTAGGATACAAACTCACCTCGGCTCATGCCGCTCAGGGTTTCACCCCCGGCAGCTGTTGACCAGACAAACAGATAAATCAACGGGGGGATCATCCAGCCGAATGCCAACAAAAAGAAGAAGCTGCGATGCTGCATCCAGGATGCCCAGGTGCGCTTGATCAGCGCCCATCCACCGCGATGGTTCATGCGGACGCCCCCATGCCATCCTGATAAACCTGATCAATGACAGCCTCGATGGGTGGATTTTCGACTACCAGGTCTGCTACTGGCAGCGTGTTGAGCAGTTGGGCGGTCAAACCCGGTGCTTCCCTTCGCGCCACACGCAGGGTCAAACGGCCGTTCTCTTGCTCAACAATCTCAGCTTCGGGAGGCAGATCAAACTTCGGGCTAGGTTTCGCAGAATCAACTTCAAGAGCAAGCCGAATCAATTTGAACGGAGCCAACTTCGATGCCAATCCTGTCAGTTCCCCATCGTAGAGTAATTCGCCCTGGTGGATCAGGATCACGCGCGGGCACAAGGCGGTCACATCGGCCATATAATGACTGGTCAGCATCATGGTCACGCCGCTGCACTGGTTGTATACTAATCGCGAATAGGATTTGTGAGAATTAGGATGATTGAGGAGCCTG
>CAZLNX010000013.1:0-42572 GCA_964560795.1 uncultured Anaerolineales bacterium | reverse complement strand
CCAAGTCTACCCGACTATCCGTTTCTCACAAAACCTATTTTTGATCAGTATATAACCCAATTGAGCTACCCGGCCTCCCAGGCACGGCGTTTGTTCGACGAGGTAGACCTTCAGACCAGCATTGGCTAAATCCAGCGCAGAACGCATACCCCCAATACCGCCACCCACGACCATGACGGCAGCTGGTTTTGGCCTAACAAAGTTGGAAGGAGGTGTGGCCATAAAAGCTGCTCCACTTTCACAGTGTGGTTTGTCATGCAAGTATCGACAAATGAACAAACCAATAAAAAACATCACCGCCCACCTGCCTGGTGCAGATTGGATGGTGATGTAAGGTGTAGTGCTTCAAGCTGGACCCATTCACAGGTGCGAATGTGATCTTATTCACATTTTAACTCGAAAGCCGCCCAATCAGGTAAAGACGGGCGGCTGCGACGCTATTGACGTGGCCCTCTGAACTATTTGCATGGAAGTAAAGCAGGAATGCGGTTCAGTTTCTCCTTGTTTATTGTGTTTGACAGTGATAAAGGTCGTATGTTGTGTTCACATTGTAGCAAAGGGAGAATTGACTGTCAAATAACTATTGATAGATGTGGCTGCTTTGCGCCCGGCGACCATGGCTGTGACAACTAGATCAGGGCCGGTGACTCCGTCACCTCCAGCAAAAACACCTTCCCGGCTGGTTTCGCCCGTTTCGAAATTGGTGATGATCAAGCCCCATTTATGGGTTTCTAAATTTGGGGTGGTCTTGCCGATGGTTTCGTCAGGCCAGAAACCTAATGCTTTGATGATGGTGTCCACTTTGATAGTGAAATTTGTGCCTTCGATGGGGATCGGACGTGGTCGTCCGGAATTGTCTGTCTCACCCAATTCCATCTTGATGCATTCTACAGTGGATAGTTTGCCATCATCGCCCGCAATGAATTTGATTGGTTGGATCAAATATCGGTATTCAGCACCTTCTTCAACAGCCAATTCGCGATCATGACTGATACCGGGCATCTCGGCTTCAGTACGGCGATATAGACAGAATACGTCTTCAGCACCTAGGCGAACCGCTGAACGCAAACAATCTGCAGCTGTATCTCCGCCTCCAATGACAGCAACTCTGTCCCCAACTTCGAGCTTGGTTTTCATACCTTCAGGGAGTAATTCTCCCGGCACATTGGAACGGATTAGAAATTCTGTCGCATTGATCACACCAGGCAAATCTTCTCCCTCTACACGCATTGGTACGTCTTCATTTGCACCTACACCTATGAAAACTGCATCATAGCCCTCATCAAAAAGGTCATCTATGTTTTTATGCTTCCCTATGAATGTATTGGGCTGAAATTCAATCCCTGCATCAACTAAGTCACCCCATAGATCGAATACATATTCTTTCGGCAATTTGAAGTTGGGTATTCCGTATGTTAGTAGACCTCCTGGCGCAGGCTTGGCATCTATGATAGTAATGTGGTGTCCCTTACGAATCAGTTGCTCGGCACAGCTAATGCCCGCGCAACCTGCTCCTACGACAGCTACTTTTTTTCCCGTAGGTCCACCAACAGGGATTTTGTATTTTCCCACTTGACGCTGCTGTTGGATAGCAAAAGCCTCCAACAGCCCTGTAAGTACGGGCTCTCCGCGTTTGCCGCGAGGGCAAGCTCCTTGGCATAGCTGGTCGTGGGGGCAGACCAGCGAGCATATTTCTGGCATTGAACTGGTTTGACGATAGATATTGGCTGCTTCCAGGAATTTCCCATTTTCAATATGCCACATGGCCAAGGAGATATCGTTGTTTGCCGGACAAGCTTTGAAGCACGGGGCGGGGTCTGGGCAGTGGATACAGCGTTGAGCCTCCATGATGGCAGTATCAGCGTCGGGGATCAGCAGGACACCCTCAAAATCTCTGACCCTTTCCTCAGGGGGTCGAATGGGTAATCCGGCTGATGTGAGTTGCATGCGTTCCTTGCGATCTACGCCTTGGAACTCTCGCCGTCCTTCGTTCATGGTGATCCTCCTAACAAAAAGGCCGTGCTCTTTGGCTAGCACGGCCTTTCTCGAACTGCTATTGCATTACTTCTGCAACCTCCTTTTGGGGGAGTGACCTTATCTTCATTTTGGGTAAGCCCCCTTCATCCATTAAGCGAGGCACGATTGCCTCCCAATGTACAGCCATGAAGTGAATACCGGAGATTCCAGGAGTTTTCTTGAGCTTCTCGATCATTTCTAGGGCGATGGCCACACCCTCTTCCATCTGACCATCCTTATCTCCCGCGTCATCCATACGCTGGACGTATTCTGATGGAATCATCACCCCGGGCACATCGTTAGCCATGAAGTGGGCTGCTCGGGCGCTCTTCATGGGGATCATACCAGCGAGGATGTAGACCTTGTCGAGCAGGTTGCGCTTGTCGAGGGCTTCGAGCCAATCCAGAAAACCCTCGTAGTCGAAGATAGGTTGGGTCTGGATGAATTGTGCACCAGCATTGATCTTTTTCTCGGCGCGAATCGCTTCATATTTTGGCGGCGCGCCAAATGGAGAAGCAGCAGCACCTAGGAAGAACTCTGGGCGGTACTTGATGGGTCTTCCATCGAGGTAGATGCCCTCATCTCTCATGCGACGCAGCATCCAAAGCATTTGCACTGCATCCATGTCAAATTGGTCAGGTTTGGTCATCGGGGCAGGACCAAAGCGGTGGTGGTCTCCAGATAGGCAAAGGATGTTTTTGATGCCTAAGCCGGCAGCACCCATGGCATCTGATTCGATGACGATTCGCGTGCGATCACGGGCTTGTAACTGCATAACCGGTTCCAATCCAGAGTCCAGACAAATCTTGCTGGATGCCAAGCTGCCCATGCGGGCTGAGGCTGATGCATTGTCTGTGAAGTTTGCCGCAGGAACATATTCGCACAACCATCCCGATTTCTTGCAAATCGTCTCAGTTGAAACGCTCAGCGGAGGGGCAATTTCTGCTGTGCAGGTGAATTCTCCAGTGCGCAGGTTAGCTTCTAAGAGGGAGATAGGTTCTTCGTATGCAGGTGCATGATATTCACTGTCGCCCTGCCACCAATCTGGCTGGCGAACCTTGTAGAAGACCCTTTCCCAATCTTCATCAAATTTCTCCCGGTTGGTAAATCGCTCAATGAACTTGGGGCTGTCTTCTACTTCGCGCCAAGTCTTGACCACATCAAGCCATGTTTCACGGCCGACTCTTGAGCCATCTAGTGGAGCGTTGAGTTCCAGTAATTTGTGCTCGCGGCCCATTCGTTCAGCGCGATCGTAAATCTTGTACCAGGTGCAAGGGCGGGTTTCATCGACCTCGCAGGCTTCGGGGGTGGCACCACCACATAGGCCGTTGCGAAGACCCTTTGGGCAAGTCATTGGGCATACGAAAGCGGTTTCTTGCAAGATGCAGTTACCACACATGCGGCAACCAAAGAGAACACCTTTCATCAGACCTTCGGCGGCAGTGAAAACTTTCATGAAGGGGGCGATATCACTTTGATCGTATGGTTTAAAGGGTGCTTGGTATCGTCGAGGGGAGAATATTGCCATGGAATTGTCCTTTCGATAAATGAGCAAATAGACACCATTTCCGTTGAAAATCGTAATTCCTAGGAAAGTGTCTCACTATGATCGTAATTTGGATACACGTGCCAGTATATCGTGGGATGCAGAAAAGTCAATCACATATGCACAAATTACGGGGAAAACGTGATATTGGTAACGTCATTTATAAAATAAATGTCACACCAAAAGATGAGAGTTTGATTAACCTCTTTGTAGAGAAAGAATATGCCCTTTTACGTTCATTAAAAAGAGGGTAATGAATATGAAAATACCTATTATCAAGGTTATCTGTGTACTCCTGACTTGCGCTTCGAGCGAGTCAATTTTGGCTTCTTGATCTTGAACAATTGAGTATAGCCCTTGGATTGCAGCCAGGGATATGCCATCAGCATCTACGGTGCTGATATGTTTATCATCCTCGCCTACGCTGAAACTGTCATAGAAATCCTGAGCCATAGGACCAATATGCTTGATTGATGAATCCTGTCCGACGTAGTTCCAGGTTGAAATTGGGATTTCAGCTAACGCTTTGAGGATCTGATCTGGATCGGCAGGTGAAATACCTGCTTTCATGTTTTGGTCACTCAGTGTTGACCAGGCTCCACTGCCAGAGGGCAAATATACGCCTGTGAGGGGGTTCCCCAGTTCATCGATGCCAGAAATAAAACGTACCCCGCCCGTTGCTCGAATTGCGAATTCATCTGCGGCTTCAGAACGGAAATCAAAATCATTCGAGTCGGCAAAGATGAATACGCCGGGATGGTCCAAGTCAGCATGTGCGCGGTGACCAGATGCCAGACTGAAATCTCCTCCAGCAATGTTTAGCAATCCTCCAGGGATCGATGAGTAGTTTCCACTGGCGATGTTGCCATGTCCTCCACTGACTGCGCTGTAGGATGCCAGGGCCTGGTTGCCCAATCCCCCTGAAATAGTAGCTTGGTCTGCCGTAGTTTTGTTTCCCACGCCCCCTGCGATGGTGGAACTGAAACCTTCTGCCTGATTGCGTGTCCCGCCTCCAATAGTGGCGTAATCGTCTGATGCCAGATTGTACGCGCCGCCGGCAATGGTTGTGTCTGGTGCGCTGGCATTATTCTGGATACCTCCACCGACAGTGGCGCGAGCATCACCGGCCGAATTTCGGCTGCCTCCGCCGACAAACGTGTCGCGGCCGGTGGCGATGTTGCCATAACCACCTGCGATAGTGGCATAGAAGTAGCTGGCTTCATTATCCTGTCCGCCGCCGATAGTAGCATGGGATGCACTGGCAGTGTTCATTTGCCCGCCACTGACTGTAGCATGATAGGAATCAGCCTGGTTGTTTGAACCACCGCCAACGACGTTATTTAAATCAACCTCTAAGACACTCATATCAGTGAATTGAGGAATTTGCACGATTGTTTCCAAGGATATTGTTTGGTCGTTGGGGAGTTGTAGAGAGTATTGACTTAAATCAGCATCTTGGGGAATCTCGAAATAGTATATATAAAGGAAGGAAAGTTCTTCTCCGACTTTGTATTGGGCTTGCTCACCTGCTATAGTACGTTGTGCATTTGCTGGTGCAATTGGAGCGCTATCGCTGGTGAGTTTTAAGTTTTGATCTCCCCATTCTAAAATAAGTTCCGGATCATCATCAATGCCTTCAATGCTCAGAGTAACCACATAGAAGGTATGCCCGGGTTGGGGATAGCTCATCATATAGTGAGTTTGCATGCTGTTGCGGATGCGCGCATCCAGCACTGTGAGTTGAGCATCTTCAATAAGGATGGGTAAGTCTATACCAGTGATGGGCTCCCTGCTGGATTGAACGCTTGAGCAACCTGTGATCAAAATCATGATCATCGCTGTGAAGAAGATGTTTCTTGTTTTCATGGCAGACTCCCAGATGGACACACAGTTGAAGAAAATGAATTACGTCATGGGTTCAGTATAGAAAAGCAATGGATACGAGTCAATACTCTGTTAGCGGCTGTCAGCCCAACAGGAGTCCGGTTCACTGCCCTGTTCATCAGCCTAATCCTGGTATAATCATGCCGTGGCTCGCAGGAAATCCCCCAAAGATTTATCTACCGAGGAATTGCGCCGCTTATTAGTGGAGAAACAGCGCGCAGTTCGTCAGGAACGCCTGGAACGGTTTCGCAAAACTGGGCGAGTGGTGACACTGGCTTCAGATTTAGACGCACCTTCCCTTGATGATCTGCGCACTGGTCCCTTGGCTGATGCTGATGACGAGGGTCCACCCTCGTCTCGTCGCAGGGTGTTAGATTATTTCTTGTTGTCGATAGAGATCCTGGCAGTTTTGGGGTTGGTATTTGTGCTCTTCAACGGTTTGGAAGTAATCCAAGAATTGAATCAAGAAGTGGCGCGCGCCTTAGAACAACCAACATTGACCCCGACCCCTTTGATCCGGGCTGTTGTGCTGCCTTCAGGACATACCCCGCCAATTGAGGGTGTTGCACAACCCAATGAATCTGAAATCCCTGAGCATTTACGACCGTTGGTGCAGTCATTGGCCAATGTCCCTATCCCGACGCCTGGCCCCGCTCAAGCACATCGCATTCAGATTCCTGCAATTGGGGTTGATGCCTCGATTGTTCAGGGAGATGGCTGGGAACAATTAAAAAAAGGTGTTGGTCAACATGTCGGCACAGTAAATCCTGGCGAGAACGGTAATATCGTTTTGTCCGCTCATAACGATGTATTTGGTGAGATTTTCCGGTATTTGGATGAGTTAGAACCTGGAGATGAAATAATCATCCATACGCAGCAGAGGGTGTACACGTATGTAATTTTCAATAAAGAAGTTGTAGAACCTACCCAGGTGGAATTCTTGGATCAGACCGCAAAGTCGATCACCACCTTGATTTCGTGTTACCCATATCTCGTCGATGACCAGCGTATTGTCGTACAGGGACAACTCAAGAGTGGTGGCGGCTAGAAATTCGTATCCGCAATTCATGGGGGATAGCAACTTTTTCTGATTGATAACGTTATATTATAAAAAAAGGAACCGGGAAAAATGACTGAAACTCGCCGTCCTTGGCTACCACGTACTAAACTCACAATTAGTTTACTCATTCTGGTTTTATTCATTTTTTTGCTGACCAGATTTAGTGTTGCAATTCCACCCTTCATTTTAGCTTTAATCCTGGCATTTGTACTCAATTCTCCGGTCAACAAATTGGAAGAGCGTCTCCCAATTTCTCGCGGCCTAATTACTGCTTTTGTGTTCTTGGTGGTGCTGACAATCTTAGTGCTTATCCCCGTGGCATTTCTTCCACCCTTGGGTGAACAAATTACTGATCTTAACCTGGATTTTCAATTGCTCCTTCAGCAACTTGAAGAATTATTGGGCCACCGATATGTTATTGCTGGGCAAACCATCGATGGGGCAGCGATCTTCAATCAGGTTGTTAGTGTTGTTCAAGAGATCGTTCAGCCGCTCTTTGGGGAAACATTGGGTTTCGCATTCGATCTAATCTCTTCTTTAGTATGGATGGTGTTCATATTTGTTGTCTCATTCTATCTGGTTAAAGATAATGCCTCAGTAATTGAGTGGTTAGATCAACTGCCACCCCCAGACTTGCGCGCTGATTTCAAAAGACTGCGCCAGGAAATTTACCAAATTTGGGCGGCTTTTTTCCGTGGACAACTTATCCTCGGAACAGTAGTCGCTACTTTATTTACTGTGATTGGTTTTGCAATCGGTTTGCCCTTTGCGTTTGCCATGGGAGTTCTGGCAGGGTTATTAGAATTTATACCCAGCATCGGCCATGGTATCTGGCTTTCGATCGCTACGATCCTGGCTCTTTTTGCTGGCTCAACCTGGATGAATCTTCCCAATTGGGTTTTTGCTTTAATTATCGTTGGCTTGCATATTGTTTTCCAACAATTTGATTTGAATTACCTCATCCCGCGCATTATCGGACGCCAGGTGCATTTGCCACCTTTGGTGGTGATCTTAGGGATTGTGGCCGGCGCTGCTATGGCTGGAGTTTTGGGTGTTCTGCTGGCAGCCCCAACGGTTGCCTCTGCCCAAGTGTTTGGACGCTATATATTCGCCAATCTGAGTGATACTGACCCCTTCCCGGATTTGGCATCTTCCCCCTTACCGCCGCCAGACCCCCGCTGGTGGGCTATTGGCGGAAAATTATCCGAAGAAGAACAAGAGGTAGAAGAAGATGACAACGCCTGAATCAACCCAACAATCTCCTCCCTGGGGTGGCAATGTCAAACTCGTGGTTGGGCTGACTGTCGTTGCTCTGGTAGCGGCATTCTTGGTTCGATTTCAGAGCATTATTGCGCCCCTGCTGCTGACATTCATTCTTACATATCTGTTGCATCCTCTAATAACCAAATTGAGTAATGCGACTCGCTTTTCTTGGCGAATGTCGGTGAATGTAGTTTATCTAGTATTTGTGATTTTGTTAGTAATCTCATTCACCATGACCGGATTGGCATTGGTGCAGCAGTTGCAGAGCCTCATTGGAGTTATAGAAAGCTTCATAGATGATCTTCCTGAATTGGTCATGGACTGGTCTACAACGGTTATTCAGATCGGACCATATCAGATTGATATGTCGCAATATCTTTCGTTCTCTAATCTAGAAGCCTGGATTCAGCAAGTGATCTCAATTGTTCAGCCTGTCTTAGGTCAAGCAGGGGGGGTGTTAGGTACTGTGGCAGCCGAAACCGCTTCATCTGTCATGTGGGGTTTCTTCATCATTTTGCTATCTTATTTCGTGCTTGCAGATATGGGCCAGGTTCCCGATAAACTCATGAATGTTGATCTTCCGCCAGGCTATGATGATGACCTGCGCAGGATGGGGCGGGAGTTAGGCCGCATTTGGAATGCCTTTCTCCGCGGACAGGTCATCTTATTCACGTTGACTGTCCTTGTTTATACAGTATTGTTGGCGATTTTAGGTGTGCGTAATGTGCTGGCGATTGCTGTTTTGGCAGGCTTTGCCCGCTTTGTTCCCTATGTGGGGCAGTGGGTGACTTGGATTGTAATCATTCTTGTGACGTTGTTTCAGAAGAGCAATTACTTTGGCCTCGAGCCGCTACAATATATGCTATTGGTTTTCGTGATAGCGATTATCGTTGATCAGATATTTGATGGCATCCTTGCCCCGCGCATTTTGGGGCAAACTTTGGGGGTCCATCCGGCCGCAGTTTTGGTTGCTGCTATCGTGGCGGCTAATTTGCTGGGATTGTTAGGTGTGGTGTTGGCGGCGCCAGTGTTGGCGACGCTTACCTTTGCGGGTCAGTACGTTGCCCGTAAAATGCTCAGCTTGGAACCCTGGCCAGAACCTGAAAAAGATAGCGACAAGATACAGTATCCTTGGAATAAGTTGGTTGAGAGGCTGCGTGACTGGTTTGCCTCGTTCAGAGAACGCCTAAAACGAAAATGAAGCTCTAGATTAAAAACTCGACCCCAAAGAAATTTCCTTTGGGGTCGAGTTTATGCCTCACCAAAAACTTGCACTCAGTTATAAAGTCGATCTTTTATCTCTAGAACCCTTCGACGAATTTTGTCATCCCGTTCAAGTAAATCGGAAATTTTTTCGTGACCATACATCACCGTTGTATGATCTCTTCCACCCAACGCTTCACCGATTTGGGGCAAGGAGATATCGGTTTCTTCGCGTATTAAGTACATCGCAATTTGCCGCGGTCGGGCAATAATTTGAGTGCGCTCACGCCCAAGGATTTGATCAACGGCCACGCCGTACACTTCTGCAACCGTATCGATAATATGATTGGGTTGAAGCTGCGTCCTTTGTGGGAGTAAATCTGCCAGAGCTGAGTCAATCAGCTCGGAGTCGATCGGGACGCCGCGCAAATCTGCAAATGCGACGATGCGTGTCAGCGCCCCTTCTAACTCGCGGATATTGGACTGGAATTTCCGGGCGATAACAGCAATGATCTCATCCGAAATGACATATCCAGCTCGTTCGGCCTTCGAGTGTAATATTGCCATGCGAGTTTCAAAATCTGGGGGTTGGATATCTGCCGTCAAGCCCCACTCGAAGCGTGAGCGAAGTCGTTCTTCCAATGTGACCATTGCTTTTGGGGGACGGTCAGAGGTCATCACGATTTGTTTGTTTTGACCGTGAAGCGTATTAAAAGTATGGAAGAATTCTTCTTGGGTAGATTCCTTTCCAGCAATGAACTGGATGTCATCAATCAGCAGAACATCAATATGCCGATATTTTTCCCGAAAGGCCTGAGTCGTATGGGAGCGAATGGCGTTAATCAGATCATTGGTAAATTCTTCGGATGAAACATATAAGACATTTTGATCCGTCTGCGCACTTTCATTACCAATTGCATGCAAGAGATGTGTTTTCCCCAACCCTACGCCGCCGTATAGGAACAGGGGATTATAAGCTTGCGCTGGTCTTTCAGCTACAGCCAAGGAGGCTGCATGAGCCAAACGATTGCTTGGCCCAACGACAAAGTTTGAAAAGTTATAGCGTAAGTTTAGCGTGGGGTTATTTTGTTGCGCATTGAAATTAGCTTGAGATACATGCTCCACTTCAGGTACTTTTTCCGTCATTTGCCAAACAGTAAACCGTACAGTTACTGTTCTGTTCATGATTCCAGAAAGCAGTTTTGAGATAGTACTTGAGAGACGGTCTTCTAACCAGTCTCGAGCATATGCATTTTTGACCCCAATTGTAAAGGCGCCATCTTCATAGGTGATCAATTCAGTGTCTCGAACCCATGTATCAAAGGCAGCCTTCGGCATTTCCAGTTGTAATTGGCCAAGAGCAGCTTGCCAGGCTTGGGCGGCTTTCATCAGTGGCGTTCCTCCTCCGCGTAGATGGAATTGACGTACTCGAACCCTAGCTCATCTATGCCCTATAGATGAGATTTTTTTATAGTAAAATTCTATTCAACTGGCATTCAAAATGTGAGGGGTTGCACCCCACTAATGATGCAATACAACCATGTTCGTGGCATGATATTACCAGAGGGTGGCTAAGTAATGCAAGACGTAAACCCTACGCCAAGCTAAAAAAATTTAAGATTTTAAGATTGATAACCTTAAAGAATATACGCGCGGTACGATTGAGACGCTATGAAGATTCGAAAATATTTCGTGAGGAGATAATCCACTAAGGATGGGATGATAAATTTCCGACCCCCCATATATGGGTGATTGCAGAGTCCGGGACTATATGCTCCCAGAGTTGGGGGACAACAAACCTTAAAGAATTCACTAACTTGCATAACCATTATTCAAAATGTGAAACACGAAATTGTGAATCAGAAACTGCCAAATTCCCATCACAATTGAGGAATCAGCAATTGTGATAGAATCTTAACAGATTTAAATGACAAACCCAATGAATATGCAAAATTCTCCACCCGTTAAGGACTTCCTATTTGCCGCATTTTTCCTCTCTCTCATTGGTTGGATTGGGTTGATTGCGGTTGTATTTAGGACGCTGCCAACACTTGGTCCGCGGTGGCTTTTTTTCTTCTTATTGGTGTTAACAATTACTGGATCGATACTACCAGTCATGGCTTTCTTGAATCGTCGATTTCCTACTACTCCGCCTGCAAGACGAGTCACAGTGCTCAGAGAAGCCTTGTTGATTGGTTTTTTTATTGCCACTTTGGCATGGTTGCAGCTATTTCGAGTGCTGACGCCTGCGTTAATTTTGTTCCTGGCTTTGGGCATTGGATTTGTGGAGTGGATGATCCGTTTGTGGGAAGGAAGCCGCTGGGAACCATAAGGCGTTTACATGTTTTTACGTTTGCACGTTTCACGTTGATGATAGCATGACTGATTTGCGCTCGCTTCCGTCTGTTGACAAGCTAATAAATTCTCCCCAGGGCATTGAGTGGATTGCTCAGTTTGGTCGCCCGTTGACCATTGATGCAATCCGTTCGGCTCTTGATAATGTGCGTGCTGGTTTTAACGATGGCGATGATTTGCCTTCCCAATCTGATTTATTTCAGTTGATTACCGATAAACTCCGGGATTGGGTTGTCCCCACACTCCAGTCTGTGATTAATGCCTCGGGAGTGATCATTCATACGAATTTGGGGCGCGCGCCAATGAGTGAGGCTGCATTGCATGCTGCACAGCATGTATCGCTGGGATACTCCAACCTTGAGTATGATTTGGAAAAGGGCAGGCGAGGTTCCCGTGCAGTGCATGCCCAAACGCTTCTGAAAAAACTGACTGGCGCGGAAGCTGCCCTAGTGGTCAACAATAATGCCGCAGCGGTTTTGTTAGCTCTGTCTGCATTAGCGAACCGTAGACGCGTGGTTATTGCGCGTTCGCAACTAGTTGAAATTGGAGGCGGGTTCCGCATTCCCGATGTGATGAAACAGTCGGGTGCCAAGTTGGTTGAAATTGGCACGACGAACCGTGTTCACCTGCGTGATTATCAACAGGCGTTCGAAGAGCAGCCGATCAAGTTGGTTATGCGCGCTCATCGATCGAATTTCGCTTTGGTTGGTTTTACAACCGAGCCGCCAATCAGCGAAATTGTCGCTGCTGCCCATGCCGCGGATATTCCGGTGTTGGATGATCTCGGTTCAGGCACGTTGTTGGATACATCCAAATATGGCCTGGCGCGCGAGCCTTTGGTGAGAGAGTCACTCAACTCAGGGGCTGATTTGGTTTGTTTTTCCGGGGATAAATTGCTAGGCGGACCTCAGGCTGGGATTATAGTGGGGAGTGGTGAGTTCGTTGCCAAGTTAAAGAAACATCCTCTTGCTCGTGCGGTTCGTTCGGATAAGATGGCATTAGCAGCACTATCGGCTACTTTGATCCATTACTTAAAAGATGAAGCTGAAAGCGAGATTCCCATCTGGCGCATGATTTCCGCGGTTCAGGCTGAATTGCAAAGCCGCGCCCAGGGATGGGCGACCACCCTCAAATCTGGGAATGTGATTCCCGGCGAATCGACCGTGGGCGGCGGCAGTCTTCCCGGCGAATCGATGCCAACATTTTTGCTTGCTCTCGAGATCTCCCATCCAGATCGATTTTTGAAGAAACTGCGAGCAAACGATCCGCCAATTATTGGTCGAATCCAAGATGGATTGACTGTGTTTGACCCCAGAACAGTTCTTCCCGAACAAGACAAGTCTTTGCTCGAGGGGATTAAGATCAATATTCAATAATCTAGATTCACAGCATTCGCGTTAGAATTGAGTATCTACAACTTCTCCGAGGTGAACAATAATGAAATCTGATCTCGACCGATTGATGAAAGCGCACGACCTGGACGCAATCTTGGTGACTGGCCCGGCCAAGCATAATCCAGCGATGTACTATCTGACAGGTGGTGGCCACATGACCAGCGCGGAATTGATAAAGCCGCGCGTGGGTGACGCCGTTCTGTATTACAACCCCATGGAGCGCGATGAAGCTGCTGCGACTGGTTTGAAAACAAAAAACCTGGCTGAATATGATATGAGTGACCTGCGCAAGCAAGCCGGGGGGGACTCAGTCAAAGCCACGGCACTACGATACAAGCAGATGCTCTCTGAACAGGGGATTACTTCGGGTCGCATGGCCATTTATGGAAAAGTTGAAGTTGGCGCTGGATATGCATTGTTTTCGACACTGCAAGGGTTGCTGCCTGATCTTGAGATTGTAGGAGAGACATTGCGCAATTCCATGTTGTTGGAAGCCATGGCCACAAAAGATGAAACTGAGATCGAGCACATCCGCAAGATGGGAAAGATCACTACAACCGTGGTAGGCAATGTGGCCGATTTTCTGACATCTCATCAAGCCAAGGATGGCGTTTTGGTGGATCGTCAGGGTGAGCCACTGACCATTGGTGATATTAAGAAACGCATCAATTTATGGCTGGCAATGGAAGGGGCTGAAAATCCCGAAGGTACGATCTTCGCCATCGGTCGGGATGCTGGCGTGCCGCATAGCGCAGGGAACTCTGCCGATTTGCTGCGCCTCGGCCAGACGATTATTTTCGATATTTTTCCTTGTGAGGCTGGCGGAGGCTATTTTTACGATTTCACTCGCACCTGGTGTTTGGGGTACGCGCCCGATGATGTGCAGTCTCTATATGATGATGTTTATGATGTCTATCAGACGATCATGGCGGAGTTAAAGTCAGGCACCCCCTTCAATGATTATCAGAATCGAACTTGCGAACTCTTTGAAGCCCAGGGGCACTCCACTATTAAGGATGACCCGACTCTGCAAGAAGGATATGTCCACAGCCTGGGTCATGGTTTAGGGCTTCAGGTTCACGAGCGACCTTGGTCGGGTAGTACGGCCACAGAGAGTGATATGATCGAACCTGGCGTTATTGTGACGATCGAGCCGGGACTATATTATCCAGAGAAGGGTATGGGCTGCCGCCTGGAGGATACTGTATGGGTGAATCCGCAAGGCGAAATGGAAATCCTTGCTGAGTACCCCCTAGATTTGGTGCTTCCAATTGATGGAGAGTAACCATTCGATCTTCTAATGTATAGCGTGTCGTATGGAAAATATTCGGGTTCTTGGGATTGAGACTTCGTGTGATGAGACAGCCGCTGCGGTTGTGGAAGATGGTCGCGTCATATTGTCGAGCGTAGTGGCATCTCAGGTGGATTTGCACGCGCAGTTTGGTGGAATCTTCCCCGAAGTCGCTTCCCGACAGCATATTCTCAAAATTTATCCAATCATCGAAACTGCGTTGCGTGAAGCGCATATGGATCTAAAGGATGTGGATGCCATCGCAGTAACGCGCGGACCGGGATTGCCAGGGTCGCTTGTGGTGGGAATCAATGCTGCCAAAGGGCTTTCTTTGGGAAGTGGATTGCCTCTTTTAGGGGTGAATCACCTTGAGGGACACTTGTACTCGGCGTGGCTGCACGAATTCAGCGGAGAACTGCCCCAAGAGCCCCGATTCCCACTGTTGGCATTGATCGTTTCGGGTGGTCACACCGAATTAGTGCTGATGACAGACCACCGCGCTTACCAGCGCTTAGGCAGCACACTCGATGATGCTGCGGGCGAAGCTTTTGACAAAGTAGCCCGGCTGATTGGCTTGTCCTATCCTGGGGGTCCTGCCATCCAACGGGCTTCCGAAGAAGGAAACCCAAAAGCCGTTAAATTCCCGCGTGCCTGGTTGCCCGGGACCTGGAATTTTTCCTTTAGCGGATTAAAGACCGCGGTTTTGCGGAAAGTTCGAGAATTGGAAGCAGAAAACCTACCCCTGCCTGTGGCTGATTTGGCTGCAAGTTTTCAAGATTCTGTAATCGATGTTTTGGTTGGAAAGACATTGGAAGCAGCCAAAGAATTCAAAGCCAAAGAGATCCTTGTGGCAGGTGGTGTTTCCGCAAACAAGGCTTTACGGGAAAAGATTGTTGCTGAATCCAGGCTTCCGGTTCACATTCCCCCACTAAGTTTGTGCACCGATAACGCCGCCATGATCGCTGGTGCAGGTTGCTATCGTTTTAGCGCAGGTCAGCGTGATGGGTTAGACATGGATGCATTGCCAAACTGGCCGCTCTCCGAATTAACATCATAGGAATAAACTGTGGACTTTGATCTTTCTCTTCAGGCTCTTTTAGGCGCCCTGCTGATCTTTGGCCTGCGCGTCACGGATATGACATTCGATACGCTGCGCGTTCTATTCGTCATGCGCGGCCGCAAACCAATTGCCTGGTTTCTAGGCTTTTGCCAGTCGGCGATATTCGTCATAGCTATAACATCTGTTCTCAGCAATTTGGATAACCCTATCAATATTATTGGCTATGCGGCTGGATTTGCCACCGGAAATGTTGTGGGGATATTTATCGAAGAAAGGCTGGCAATTGGTTTCATCCATTTACAGATCATCAGCCCACGATTTGGCAGCGCTCTCGGCGAACGTTTGCGAGAAGAAGGCTTTGCAGTGACTGAAGTCCCTGCTCGGGGAAAAGACGGCATGGTGACCATGCTCAACTGCAACGTACGCCGCAAACAAGTTTCAGTAGTTGAGAAACTTATCTACCAAGTGGATGGCGATGCCTTCATAACTGCTTCTGAAATTCGCTCTGTTCGTCGAGGTTTCTGGCGTTCGTAACGTCAATTGCCTCTGGCGCGCATCGCAAAAATAAAAGCGTGGAGCATATCCTTCGCTCCACGCTCAACTCTTCACACTTCCCAATCTACAATCTTAGATCACAAAATCCCCATTCTTATAAACTAACTCTCCATCTACCATTATCACCGAATCCTTGCGGAGATCGCAGATCATATCCCAGTGGATGATACTCTTGTTCAGACTGCCAGTTTCAGGGTAGCCCGCACCGAGAGCCATATGGAAGGTCCCGCCGATTTTTTCGTCAAAGAGAATATGGCCAATAAAGCGATCGATGTTAAAGTTGGTACCGATGGCAAATTCACCGACATAGCGAGCGCCCTTATCCGTATCCAACATTTTCAGGAGAAATTCCTGGTTCTTTTTTGCTTTGGCATCAACGACTTTGCCACGCTTGAAGGTTAGTTCAACCCCCTCGACCACGCGCCCACCCGTGATTGCAGGATAGGTGAAGCGCACCCATCCATTAACAGATTTCTCCACCGGGCCAGTATAGATCTCACCATCGGGCATATTGTGTTCGCCGAAAGAATTCTTGAAGACACGTCCTTTTATTGATAAAGAGAGATCCACATTGGGGCCGCGCACTTCGACCTTATCGCCACCCTCGATGCGATCAATGATCTCTTTCTGTTTAGTTTGGAAAGCCTTCCACTCAGTAACAGGATCTTTAGTTTCATTGTCAGCAAAACAAGCCTGGAAGACAAAATCTTTATATTCTTCAAAATCCATCCCGGCTTCGGCAGCATAAGCCTCGGTGGGGAAGAGCGTTGTAACCCACTTGAAGGTTTTCTCCGCCCCGCGCCACATCTGAGACCGTAAAATCGGGGCCAAAGCCTTTTGCCGTCGGGCCTGTTTGGCCGGGTCAACTTCTGTCAAAGCTCGGGGATTGGTTTCTGAATGAATTCGAATCCGAGACTCAAATTCATCATAAGCCAATTTTCGAAACGTGGGGATGAAATCCAACTGCTTATTGTTGGCATGATTGAAGAAAATGACATCCTGTTCGGGGAAAGTCAACTGCAAATGCGGGTGTCCACCATGTTCGAGGATTTCCGCGTAGAGTTCTTTCACCAGAGGTTCTGCAGCAGTCGATGCCTCGATCAGCACGCGATCCCCAGGTTGGATATTAGCAGAATGACCAACCAATATTTTGGCAAATTTCTTGAAGCGTTTATCTGTCAAGTTATTCTCCTTCTTCTCCAAAGCCCGGAAATTATATCATGTTCAGGGGGGTTGTGATTTGCAGCGCGATCCGCTAGTACCGTGATAATTCAAGTCGCGGTATACTCGATCCGGTTCGTTATTCCAATATACTAAACAATCTTGCTTATGAAACAATTAGTACAGAATCTCCGCACAGGTGAAACCTCGATTGCCGATGTTCCCATGCCTACGCCAAAACCCGGCACTGCCCTGATCCGTACCGCAGCCTCATTAGTCTCTGCCGGTACCGAGCGCATGCTGGTTGAATTTGCCGAAAAGAGCTTGGTAGGTAAAGCTCGCTCGCGACCAGATTTAGTTCGCCAGGTTGTCGATAAGGCGCGCCGTGAAGGTCTACTGACCACAGTTGATGCAGCTTTCAATAAGCTTGATCAACCCATGCCCTTGGGTTATTCCTCCGCGGGCACCATTGTTGCAGTAGGTGAGGGGTTGCAGAGTTTCAAAGTAGGAGATCGAGTAGCAAGTGCGGGTGGGGGATACGCAGTACACGCCGAATATGCTATTGTGCCCAAAAATCTGCTTGCGCATCTTCCCCCCAATGTCGATTTTGATTCTGCTGCCTTTGCAACGTTGGGTGCGATTGCCCTGCATGGCTTTCGACTTGCTCAACCCCAGGTCGGAGAGCGCATCGCCGTGATCGGGTTGGGTTTGCTAGGATTATTGACGGTGGGGATTGCACACGCAGCGGGATGCCATGTTTTCGGCGTGGATATTGACCCCAAGCGGGTTGAGCTGGCCCAGCGCGCGGGGGCTGAGGCTGTTACCCGTGATCAAGCGGAAGATGCATCCCTGGCATTCTCGCGCGGTTATGGAGTCGACGCCGTATTAATTTGCGCTGACACACCCTCCGATGACCCAATAAATCTAGCTGGTGCCATTGCTCGTGATAAAGCCAATGTCGTAGCCGTTGGTGCTGTTGGCCTGAATATCCCTCGCAGAGAATACTTCCAGAAAGAACTCAACTTCATCAACTCGCGTTCGTACGGACCTGGTCGTTACGATCCAGATTACGAAGAAAACGGTCAGGATTACCCTATCGGCTACGTGCGCTGGACCGAAGGTCGCAATATTGAGTCCATCGTTGATTTGATGGGATCAGGTCGATTAGATGTCTCATCCTTGATAACCCATCAATTTTCTATTGACGAGGCGCCAGAAGCCTACGAGCTCATCACCGGCAAGAAAGAAGAGTCCTTTTTGGGCGTATTGCTAACTTATCCTGAGAGTGTGGAGTCCGAAGTTCACGCTTCGAAAATTCCTTTTGCAGATTCGCCATCTGCACAACCCACAACGCACATCACGCTCGGCGTACTCGGAGCGGGCAATTTTGCCACAGCAGTGATGCTGCCAGCGGTTAGCAAAATTCCTGAAGTCGCGATGGTTGGTATTGTCTCGGGTTCTGGGCTGAGCGCCCAACATGCCGGTAAGAAATTCGGTTTTCAATACACGGCTAGTGATGCGACTCAACTCATTGATGATTCTGACATTAATACTCTTGCTATCCTGACTCGACACAATTTGCACGCTGATCAAGCTGTAGCGGCGCTAAAAGCAGGAAAGCACGTGTTTGTGGAGAAGCCGTTAGCTGTTAGCCGAGAGCAGTTAATATTAATTAATGAAGAACTAGCTGCTAACAGTTCCCAGCTATTAACTGTTGGATTCAATCGCCGTTTTGCCCCCTTGGCCCAGAAGATGAAGTCTTTTATCGCCAAACGGAAAGAGCCTCTTGTCGCACATTTCCGTGTCAACGCTGGGTATATTCCGCTCACACATTGGCTGCATGATCCCGTTGAGGGTGGTGGGCGGATCATCGGTGAAGGCTGCCACTTTGTCGATTTCTTGGCTTTCCTTGTAGGGGATGCACCCAAAACCGTTACAGCACACGCCATTCCCGACGCGGGCAGATATAGAGAAGACAATGTTGTGCTGAATTTTCCATTCCCTGATGGATCTTTGGGGACAGTCACCTATATAGCCAATGGTGACAAATCTTTCCCCAAGGAACGCGTGGAAGTCTTCGCTGGTGGGCGAGTGGCAGTTTTAGATGATTTCCGCACTTTGGAGATGATTTATGATGGTCAGCGCAAACTCGAACGATCACGGTTGCGTCAGGATAAAGGTCATCGTGCAGCATGGGAAGCTTTTGCCAACGCTATCATCAATGGCGGACCGCCCCCGATTCCTTATAGGGAACTATTTGGTGTAACCGAGGCCACATTCGCCGCAGTCAAAGCGTTGCGCAGTGGAGAGAAGGTGGCCATCGCTAGCGAAAATTGATGTCTCGAATAAATCTGATGCTCAAAGCGCTGTGTGAACTCGGCCCCAGACAACTGGGGCTTTACGCGTGGTATAAGTTTTCGCTGCGTTCCGGATACCTAAGATACGTTGAAGGTAGGAAATGGGTAGTGGACAATGGTCAGATGACGTATGTCCTGGATCTCCCCACGCGTGATGAATTATTCGCCACCCTTGGCGATGAAGGAATCGCCCAAGTTATATCCCAAGCCGACGAGATCGTAGATGGTCAAGTGCGATTGTTTGGGGGCGATCCTGTTCCTTTAGACCTTACCCCTTCTGGTGAATTATCCCATTGGACAGAATATGAGCTGGGAAGAACAGGGGTAGGGGATATTGACATCAAATATATCTGGGAGCCGGCCCGATTTGGCTGGGTATTCACGTTGGGGCGCGCCTACCATTTGACTGGTGATGAACGCTACCCTGAATCTTTTTGGCGCTATTTTGAGATTTTCCACAGTGCAAACCCCGTAAACATGGGACCCAACTGGGTTTCTGCACAAGAAGTAGCTCTTCGCATAATCGCGCTTGTTTTCGCAGCGCAGATTTTTTCACCTTCAAATCACTCATCCGCACCCCGCACCTCGCACCTCTCTACCGCCATCGCTCAACATGCTGCCCGAATTCTCCCTTCTCTGATCTATGCCCGCGCGCAAAACAACAACCATCTATTAAGCGAAGCCGCCGGACTGATAACGGCATCGCTGGCACTTCCCGATCACCACGATGCCACTTGTTGGTCTCGACTAGGCTGGAAATGGTTCAATCGCGGCCTTGAAACCCAGATTGCTGCAGACGGTGCATATATGCAGCAAAGTACCAATTACCATAGATTGATGCTGCAATTATCCCTATGGATTTCATCGATACACCAAGGCGAATTAGACAATACACGAATTAGCGAACGTTCTACTCACAACCTGCAACGTGCAACCCAGTGGCTGCTATCACTGACCGATCTTGAATCTGGCCGCACCCCCAACCTTGGCCCTAATGATGGCGCCTATATTCTGCCCCTGACCGTAGCGCCTTATCACGACTATCGTCCAGTATTACAGGCTGCTTCACAAGTCTTTCTTGGAAAACCTGCCATTGAGTCAGGACCGTGGGATGAAATGTGTCAATGGTTATTTTCTGGTATCGATTATCAAGTGCCAGGCGAAAAATTAGAAAAAATAAAACGTGACACGTGGTACGTGGCACAGGAACACTCGCCCTCCACGCTCCACGCTTCACAAAGTTGGGCTTATCTGCGTGCCGCTACATTCCACGACCGTCCCGGTCACGCCGATCAGCTTCATCTTGATCTTTGGTGGCGTGGGCTGAACGTTGCCCAGGATGCGGGCACGTATCTCTACAACGCGGATCCACCCTGGGAAAACGCGCTTACACACACTGCGGTTCATAATACGATAATGGTTGATGGCATCGAGCAAATGACCAGAGCGGGACGTTTTCTCTATGTAGACAAAGCCCAAGCCGAGATTGTCTCACGCGACAAAGCCGAAAATTGCGAATGGGAAAGCATCGTCGCCACTCATGACGGCTATCGACGCCTGGGAGTAATTCACCATCGTACCGTAACCGCCCATCAAAATGACCATTGGGTAATAGAAGACCAGTTGCTCCCCGCACACCGCACACCGCATACCGCACTCCACACCGTTCGACTGCATTGGCTGCTCCCCGACTGGGAATGGAAAATAGATTCTTCAGGATTGAAGGTCGATCTGCTTTCTCCATATGGTTGGATTGGGCTAAATATTCAATCTCCAATCCGCCGAAGGTGTCTCCAATCATCAATCATCCGCGCCGGCGAAGTTCTCTACGGTGAAATGCCTGCTCACCCTACATTGGGCTGGACTTCACCGACATATGGGGTGAAGATCCCAGCGCTTTCTTTTTCAATTTCAGTGGAAGATTCATTGCCAATATCTT
The DNA here is from genome assembly GCA_964560795.1 of uncultured Anaerolineales bacterium. GTDB lineage: Bacteria > Chloroflexota > Anaerolineae > Anaerolineales > UBA11858 > NIOZ-UU35. The sequence continues at coordinate 21,488 of CAZLNX010000013.1, read as the reverse complement.
TATCTAGTGAGTGGGTTTTCCCGACTGATGAGTAGTCGCAGTGATGCTCTTGAACAACTTGCTGATCTGATTGTGGCTGTCGAACGAGATCATCCTGTTCGAGTAGCCATCGATGGCGTAGACGCGGCTGGGAAAACTGTATTGGCTGATGAATTAAGCCCCCTCGTCGAGACTCGTGGCCGACCCGTACTCCGCGCCTCGATCGACGGTTTTCATAATCCTAAAGAAATCCGTTATCGGCAGGGTGCAGAATCACCACAGGGATATTACCAAGATTCCTTCAATTATCAAGCGATTATCAGCAAATTGCTGATTCCCCTCGGACCAGAAGGTAACGGGAAATTCTTCAGGAAGGCATACGATTATCGGATTGACAAACCTGTCAAAGAATCTCCAAGGGAAGCTTCCAGGCATACAATACTCTTGTTTGATGGAGTATTCCTATTGCGTCCAGAACTTCTACGTTATTGGGATTATTCTATATTCGTTGACGTCAAATTCAATATTTCAGTCGCGCGTGCGGTTGCCAGAGATGTTGTAAATTCTAATGGACGACTAGAGACCGAAGCAGTGCAAGCAAAGTATAATCAACGTTATGTTCCCGGCCAGCAGATCTATTTGAATGAAGCCAAGCCACGGGAAAACGCCAACGTAATCATGCAGAACGATGACTTTTCGGCTCCATTATTGGAGATAAGAAAATAATATGCTGAAATCGAAGACTCTTGGTGGGGTATTTTTTCTCATTGGAATTATTTCCCTAGTAGCATTCATCGCGGCTATTTGGGGCATATTTACAGATAATTTGTCAGTTGTCGAAGTACTCATTCCATCACTAAAGTATTGGGCATTTTCTGAATTGTTTACTGGATTTGGAATCGTGTTTTTCTTGTACGCACCAGATCAAGATTGGAGTTGGCAAGAATTATTCTCTCCAGGCTGGTGGAATGAAGAATGGCTTCCGCGTGGAATTCGGATGCTGTTGGTGGGAGGCTTACTTTTTGTTCTAATATCCATCCTGCTTGATTTTGGCTATAAATTGACTTCATCAGCAAATTTATTTTAATATGCATATTCTTCTCATTCACCAAGCCTTCGCTGCTATCAATGAGCCTGGCGGCACCCGACATCACGAGATCGCTCGAAATCTGGTTGAGAGAGGCCATCGCGTCACCGTGATTGCCAGCCCTGTAAGTTATTTAACTGGAAACACATCTGCCCCTGAAAGGGCTGGGGCAGAACAGGGTGTAGAAATTCACCGCGCATACACCTACACCGCGCTGCATAAATCATTTGTCCATCGGATATTCAGCTTCTTCAGTTTTATGGTGTCTTCCTTTATCATCGGTTTGCGCGTTCGGGGTGTAGACCTGGTTTGGGGCACCTCGCCTCCTATCTTTCAGGGAGTAACCGCCTGGCTGCTATCGAGACTCAAGCGAGTGCCCTTCTTATTTGAAGTACGTGATCTCTGGCCCGCATTTGCCATCGCAGTAGGCGTACTGCAAAACAAGCCCATAATCAAAGCATCTGAATGGCTGGAACGTTTTCTATATCGGCGTGCAGATCAAATGTTGGTTAATTCGCCGGGTTTCATCAACCATATCGAAGAGCGCGGCGGTGGGGAGATAGTGCTGGTGCCCAATGGCGCCGACCCCAGCATGTTTGATCCTGCAGCCGATGGCGTTGAATTTCGTCAGTCCAATGAAATCAATAGCAAATTCGTGGCTCTGTATGCTGGCGCGCATGGCATGTCCAACGATTTAGATGTGCTGTTAGATGCGGCAGTGCAACTTGCTGCTCAACCTGAAATATCTATTGTCTTGCTCGGGGCTGGAAAAGAGAAATCTACTCTGATGGAGCGTGCAGCAGCCTTGAAGTTGTCCAATGTTCACTTCATTTCCCCAGTGCCCAAGACAGAAATGGGCACTGCGTTGGCTGCTGCGGATGCTTGTATTGCCATACTCAAACCCATCGAGATGTATAAAACGGTTTACCCCAATAAAGTGTTTGATTATATGGCCGCAGGTAGACCCGTAATCCTGGCGATTGACGGCGTGATTAAGGATGTCGTAGACGATGCCGATGCGGGAATCTTTGTTCAGCCTGGTGATGCAGACTCCCTCACGGCTGCTATCCGCACTCTGGCATTTGACCGCCGAGAGGGGCGGCGATTAGGTCAAAATGGTCGCAGGTACGTTGAAGAACATTTCGACCGGCGGAAGCTTTCAAAAAAGATGGCAACGATCATGGAAACATTAGTCGCGGAGTAGATCCAAGTGACTTCCCAAATTGCTCTCACGCTAACTATTCTAGGTGTCGCAATTATCCTGTTTGTCAGTGAGCGTTTGCGAGTTGACCTGGTTGCTTTGTTGGTCTTGAGTGCCTTAGCGTTAAGTGGCTTGATCTCACCTGGCGAAGCTTTATCTGGGTTCAGCAATCCAGCAGTGATTACGGTATGGGCGGTGTTCATCATTGGGGGTGGATTATCAAAGACAGGTGTGGGCAATATTATTGGGGGACAGTTGTTAAAATTGGCAGGTTCTGGAGAAATCCGTTTGATTGTTTTGATCATGTTGACCACGGCAATATTGTCAGCATTTATGAACAATATTGGTGTGGCTGCCTTGTTGTTGCCGGTGGTGATGGATATTGCCCGACGAACTGACCGCCCTCCATCAAAATTGTTGATGCCATTGGCCATTGGCTCACTGTTAGGGGGCATGATAACCCAGATTGGTACACCGCCAAATATTCTAATCAGCAGTGCATTGGCGGAGAAAGGTTTGTACTCCTTTGGTATGTTTGATTACTCGCCTATTGGAATTGTAGTCACGCTAGCTGGGGTTCTTTTCATGGCATTAATTGGCCGTCATATCTTGCCCAAACGAGATCCAGCCAAAGCGCTGCGCGGGGCTTCGGCTGCCGAATTGGGGTCGATGTACGATTTAGAAGGAAATTTGTTCTTGCTGCGTCTGCCTTACGGCTCCCCATTAGATAGTCAAACTTTAGCGGAGTGCAAACTTGGGGCTGTATTAGGCTTAAACGTGACTGCGATCATCCGCGATGATATCCCTAACCTGGCTCCCCAACCGGATGACATTCTCAAAGAGGGGGATCAACTTCTAGTCACAGGGATTGCAGATCAGCTAAATGGTTTGCAAGATTACCCTCAATTACAGCTAGAAAGCCAGGAATTGAATCTCAATCAAGTGGTTGATAGCGAAGTGGTCATTGCAGAAATCTTGGTCAATGAGCAATTCGAATCTTTGGGCAAAACGCTGCAGCAACTTTCTTTCCGACAAAATTATCGCTTAATCGTGATTGCTGTCTGGCGAGCAGATGATGTGATATTCTCTGATCTCGAAAACCATTCAGTTGAAGTTGGTGATGTCTTGTTGGTGCAGGGGAAAAGAGAGCGCCTTTCGGTCATTCGAGAGATGCTTGGGCTGGAAGTTTATAAGGCCGAGAAAGATCATGTTAGCTGGCTCAACAACCACTTGATGACCTTGCGTATCCCGACTGAATCGATTTTGGTTGGTAAATCATTGGCGGAAAGTCATTTGGCCAATACATTTGGCTTGGCCGTGTTGTGCATTATTCGTAAGGATGGCACACGCATTATGCCGCGCGCCGAAGAGATCTTCCAGGCCAATGATGTCATTTTTGTGCGAGGCGAAACCGATAACCTGTTGACCATGAATAATCTGCAGGATTTGCAGGTGTCCTCAGAAGAAACGCCAGAACCAGCTCAATTAGAATCGCCTCAAGTTGGATTGGTGGAAGCAGTGCTTTCTCCGCATACAACTTTGGTTGGAAAAACACTCGAACAACTTCATTTCCGTGAGAAATTTGGGCTGAATGTATTGGCTATTTGGAGAGGGGGCAAGCCCTTCCGTTCAGGATTGCGCGATATGAAGCTGCGACTTGGTGATGCGCTGTTGCTGCATGGTCCTCGCAGGAAATTGAGAATGCTGGCATCCGACCCAGATTTCCTGGTTTTGGCAGAAGAGATTCAGGAAGAACCAAGACGAAAGAAAATCCCTATCGCTTTGTTGATCCTGGCAGGTGTTTTGATTCCCACGATTTTGGGGTGGCTGCCGATTTATATCGCTGCTATTGCTGGCGCAGCCCTCATAGTTTTGACGGGTTGTTTGAGCATGGACGAAGCTTATCGCTTTATCGAGTGGAAAGCGGTCTTCTTGATCGCGGGTATGTTGCCTCTGGGCATCGCTATGGATCAGACGGGCACAGCGCAGTTTTTGGCAGAGGGAATAGTTTCTTTCGTTGGGCCTTTAGGCCCCATAGCGATTCTTGCTGCGATGTTTCTTTTCGCTACTTTAGCATCGCAAATTATGCCGAATGCTGCAGTAGCGTTGCTTCTTGCGCCAATTGCATTGAATACGGCCAGCGATTTAGGTATGTCACCTTATCCATTAATGATGGTGGTGGCGATATCGGCTTCGGCTGCTTTTCTCAGCCCAGTTGCACATCCGTCCAACGTGTTAGTCTTAGGCCCGGGCGGATATAAACTTAGTGATTACTTGAAGGTGGGAATCCCGCTGACCGTGGTTGTAATGATCGTCACCTTATTGGTGCTGCCTATACTCTGGCCTCTCTAAGAACAGGGTGGTTGTTGAAGAACAGGATCAGCCTGGAGGGAGTCCGGTTGGCCAAGTTTGGGGGTAAGATCATACAACAGGGAAGAGTCAAATCCCTAACGTAAGAAGGATATTAATTATTTAGCATTATTCTCATAAAAACTACCTACTTAGGGTATAGAATGGTAAAATTTGGTCGCCATTTTTGGCTTTTGGAAAGATTTGGAGGTATAAGTGGATTCATCTAGAAACCGATCGTCTTTTATATACATACTCTTTATCATTGGTATTGCGATACTGTTGTTCTTTAATTATCGTCAGAGTGCTACTGCACAAGAGCCGTTGACCATTAACGAACTTGCCATGGAAATCAAAACTGGACAGGTGGCACGGATCGTCAGTAATGATAACGAGATACGCGTAATTTACCGTGAAGAAACAACCACCGAAGCCACGGTTCATAAAGAGCCTGCTTCTACATTGGTGGAACAACTCAAAGAGTTTGGCGTTACAACGGAAGACTTAAACCCGAACAATGTAATCATACAGGTGCAGCCCCCCAGTCAATGGGTTGGTGTCATTACAGTTTTGAGTTATGTGGCTCCAATTGTTCTTTTGGGTGCCATGTTCTGGTTTATTTTCCGGCAGGCGCAAGGTGGCAGTAATGCTGCGATGGCTTTCGGGAAATCCCGAGCGCGCATGTTCTCTGGCGATCAACCCACAGTGACTTTTGACGATGTCGCCGGTGTTGAAGAAGCCAAGGTCGAGTTGGAAGAAGTGGTTGAATTTTTGCAGGAACCTGAAAAATTCATCGCTTTGGGCGCTCGTATTCCCAAGGGTGTTCTCTTGGTTGGCCCTCCTGGGACTGGCAAAACGCTTCTGGCCAAGGCAGTCTCTGGTGAAGCGGGTGTGCCCTTCTTCTCAATCTCTGGTTCGGAGTTTGTGGAGATGTTTGTTGGTGTTGGTGCCAGCCGTGTGCGTGATCTCTTTGATCAGGCCAAGCGTCACTCACCTTGTATTGTCTTTGTCGATGAGATCGATGCTGTCGGACGCCAGCGTGGAGCCGGATTAGGCGGCAGCCATGATGAGCGTGAACAGACCCTCAACCAGATGTTGGTAGAGATGGACGGCTTCGATACAGATACAAATGTGATTATTGTTGCAGCCACCAACCGCCCCGATGTCTTGGATCCTGCTTTGCTGCGCCCCGGACGGTTCGACCGCACCGTAGTGTTAGACCGCCCTGATTTGCGCGGCCGTGAAGCAATTCTGAAGATCCATGTCCGCGGAAAACCCCTGGATAACGAGGTCAATCTGACCACTTTAGCTCGTGCAACGCCCGGCTTTGTCGGCGCGGATATCGAGAATCTGGTCAACGAAGGCGCAATTCTGGCTGCCCGCCGAGACAAGAAAGTTATTGGGCAGGAAGAATTCGAGGAAGCCATTGAGCGTGTCATCGCCGGTCCTGAGCGCAAAAGCCGCTTGATTAGTGACAGTGAGAAGCGCATCATTGCTTACCACGAGGCTGGTCATGCTGTGGTTGCTAATGCTTTGCCTGAGGGTGATCCTGTTCATAAAGTATCCATTACGGCTCGAGGACAGGCGGGTGGTTATACCCTGATCTTGCCCGAAGAAGACCGTACCTTGATGGCCAAAAAGAAGATGATTGCCGATATGATTGGCCTGTTGGGTGGGCGCGCCGCGGAAGAGTTAGTTTTCAGTGATATCACATCTGGCGCTTCCAATGACCTCGAGCGTGTTACCCGCCTGGCCCGAACCATGGTCACCCGCTTAGGGATGAGTGATAGTCTTGGCCCAATGGTATATGGCAAAAAGGAAGAGTTGATTTTCCTCGGACGAGAAATCTCTGAGCAACGCGATTATTCCGAATCCGTCGCTGAAAAAATCGACGGTGAAGTCCGGGGCATTGTAGCTGATGCCTACGAACGAGCAAAGGATATCCTGACGAAATATCGTGCCAAATTGGATGAAGTCGCCGAAAAACTTTTGGAAGTCGAAACGTTGTCGCGCGAGGAATTTGAAGAGATCTTCCCCCCGCCCGTTGAGAAAAATGGCGGCACGCCAATGCCGCAGGCTGTATAATTTTTACTTTACAGAAACTACCGGGGTGTGTTGCTAAGAAAAACGCACCCCGGATTGATTTAAGGTAATTTATTCATTATGGTTGATTTGAAACCTTATCATGCTGCTTTAGAAGGGATAGTTTATTATCAACTACCCAACCCAGGATACCTGCGCATTGGTGGGAGTGACCGGGTTGATTTTTTGCAGCGTCAAACTACCAATGACGTCCGCCAGTTAGATTCCACTCGCGCTTTAACAAGCGTGTTGACCTCGCCTACAGCACGCGTCTTGGACGTATTTACACTTATAAATGAAGGTGAGCAAATTGGTGTGCTAACACTCCCCGGGCGCGGTGATTCGACCGCGGGATTTCTTCGCACCAGGATTTTTTTCAATGATGATGTCAGCCTTGATGATCGCAGTCAAGATTATGCTCAGATTATCGTTGAGGGCCCTGGGGCGAGTGATGCGCTGACATCTCTAGGTGTGTCCAAGTCTGGATTGGGACAATTCACCCAAAGCGATATTGACGATGTTCCTATAACAATTATTGGCCAGTCAGGTATCGGTGATGTGGGGTATCGTATTCTAGTTCCAAATGCAGCCAATGAAAAAGTTAATTCGGCCCTCGCACAGGCTGGAGCGGTGCCAATAAATGAAGACACCTTTCAGGGTTTGCGTGTCGAAATAGGTATTCCTGGTGAACAAGGAGAGCTAACCGAGGATTACACCCCTCTTGAATTGGGTCTTCTTGATACCGCAATTTCTCAAAACAAGGGATGCTACACCGGTCAAGAGGTGATTGCTCGGCAGGTCAACTTTGACAAGATCACCCGCAGACTCATCGGTTTGCGCCTGGATGCTCCTGTCGAGGTGGGTGCAGCGATACGAGTTGATCAGAAACCTGCTGGTCAAGTTACATCAGTTGTCAATTCGCCCCGCTTTGGAGAGATTGCGCTTGCTGTATTAAAACGTCCTAATGATCAGGCTGGAACTAAAGTAACGATTGGGGAAATAAAGGCTGAAGTTGTCGACTTGCCTTTCAAGTAGATTCATACAGTTCGATTGAAATATGCCTGCGAATATGTGCGCACCGGTATCAAAGCCATCCGTGTTTATCCCATTTATCTGCGGTTTATAAAAAGCAAAAACCCCGCCTGATTAGCGGGGCTTTGTTCGCACAGAGGAGAGCTGTAGATAAACCGCAAGCGGTTCTACTAGTCTTGTTTCAGTGTGCGGGAGAAAATATCTTCTAACTCATTGTTGATCGAAGATTTTTTCTCTTTCTTGCTGCTGGTCTTGCTTTCGCCGTTCTGGGATCGCTCCATAGCCTGGCGAAGAGCGGCTTCCATTGCGGTGGGCACTGGTTCTCCCGGTTCTTCATCCTCAAGGATTCGCTCAACCTTCTTGGCTGCTTTCTGAGGAGGATCTTGCAGAGCTTTCATACTTAGCTTGATCTGCTTTCGTCGTCGGTTTACGCTGAGAACTTGAACCTCGACATCATCGCCTTCTTCGACGACATCAGACGGGGCGTCAATAAACCCATGGGCTAATTCACTGATGTGCACCAGACCAGGTCGTTCAGCACCGATATCAACAAAAGCGCCGTACTTCTCCAAGCGTGTGATTTTGCCGTCGGCGACCATACCTTTTCTGATCTCACGCCATTCCAACCCCAATGGCTCGATCATGGTCAATTCAATGCGTTGGCGCTCAGGGAAAACCTGACGCACCCAAACATCAACTTCTTGACCGATCTCGACGACATCCTCGGCTCGGTTGACAGGATTTTTTTGAATTCGAGAAATATGGACAACGCCTGGGACTTCCAGGCCGATATCCACAACAACGCCTGCCAGCATTGTCTTAACCACCGTACCGCTAAGCTTATCTTTGGGGTTAAGTTCCTCAATGCTATTGGGTTTTATAACCATAATACCACTCTCCTTACGATTTCTTTGTTACAAAGCCGACCGACGATTATACCGTCCATGCGCTTTTATGTCAAAGCGTTTTTAGAAATTTTCGGATAGGTTTATGATTGGTTTTGGGATGAAATGATTTCTTCGAGGAGATTGATCAAGGTGTTGGGCTGATCTTCAGCTTCAGAATCTTCCGCCACCCAAAGAGCGGATTTTCCGATTCGTACCTGATGCTTGGCGCGGGCGATTTGTGGTGGTTCTACCCCCTCGGGGAAGCGCAGAGCGATTTGTCCATATTCATGACCTATGCTCTTCACGCCAGCCTCAATGGCCAAGATCTTGATCTTCAACTGCGCTAATAAATTTTGGACGGGCTGTGGCAATGGCCCAAAGCGGTCGATGAATTCTTCCCTAAGATCATCGACGTTATTTAATGCTTGCGCGTCAGCGATCCGGCGATATAGGTTCAGACGCATATCAAGATCGGGCACATAATGGGCTGGAATTGTTGTATCCAAGGGCAAATCCACGCTGACCAGCGGGCGATGCGCCCTTAACATTAAATCGTTGGTATCTAATGGAAGGCCGCGGTTCTCCCTTCTGCTCTTGACCGCTTCAGCCAATAAGCGAGTGTAAAGGTGAAAACCCACCGAAGCGATGTGTCCATGCTGCCTGGTTCCCAAGATATCACCCGCCCCTCGAATTTCAAGATCGCGCATGGCGATATTGAACCCCGACCCAAGCTGCACGTTCTCGGCAATTGTTTCCAGCCGCTGACGGCCTTCAGACGTTGGCGTATGCCTTTTATGTTTGAAGAAATAGGCATAGGCGCGCTGCGCGCCCCGTCCCACGCGACCGCGCAGTTGGTAGAGTTGTGCCAATCCGAAGGTATCAGCCCGGTCAACGATCAACGTATTAGCGTTGGGAATATCCAGACCTGACTCTATGATCGATGTGGCCAATAAAACGTCGACCTTAGCATCTGTGAAGTCGTTCATGCGTTCGGCTAACTGATGTTCGGGCATTTGTCCATGCGCCACGGCAATGCGCGCTTCGGGAACCAGGTTTGCAAGTTGGTTTCTCATCGCGCCGATGGTTTGCACACGGTTGTGGACGAAGAAAACTTGTCCACCGCGTTCTAATTCTCGTAAGATGGCTCGACGGATCAGTTGCCGCGAATAAGGTCCGACATGTGTGATGATCGACAAACGCTCTTCGGGTGGCGAATCAAGCGTCGAGATATCCCGCAGGCCGGTCATTGCCAGGTACAGCGTGCGCGGGATTGGGGTGGCTGTAAGGGTGAGAACGTCCACTTCGGTGCGCAGTTGTTTGATGGTTTCTTTATGCGTCACGCCGAAGCGCTGCTCTTCGTCGATGATCAATAACCCCAGATCTTTGAATTCAACATCTCCTGAGATCAGCCGGTGAGTGCCGATGACGATATCGATGGCACCCTGCGACATACGGAATAAAATATTGTTCTGTTCTTGGGGGCTGCGGAAACGAGAGAGCATTTCCACTTCAGCGGGGAACGCTGCCAAGCGCTCGCGGAAGGTTTGGAAATGTTGTTGAGCCAGTACAGTGGTGGGTACCAGCATGGCGACTTGTTTGCCATCCATCACGGCTTTGAAAGCTGCCCGTAAAGCGATCTCGGTCTTTCCAAAACCAACATCCCCACAGATTAGTCGGTCCATGGGACGTGATCTTTCCATGTCCGACTTGACATCATCTATCACACGTAATTGATCATCGGTTTCGATATATGGAAAACTGGCCTCCAACTCGCGCTGCCAGGGGGTGTCTTCTTTAAACGCGTATCCTGATACTAAATGCCGTGTGGCATAGAGGTCGAGCAAATCTTCTGCCATGTCTTCCACAGCTTCTTTGACACGGCTTTTGATCGTCGTCCACTGTGGACCGCCAAGTCGGGTAGGTGCAGGGGCGCGCCCATCAGGTCCGATGAAGCGCGTCAGGCGATCCGCTTGCTGCACGGGGACGAAGAGTCTGTCCCGATCGGCGTACTCCACGCAAAGATATTCGCGTTCGGAGCCCTCGATGGCTCGCTGTACCAGCCCGACGAATTTTCCAACGCCATGGTCGATGTGCACAACCCAGTCCCCGGATTGCAGATCAGCGTATTGAGCTTCAGGGGCTTCGGCAACAGGTCGATAACGGCGGCGCGGTTTGGGAGGCTGCCAACCGAATATTTCACCGTCGGTGAACAAATTCAGTTTTTGGTCATCCTGGGGCGTGAAAACCCATCCTTCGGTCAGTGATCCTTTGATGAAGGTTGGTGTTTGCATCAGGCCGGTAGTAGGACGGTAATTTTCTTCCCATAACTCTTCCAGGCGGCCTGCCTGACGTGATATCACAATGCCCGTTTCTCCTTTGATGGCTGCTTGAGCAAGCCCTTCCATCAGGGGTTTCAGACGCCCGCCAAATCGGGGATTCGGTGCAAAGTGTGTTGCCAGAGGCGGAGGTGATCCCTCGGGAGCAGTAGAAGGGCCAAGGAACAGAACCCTGCCGGGAGGAAGTGAATCTTCAATTTGATCACAAGTCAGATAAGGGATGGGGTAATCCTCGGACAAAATCCCTTCGTCAATATAATCTTTCCGTAGGGAAAGTGCCTGCTCTTCGACCGCATGTACCGTTTCTTCAAAGGCTTCTTTGTCATCGATAACAACCAGTGCGTCTCGGGACAAATAATCGAATATCCTACCCGCATGGGGATAGAGTAGCGGGATGTGGAATTCTGTAATATCTTCAATTTCCGCGGAAACCTTTAGGGTCTCGTCAGACACTAAAGGTTTAATTAATTCTTGTGCTGGAGTGATGAGCAATAATTCATGTTGTTTGGTTGTGCGTTGGGTCGCGGGATCAAACTGGCGCAGAGTATCGATCTCATCGCCGAAGAATTCTAATCGGGATGGAAAGGTCTCTGCTGGCGGCCAAATATCGAGGATGCCGCCGCGCCGGGCAAATTGACCGGGCATCGTCACCGTATTTACCCCCTCATAACCCAGAGTGAACCAGTGGCGTGCCAATTCATCTAAGCTGACAATATCTCCAATTTTGAGCTTCTGTGTGGCCTTGATGAAATCGCGGCGTGGCAAGGTGCGTGTCATCACTGCTCGGGCCGGGGCGATGATAATGGGAGATTGAACAAACGATGTGGATTTTTCGCCAGGGATTTGGGGGGCTGTCAGGGTGGTTAGAACAATCAACCGGTCGCGGCGGGTGTTCGCCCCCCAAGGAGCGCTTTCATAAAATAGGGGGTTAGGTTCAGGGAATGGGAGTTGGTAAATTTTTGGATCCCAAAGGGTGATCTCATCTGAGAGTGTCAGCGCGTGATCGGTGCGATGTGTCAGGAACAAAATCGGAACTTGAAGTTTTTGATGCAGCGCAGAGAGCACCGGTAGGCGCGTTGCCCGCGGTAAAACCAGGTTAGAGAGTTGTGTGCGCGCCTGAACCGCCTCGATGAGTTCTTGAAAAGCAGGTAGTTCCTGAATGGTGTTGAGAATACTGGTTAGCATAGTGCGAATTTCAGTTGACATTTTTCAGTGAACAAAATGCGAACTGTCCTCTGTATACTGCTTATTGTCCACTGATCACTGATCGCTGCGGTTATATCTCGTCATTGCTTGCTCAATGTCTTCAGAGACAAACATCAATGCGGCATCCGCAGCCCTTTCAAGAAAGATAGCCAGATCTTCTGCATCAGACTTTGAGAAATCTTGTAGCACGTAGCTGGGAGTGCTCATACGACCCGGCGGGCGTCCAACGCCCAGGCGCAAACGGGGGAACTCTTCGGTACCCAGTTGCTGGATGATTGACTTCATTCCCTTTTGACCCGATGATCCGCCAGAAGGTTTTATGCGGATCGTTTCTAAAGGCAGATCGACATCGTCGTAGGCGATCAGTAAATTGGTGAGCGGCAGCTTATAAAATCGTACCAATGCCCCTACTGACTGCCCCGATAGGTTCATATAGGTTTGGGGTTTGGCCAAAATGATCTTTTTGCCTTGATAACGTCCATCGGTGACCAGGGCCTTATGCTGTACGCGCGAGAAGGTCAACCCCAAGCGTTCGGCCAGTTTATCGACCAACATAAAGCCGATATTATGACGGTTATTCCGGTACTCCTTGCCTGGATTGCCTAAACCGACGATCAAGAAAGTATCTGGCGCCTGTTGTTTATTCGAGCGGTCTTTTATTTTTCTAAAGAGTTTCATTATTGTACTTATCGAAGCGTTTTGCGAATTGATGTGTACAGCCCTACGATCAGGAATAATACTAATGCAGTGATGCCTCCGCGCGATAGTGCGTTGGTGAAGTCGTTATTCGAAATTTCTACCGGGTTGGTGGGTAGGAGCGTGGGCGTCGGCGGGATGGGCGTCAGGGTTGGGGTGGGTGTAGATGAAGCGCTGGCAGGATCTTTCGTTGGTGTCAATGTCGGCGTACTGGTTTCTACAGGTGAATAATTGCGGATTCGTAGATTGGGAACGATGAATACTACTGTTTCTCCATTGTCCAAATCAATGATCAACCGCAAGTTATAGCTACCATCGGTGATCCTGGTAGTATTCCACTGTGTGATGACACCTTCTTCAATGGAACCCATCCCTTGGTCAATTAGAAACCAAGTTCCCGTTGTATCACCCGAATAAGAGAAACTCAAATTCCAGGCCTCGAAACCTTCAGTAGCAGTGGTTCCAAGGATGGCAACAGTTCCTTGTAGCGCCTCCCCTGCTAATGGCGCGTCGATGCCCTCTGGGGGTGTCTCATCTTCTTCTTGCGCGTAAGCTGAAAGGAAACTCCCAAAAATCAGACCAAACAAGCACAAAAAACTAAAAATTCGACGACGCATAGCAATCTCTCAGTCTATCATGGACGCCTAGACCGGTCAACTGGCACATGGTGAATTTATATGGTAGACTTTGAAAAATTACCAATTGGGAAGAAAAAGAGACGGAAATTTGCAATGACCAAGTCACGCACTGAACTAATGGTTGATCGCCTGCGAGAAATGCAGGCAGCTTCTCCTGAGATTGAAGCCTCAGCGGTGGTTTCTGTCGATGGCTTGATTATGGCCTCTGCCCTGCCTGCTGAAGTGGAGGAGGACAGGGTTTCTGCAATGTCAGCTGCGATGTTGAGTTTGGGTGAACGCATTGCCAGCGAGTTGAACCGGGGATCACTTGACCAGGTATATATCCACGGAGATCAAGGTTACGTTCTTCTAGCTGCAGTTGGTGATGAAGCCGTCTTAACCGCCCTGGCACGAGAAGGTGCCAAATTAGGGTTGGTTTTCTTAGAGATGCGCCGGGCAGCAGAGGACTTAGCGCGTGTTGTTGGATAATCTTATGGTTGGGAAAATCTGAAATTTGAAAGACAGTCATCGGGGAGGGCTGCCGGAAACGGCCCTCCCCGCTTCTATTAATGAAGAATACGATGGATTCAAAATATATATTTCTGACAGGTGGTGTAGAAAGTTCTGCGCGATAGGGCTCAATTCAATCGCCCTTTCGCCTCCACAGTGCTCGTGCACTAGGGAATAGCAAGTAAGTTATAGGAGAAAATCGTGGATACAAAATATATTTTCCTGACTGGTGGTGTAGTCAGTTCTGTAGGTAAGGGCGTTACTGCTGCCGCGATAGGCCGCTTGCTTAAAGAGCGCGGCTTCGAAGTTTCCATACAAAAACTCGATCCCTATATCAATGTCGATCCGGGCACCATGAGCCCCTATCAACATGGCGAAGTGTATGTCCTGGATGATGGTGCCGAAACCGACCTGGATTTGGGCCATTATGAACGCTTTGTGGATATCAGTTTAAATAAAGTCTGCAATGTGACCACGGGACAAGTTTATGCTGAGGTTATTTCTAAAGAACGGCGTGGCGATTATTTGGGCGGCACTATTCAGGTGATTCCGCATATTACCAATGAAATCAAACGTCGCATCCGCATGGTTGCCAAGACCACCAGAGCGGAGATCGTTTTGGTCGAAGTCGGCGGCACGGTTGGTGATATTGAGGGATTACCTTTCCTCGAAGCCCTACGCCAGATGCGCGGGGATGTTGGCCCCGAGAACAGCCTTTATATTCATGTGACCTGGGTACCTCGCATTGGTGCTACAGGTGAGTTGAAGACCAAACCTACCCAACACTCGGTACGAGAACTGCGCTCGATTGGTATTTCACCCGATGTGATCATCGCCCGCTCTGATTACGAAATGGATCAGGAATTGTGCGATAAGATCGCCCTTTTCTGCGATGTCGAAACTCGTGCAGTGATCCCTATGGTAACGTCAAAACTACTTTACGAAATTCCCTTGCTTGTAGAAAAAACGCAGTTAGGAGAAATTATATTGGAGCGCTTGGGATTGAAGCCGCGCAAAAAGCCCAATTGGAAGCCTTGGGAGAAGCTAGTCAAGGAGATGCACCGCAAAAAGCCTAAAGCCAAAATCGCCTTTGTCGGGAAATATGTCGAACTGCATGATGCCTATATGAGTGTGCGAGAAGCTACACGTCATGCCGCCTTGTCTCTGGGATTGGATGATGAAATTTTGTGGATCCATTCATCGGACCTGGAGAAAGGACGGGGGGTTGAGCTGTTTCAAGATGCCGACGGCATCATTGTCCCCGGCGGATTTGGGGAACGAGGCATCGAAGGGAAAATCCATGCTGCGCGTTATGCTCGCGAGAACAATATCCCTTACTTGGGTTTGTGTTTAGGTATGCAGGTGATGGTGATTGAGTTTGCCCGACACGTGCTTAGCGATGATGAGGCCAATTCGACCGAGTTCGACCCCTCTACTCCTCACCCTGTAATTGACCTAATGCCTGACCAGCGTGATTTGACCGATATGGGCGGTACCATGCGCTTGGGATTATATCCTTGCCAACTTCAATCTGGGTCACTAGCGGCAGATGCGTATAACGCAGATAGTATCGATGAGCGCCATCGACACCGTTTTGAATTCAAGAATATGTATCGTGAAAAACTTCAGGAAGCAGGTATGGAATTTTCGGGCCTCTCCCCGGATGAGCGGTTGGTTGAGATTGCCGAGATGAAGGATCACCCCTTTATGTTAGGTACACAATTCCATCCCGAGTTCTTATCACGCCCTACACGCCCTCACCCCTTATTTGTGAGCTTCTTGAAAGCGGTTAAGAAAAACCTGAATCCTAAGTAATTTCAGGAAAATTACTTAGGATTCTCTGAGACAAGATCTTCTTAGCAAAATGCCTGATTTCGGGTAATAATTCCTGGATGCGGCCTAAACGTTGTATCCAGGTGGTTTTTCCCCATAAACGCCTCTCAACTCAGGAGGCAGCAAGTCTGCAATAGCAAACATCAACCTATCAGTCAGTGCCAGAGGGCCTTCATCAGGTTGGGGATAGATGGGCTTTCCAAGGGTCACACTGACTGGAGTTCGTTTGGGAAATTCCTTAAAAACTCGATGGGATCCGCTGATGGCCATAGGGACAATGGGGCAGTGGGCCTTGATGGCGAAACGTGCCGTACCAGTTTTTGCCGTACGCAAACCGCGTCCCTTGCTGCGGGTCCCTTCAGGGAATAATCCTAAAACGCGCCCATGTTCAAGTACCTTTTCGGCATGGCGTTTAGCCCATTCATCTTTTGTCCCACGATATACTGGGAAAACACCCCCTTTGCGCAGGACATATTCCATGACAGGGTTGCGTAATAGTTCTTCTTTTGCCATGAAGAAGATCGGACGAGAGATGCCTAGCTGCATGGGGAAAATATCAAAATTGGTTACATGATTGCTGGCCAGAACGACCGCTCCCTCAGCGGGAAGATTTTCAATGCCGTGGGATTCGATCTTCATCACAAAAAAGGCAAATGCTCTTAGCATAGCAACGGTTGCCCGGCGTGTACGGGTTTCATGGAAATAATATCGCTTTTGATCTCGGGGGTCGGGGGAGAGGGTGTTTTCATTCTCCATATTCGGCTCCTGGGGTATGAATTGGTGCCCTTCGCACGCAAAGGTCTCCACGATATATGCTAAATAGATTATACTTCAGGGTTGGTGAAGAAAAGAACATAATAGCAGATTCGCTATTCAAAATCAAATAAAAAGGATTTATCGATGGAAGCAACAACAATAATCTCTGTCATTGGCCGCCAAATTCTCGACTCGCGCGGCAACCCGACCGTTGAGGTTGAGGTGCAATTATTAGATGGAAGCTGGGGCCGCGCCGCTGTACCTTCTGGGGCATCGACGGGTGTCCACGAGGCACTGGAACTCCGGGATGGCGATAAGGGGGCTTATCTTGGTAAAGGTGTACTCAAAGCAGTGGATAATGTTAATGGGCCCATCGCTGAAGAAATGGTCGGATGGGATGCTACTGAGCAGCGCGCCATCGACATGGCCCTTTTAGAACTGGATGGTACGCCGAACAAAGCCAAACTGGGCGCCAATGCCATTCTTGGCACCAGCCTGGCAGTGGCCAAGGCTGCAGCAAATTCGCTCGGATTGCCGCTTTATCGGTATATCGGCGGTGTCTACGCTCATGTGCTGCCAGTGCCGATGCTGAATATCCTAAACGGCGGAGCGCACACTGGCTGGCAGTCTACAGATGCACAGGAATTCATGGTGATGCCCTTCGGCGCTGACTCCTTCTCAGAAGGGTTGCGTTGGGGTGCAGAGATCTATCATGCCCTTAAGTCCGTTCTGAAGGCGCGCGATTATAAGACCCTGGTTGGTGACGAAGGCGGCTATGCTCCTGCGCTCAAAGCCAATGCAGAGGCCGTGGAAGTGATTCTCGAAGCCATTGATAAAGCTGGCTTCAAAGCTGGTGTTGGCGAGCAAATCGCAATCGCGCTTGATCCGGCTGCTTCTGAGTTCTACGAGAGCGACTCGGGTCTTTATCACTTGCGCACGGAAGGCAAGAAGTTGACCAGTGAAGAAATGGTTGCATTCTGGAAAGATTGGGTCGATCAGTACCCCATAGTCTCCATCGAGGATGGCCTGGCACAGGATGATTGGGACGGCTGGAAATTAATGGTCGCAGAGCTTGGTGATCGGCTTCAGATTGTGGGCGATGACCTCTTGGTGACGAACCCTGAGCGTGTCCGCAGGGCTATCGATGAGAAAGCTTCCAATTCACTCTTGGTCAAACTCAACCAGATCGGTTCGCTGACGGAAACTATCGAGGCTGTTGAAGCTTGTCACCGCGCCGGTTGGCGGGCAGTTACCTCCCACCGTTCGGGTGAGACCGAAGATGCCACCATCGCCGACCTGGCCGTTGCCCTCAACATGGGCCAGATCAAGACGGGTGCTCCTGCTCGCTCGGACCGGGTTGCCAAATACAACCAACTGCTGCGCATTGAAGGCGAATTGGGCGATGAAGGTCGCTACGCCGGTTGGGATGCGTTGAATATCAAGAAATAGCCATATCTCAACAATTCTCGTTCAACCGTTCAATGGTGGAACATAGGATGAAAAAAACCGTGTTGCTCTAAACATAGCAACACGGTTTTTGTTTTGTGGAGATGGTGAAAATTATTCTTCTTCGAGCGTTTCTTCTTGGGGTACTTCTTCGGAGATAGTAGCAGCCAAAGGTTCAAGAGCCTCATCTAAGGTCAGGTCGTCGCGCCGCATCCCTGGGGTGGGGGTGCCGCAATGGGGGCACAGATTCCAGGGTAATTCCATCAGCTTGCCACAGTGATGGCAGGTCTTTTTTAGTTTCGTCTGACAGTTGGGGCAGATTTTCCAGCCATCTTTGGTACGGCGTCCACATCCTGGGCAGACAGGTGTATCTTCGATGGAACGCAGTAAGGCTTCCTCTTCAAGGGTGTGTTGGTATTCATCATCGAGAGTTCGGTGAGGGCGCAAGATCAGGTAGACCACAATTCCTGGGAGGAAAAGTACCGCTACTACCAATACGGCCAGGATACGCCCTAATGGATCACGTGCTCTGGCGCGAATATCGCGGTAGGTCCACACGATCAAACTCAGCCAAAGTGCGGCGATAAACGCGCCGCCCCAGGCAGTAAGGAAGAGCATGAAATTGCTGAGGGATGAGGGGTCAAAGGTCATAATCTCACTCCTAATTTGGGATCAATTATAGCCTAATTTTATTATGCTTGCATTTTTACGCGCTCTGTTGTATAACATCTGGTGTATTGCATATCGTCATTAAATTTCAATATTGTACTAACTATATGTTTGTGGGGTACACATGAATGAAGTAAACACTACCTACCGCATTACCGATCTGGCCTCCAGTGAACGCCCGCGCGAGCGACTGGCTAAACTTGGTCCACAGGCATTGTCTAATGCAGAATTATTGGCGATCTTGCTGCGAGTTGGTGTTCAGGGAGAGAACGCTGTTCAAGTTGGACGGCGTTTATTGCAAGCTCTCGGTGGGCTGACAGGTTTGCATAGAGCATCTTATGATGAAGTTTGTGAACAGCACGGCGTTGGCGTGGCGAAAGCTGCTCAAATCAAGGCTGCCATTGAGTTGGGGCGCCGCATGACTCTCGAATCCCCTGAAGAGCGCCCGACGATTAACAGTCCAGCCGATGCTGCTGCGCTGGTGCAGTACGAAATGTCTGTCCTGGAGCAAGAACATTTACGAGTGGTGCTTTTAGATACCCGCAACCGGGTGCTGGATATCGTCGAGGTGTATCAGGGATCGTTGAACTCATCGCAAGTTAGGGTAGGGGAGTTGTTCCGTGCCGCGATACGCAGAAACGCAGCGGCGATTATTGTTGTGCATAACCATCCCAGTGGTGATCCTACGCCAAGCCCTGTTATATGGAGAAAAAGTCAAGGGTTTGGATGGAAATTGAATACTGAATACCTTCATTAGCTAAGAAATGCATCACCTGACAAACCGTTTCTTGCGGGCAATTATCCTTCCTCCGGCCACCCTATCAAGGGCAGACGGGGAGGTCACAATGCGGTCGTTTGAACCGCCCTTGACAGGGGCCCGGCCTCCGGAAAGTGCTCCCGCGTATGAAACGGTTTGTCAGAAGTTTGTTCGTCTACAAGTAAAGATTCAAGATAGCGGATCTGAGCCAGGACAACATCGGCCTTGACCTTCATCTCCAAATCAAGATACCTTTGGTGCATCTCCTGAAGCCGTGAGAGATCCCCTGGATCAGCACAGAAACGATCACAGAGCAGGCACTTGACGTCGCTTTCACAATGCAGTTTGGGATGCCGTCGGCAATACCCATGCGGAAGGCGGATCCAGTTCACTGCGTTGCTCTCTTCGAAATGCACATAGTCCTGCGGCTTGAAAAAGTTGGGTACCCAACTCAAGGGCCCCTCCTGCATTTGCTCAACGGCCTGGTTGAAAGCCTGCTCGACGGTGCGATCCAGGATGCGAGCATATTCCAAGGTCATATTCAAAGTGGTATGACCCATCAGTTTCTGCAGGGCTGATTCCCGTAGACCATGGTTGAGCAAAGCCACGGCAAAGGTGTGGCGGAAACGATGAGGGGTCAGGTCTTTCAAACCCAGATTGGCTCCCAATTCACGAATGATGTTGCAAACAGTGGCACCACTCTGCCAGGGGCGGCCATACCAGGTGAAGAGGTGTTCATTTCTGCCTTCCCAACCCGATTGCTGCCATTCTTGGAAAGTTGTCAGACAAGCTGGGGTAAGCGGGATCACCCGATCTTTGAGGCCTTTGCCTTCCCGGATATGCAGTTTCCAGGTGCCCTGAATCTGGACGATGTCCGTTGTGCACAGTCCTGCCAACTCTGCGGCACGAATGCCGGTATGGAGCAAGATTGTCACCACCGTTTTCTCCTTGAGCGAGGCCCCATTCTGACAATATTCCAACACCTGGCGCAGCTCACGGTCGGGGATGTAGCGGGGAACCGGATCAGGATCCTGGGGGACATCATGTTTCCCAAAAGGATTGCGATCGGGGGATGTTTCCAACCGTTCGTCCACTGCAAAATCAAAGAAGAGACGCATTCCCCGGTATTGGTCATTGCGATATTTGGGTGAATACCGACCGGCCTCCACCTCCCGTTTTAGGTGCTGAGCATACGCCAGTGCAACTTTCCTGTTGACGTCATCGAGCCGTTCACAAGATGGATATTTTTCTTGAAACCAGATGAAGAAGGTAGTCAAAGCCGCACGGCGGCTGTTGACAGAACTAGGACGGCATCTAACTTCATACCAATGGATGTGGGTCAGGATGGCATTCCGGATTGGGGCGTGGTTCAGGCGAGCAAAGTATTCTTCATGCTTGAAAACCTTCTGTCCAGGCGGAATGACTTTCCAATGGGTCAGGTAGCGTTCCAGTCGGGACGTACAGGAGTCCGGTCTGTTGTCCTTTCTACGCCCGGATTGACGAAACCAGGCCTGGTATTCATCCTGAAAAGCCTCAAAATCAGTCCGTTTGAGAGCTTCCAGGGGCTTTCCCACTACCGCCAAGAGATAAATCAACAAAATGAGTTCACTGCCGACTCGCTGTGTCTCATATTTCAAATCCTGGGAAGCTTTTTGAAGGCGCTGGCGGCTGGGCAAGAGCGCTTCCCTGTGCATCCGAGAGAGATGAGTAGGCAGCTGTGTGATCAGAGACAACGTCGCACGCCGGTAGCCCCGGAAGAACAGATAAGCCAGAAACGCACAGTAACTGAAACGCGCTTGCTTCTCCCGTCCTGGGAACAACCCTAGAATTTCCTCATCCTCCCAGGTGGCCAGCGGTTTCTCAATCCGTCGCGACATCACGCCAGGTGCTCCCTTCAAAATCTTCAGGATCTTTGGGCAGTATGTCTGTTCTTCCAAAAAGTGATGGTATTCCCGGATCACCCCGGCCTCGGTTTGTGCACTTCCTTTTCCTAATATCATCTTTCCCCTCCCAACGAAGCCCCTTCTTTGATCCCGGCATAAGCT